>JABWBD010000103.1 GCA_013360685.1 Pirellulales bacterium
TGATCGATTCCACCGCTCCCTGCTCCTCTTCAGCAGGCGGCGCGAATTGCCATTGCCCAATCGTAGCAGATTACCCATTATGGCGCAATCGCCCTGGGTGGCGGATTCCTAGTGCCGGAGAGCCTCTGATCCCTGCCAACGGCGGGCCACGATTCGTTGTCGCTCAACAGAAAGGTCGCTCTTCCTCTGCTCCGCCGAATGGCGGACCACCGCGGAGGACAGGTGGCAAAAAAGGGCCAAGCACTCCCGCCTCCCGCGGCAAAGCACCCCATTGCCGTGGTAAACGATCCGGATCGGGCCTTGCCCGGCAACGGTGGACGACGTAATCCCAGCCGCGTCAACCATAGATAGCGGCCAATCCGAGCTTGCCCGTCTTGATTGTCGGGAATTCCAGCATGGTCCGACTGCGCAGTTCTGCGATGGGGTGGGCGATGGTGATTCTCCGGTCGATATGCAACTTGGGACCGGTGGGTGCGGAACGGGTTGATGTGATTGCGTGCTAATCGGAGTCCGTTTACCATGAACCATGAGTAGGATGGAATCACACTTCGGGCACCTGCCGGCAGACCCATCGTAATGTGACAAAGGAGGTATTGTGTCTCGCATGTCAACGGCACGATGCCGTAACAGGACAGGTCGTCCCCGCACGAAAACGGGGTCAGGCTTTAAATATTAAGTTTTCAAGCCTATTGGCGGGTGGTATACTGGCGGCATGGCACGACCTCCACGGATAGACTTTCCCGACGCGCTCTATCATGTCACCGCCCGCGGCAACGGGCGTGCGAGGATTTTCTTCACCGATGCCGACCGCACTCGCTTTCTCGATCAACTCCAGGACAACGTCACCACGGCCGCAGTCCTCCTGTACGCGTTTGTGTTGATGGAAAACCATTTCCACCTCCTGGTCCGTACGCCGCGCGCGAACCTCTCGCAGTTCATGCAGCGGCTGAACACCAGCTATGCCCTGTACGCACGCTACAAGCACCGGCGGCCCGGCCATCAGTTCGAAAGCCGCTTCAAGGCAAAACTCATCGAGGACGACACGTATCTTCTGGCCCTCACGCGGTACATCCACCTCAACCCCATCAAAATCGCGGCCTGCCGTGATCTGCCGCGTGCCGAACTCGTGCGGCTCTTGGAAAGCTACTGCTGGAGCAGCTATCCGGGGTATGTCGATGCGAAACGAGCGATGGAATTCGTCTGCTTCGACGTGCTGAAGATGTACAGTCTCTCGCCGGCGACCGCAAGGCGGCAGTACCGCGCCTACACGCACGCGTGCCTTCTGGACGACGATGGTCCGATTTTGGAAGCCCTCAAGGCCAGCCGGTATGCCATCGGTGGCGAGCGGTTCGTGGAAGAAACGGAGCGTCGGCTCGGTGCGCTGCGGACGGGCCGAAGTCAAGACGCCGACGTAGCCTATCCCCGCACCGTTTACCCAATCGTGGAGGTGGATGCGGCGGTGGCGGCGCATTTCGGCCTCGACACGGAGGAACTGAAGCGCCACGGACACTCCTCAGGCGCGGCGAAATTCCTGGCGGTGGAGTTGGCCTGCCGACTGACTAGGGCAACGCAGCGCGAGATCGGAGAACACTACGGCGGCATCACCTCCGCGGCGGTCAGTACGATTCGGCGCAAGATCCGCGAGGGGAAGTGCCCGATAGCGGAACTTGTGGACCAGATCGTTCGGAAACTCACTCGCGGTAAACTTAATACTTAAAGCCTGACCCCGATTCGTTTGACCCCGATTCGTTTGTTACGAAGTGGACCAATTTCAACTAAATTCTCGGGGGCGGGAGAGGGAATTTCGGAAAAAGTTGAAAGAGTCGAGGGTTGAGGGGCGAGCCAGAGTGGGATGGGCGCTGCGGAGAGGCTTGGGTGGGCGGACGGTGCCGACGAGGATCTGGGCCTGAGATCCAGGACGATCCCTCCCGTGGCCGGCGGCGCATGCGATCGGGAACCAGCACTTGTTTTTGGAACATGGTTTTTCACCTCCTTGGGACCCGAGAAGCCTACCGGCGCATGTCCGTCTGATCCGACAACTACCACGCCCGGGCCGAGAATCCGCAGACATGGGGGTCTCGCTTGAGCAAGAGCACCTCAACTCGAATCCCTGCGATCTGTGATGCTTCCGGAGCAGAAAGGAGCAGAGGAGAAAGGCATGGCCAAGAAAAAAACGCCCGAAAGCGAGCTGTTTTTTGCGCGATTCGATGATGACTTAACAGCACTTCGAAAGCTTCTCGACGCGGGGGAAGATGTCAATGCTCGCGACCGCGAAGGGAGCACTGTACTTATCTATGCGGCGGGATTCGGACAAACTGCTTTTGTCAGTGAGCTGATCGCGCGCGGGGCTGACGTGAATGCACAGGATGAGGAAGGATATACTGCACTGCATGCTGCCGCGGCGCACCATTGCCTGGAAATCGTGGAACTGCTGCTTAAGCATGGGGCGAATGTGGACGCCTGCGACCAGCACGGGAATACCCCACTCTCGAAGGCCGTGTATTTCCAATCGCCGGACAGAAATAGAGATGCCGTAATCAAATGCCTCATTGCGCACGGAGCCGACCAGACGCGGAAGAACAAGTACGGAGTCTCGCCGATAGATCTCATAGCAGGTTCCGGCAACATCGAATCGGAACCGACATCGATGCCAAAGGCAAGCCCCACGAAGACAGAACCTTTCATGGAGCACCCAAGCGGTGAATTCGCAACTACGGTCGACGCCATGACGGACGCAATCAAGCGGTTGCGAAAACTCAAGCCGTGGGACAAGTGGATCACCTTCAGCGCGAGTGGACAAGGCTCCAGACCCGACACCTATCACATCGTGGACGTGCTCGTGCACGGTCAGTCGGTGAACATCGGCGACGAGTCTGTCGATTTGGATGCGGTACTGTCGCGAGCAGGTCTCAGCCGCTCGAAACTCCAAGACTCACACGAGAAGGGGATAATCGAACTGCGCCACACGACGCCTGTGCAGTTCGCTAAGTTCCTTGATTCGTTGTTCTACCATTTCGGCGTGCGCCCCTTCGAAGACGAGGATGATTACGCAGTTGGCGTTGAATGGTAGCGATGCGTACCGGCCAGGTTGGGCAACGGAGACCAGCCAGAGCGGAGGCAGTCCTCTACGACCAATCGAAAGAGTGAGCACGTGGATGGCCGTGGCCGATGCCAACAAGACGTACGAATATGCCGAGGCAGACGCCTCGGTGGCGCTGGCCGGCGGCTACTATCCGGCTCTCCAAACGTACTTGACCACTTCCGCCGCCCAGTGGCTCACCTACGAGACGGCCGGGGCCGAGTTCAGTTTCGTCAACACGGGCCGGCGCGGACCATGCCTACGACGTGGCCGTTGCGGGGCCAGTCCGAGGATATCCATACGGGGGCCGGGACATCATGCGGGCCGAAGGCGCATTGTGCCCTCTGTCGAGGTGCGTGCTGCCGACAAGCGAATCGAGCATTGTGACGTCCACGGCTACAGAGGCGACCACGTCTCAGACCTCGCTGGGCACGACGTAGGGCGCGCGGTAGTCGCGCGTCAGGAGCTTGTCGGCTTCCGGGTCGCCGACAAAACGTTCTTTCACGGGGTCAAACTGGAGCGTGCGGCCGGCCGTGTAGGCGATGTTCGCCAGATGGCAGAGGGCGGCCGACTTGTGCCCCTCCTCGATGTCCGAGTAGAGGTCGGCGAAGTTGCGGCTGCGGACCGCGCGGATCCAGTTCTGGAACTGGTCGAGGTCCATCATCGGCGCGCCGGGGACCGAGTCGCTCGGCCCCGGTTGGCGGTCGCGGCCCAGGAAGGTGTGGTAGCTGGAATAGTCGGGGATGATCATGTAGCCTTCCGTGCCGAAAAAGATCACCCCCACCACGTTCCGCTGGTCGACGAACGGATATTTCGTGCCCATGCCTGCCTCGTCGTTGGTCATCCAGTTGCGGGTCTCGAACTGGACGAGCACTCGCCGATCGCCGAACTCGGCGGCGAAGAGTTGATTGCCGGGCGTGTCCTCGTCGTCGTCGTGGACGAGGCTTCCGCCCATCGATTGGACGCGGGTGGGATGGGTGTCGAGCTCCAGGCCCCAGCGGATGATGTCCAACTGGTGCACGCCCTGGTCGCCGATCTCGCCGTTGCCGTAGTCCTTCAAGAATCGCCAGCGGAACACGGCCAGTTTGTTGTACGGGGCTTCTTGGGCCGGGCCGAGCCAGAGGTCCCAGTTCATGCCGGGCGGTGCCGGGCCGATGTCGTTGCGGCCGCCCGCGCGAAGTTTGAAGGCGATGCCGCGAGCCATGTAGACGCGGCCGATCACGCCTTGCTTCAGTTTCTGGATCCCTTCGCGGATCTTGGGGCTGGAGCGGCATTGGGTGCCGGTCTGGACGATGCGTCCGTATTTTCTTGCGGCCTCGACCATCTTGCGGCCTTCGAAGATGTTGTGCGAGGCCGGCTTCTCGACATACACGTCCTTGCCTGCCTGACACGCCCAGATGGTTTCCAGCGCGTGCCAATGGTTGGGAGTTGCCAGCGCGACCGCGTCGATCGACTTGTCTTCCAGGAGCTTGCGGTAGTCGGCATAGAGGGCCGGCCTCTTGCCCGACGCCTTCTCGCGTTCCTCCGCGGCGGCGTTCATGCGGTTCTCGTCGCAGTCGCACAGGGCGGCGATCTCGACGTTCTGGTCCGCCATCTGCTGGAGGGCATCGCAGTGCGAGCGGCGCCCACGCCCCCCCAGTCCCACCACGGCCACGCGGATACGGTCGCTGGGGCTCTGCGTTCCGGCGGCGACCGCCGGTCGAACGACGGCCGCCGCCCCGGCGATGGCGGCGGAGGTCTTCAGAAATTCGCGTCGATGGGTACGGTACATGGCAGTCTCCTGATCCGAGATCCGGGTTACCGGCCGTCCATCGTAACGCGCAGAAAGCTCCCGCAACAAGCACCCCGCCGTCGGGGCGGCGCGGCACCGTGAGTCACACGCCGGGGATGCTGTGCGAATAACCAACGGGGAGAAGCCCATGCGATTGGTTTTCGCGTCCAAAATTGCCCCTTCGCTGGGCGAACCGACGCCCCGTCGGGATACGCACACGGGTTGACGGGATTCAATTGGGCCGGTTGCTTTGCGAACGCGCCAGGGGGTTGGCCGCGTGCGGGTCGTCGAATACCGTCCAGACCGGGATTTCTTCCTTCAGCCGCACAAGGTATTCCTCGATCTTTTCGCGCCTCCGTCCCTCCCGGATCTTTTCGCGGATGCCGACCTGTGCCTCCAGGAAAGGCGTGCGCCCGGCCTCTTTGCGCTCGAGGACGCGGATGATATGGAATCCCTGTTCGTCCATGAGAATCTGGCTGAGTTTGCCGAGTTCCAGGCCAAACAAGGCGTCGTCGAGCGTTTGGGAGACGAGACTCCCCTTGGACGTCCAGTCCCGCACGCCGCCTTGCGAGGCGGTGGCGCCGGCCGAACGCGCTTTGGCTACTTCGGCAAACGGAACGCCTTTCCACACCTGGTTTCCCATCTCGCAAATGGCGGCGTAGGCTTCCGCCTTCCCCGGGTAGTCGGAGACGCGGACCATCAGTTGTTCCCAGCGGGCCTGCGCGGGATACTCGTACTCGCGGATGTGCTCCTGATAATAGGCGAGCATCTGCTCGTGGCTGATTTCCTCGTCGGACTTGACCTGTTCCTGGACCCACTGCTGGGCCAGGGCCCGTTCCATGAACGATCGCTTCTCGCGATCGATCGAGGTGCCGAGGACTTGCAGTTTCAGCTCGAGATCTTGCCGCGAAGTCGCTTCAGCCCGCTTCATCAGTTCAGGGAATTCCTTCTCCTCGAAATACTCGCTCAGTTTTTCCTCGATCGAGGGGAAGTTTTCTTTCGGAATGACCCGCCGGGCGTCCTGGTAGATCAACTTCGTTTCGATTCTCTGTTTCAGCTTCTGCTGGATGAGCATTTTCCGCTGCTCTTCCAGTTGGTTCTTCGGAATACGATCCTCGTTTTCCTTGAGCAATTCGTTGACGGAACCTAGGATCTCTCCAGACAGGATCCAGTCGGAACCGACGGTGGCCAAGGGCTGGGCGCCCTCGCAAAGCTCCAGTTCCGCCACGACAGCCGGCGATGCGTCCCATTGCGATTCCACGGCTGCTCGAGCGGAGTACCCGGTCGGACCGCGCGGCACCGCCTGGCCGACAGGGCCGGCCGCCTGCGGTCTTTCCATAAAAGCCGCAGAAGGACCACCGGCAGGCGGCTGGACCGGCGCGGAAGGTAACGGAAAGTTGGCTGGGCCCGCGCCGGGAAGGGCTCCACGCGCAACGCCTTCCTGCCCGGGCATCGCTCGATGGTCCACAGCGGGCGGCGACCAGGGTTCTGCCCAGCCTTGCCGGTACGCTCCGGAAGACATGTTCGTGGCCGGATACGTTGCCGGCAGATTTGCACCCGGTTGCGGCGTCTGCTGGGGAACGTGGGGATAGATTGCGGGTCCATTGGCCGCTGCGGTCGGAAGCTGCGAGTCGGCCACATAGGATTCGCCCAGCGGACCGGAAGTGACCGGCGTGCCCGGCCAGGCGACCGGGTGGGTGACTGCCGCGGGTACTTGCGGAGGAGGCGGAACCACGCGTGGGCCGAGCGCCGGGGGAATCGCCACTGCCGCGGCGGGTTCCGGTTGCCAGGACTGTGCGTTGGCGTCATCGCGGCCGACCGCCACCCCGATCACCGCCACTGCCAGAACCAGGATGACTGATTGGAGGAGGCGCTGAAGGGTCGAGGGTCGAGGGTCGAGGGTCGAGAGCCAGAGGGGTGGGCGTTGCACGGAGTCCGTTCCGCCATCAGGTGGAGAGAAGTGGTCTTGGGGCATCCCTACCCCGACAAGCGGCCGGATTATAGGGCCGGTCTATGCGGACTGCAACAGCGATTTCAGCCGGGCCAGAATCCGGTTCGGATCTGCAACCTCTTGCCCCATCGGCAGATACGCACTCTCCTCGTCGGCCACGCGCAATTCCCCCTTGCTCTGGTCCACCAGCTCGCGGATCAGCCGGCGCGAGGTGTAGGCAAGAACCGCATAGGGCCGCTCCAGCCGGATCGAGCGGACTTGCCAACGGTGGGCTAGGAACCGCAGTTCCGTCAGTGCCAGGAGACGCTCGACCACCGGGGGCGGCGGGCCGAACCGATCGTTCAGCTCGACGCGGAAATCGTCCAACTCCGCGGGCGTGGAAACCCTCGCCAAGCGGCGGTAGAGGTCGATTTTCAGCCGCATTTCCGGCACGTACCCCCGCGGCAGATGGGCTTCGCCCGGCAGGTCAACATCAACTTCGACCGACGTTCTGGGCGGGAGCTGCCTGAGGCGGCGGACCGCGCTTTCCAGTAGTTCACCGTAGAGTTCGTAGCCGACCAGGGCGATATGCCCGCTCTGTTGGGTCCCCAGGATGTTTCCGGCCCCGCGGATCTCCAGGTCGCGCATGGCGATGGCGAAACCGGCCCCCAATTCGCTGAACTCTTCGATCGCGCGGAGCCGCTTGGCCGCGTTGGGAGCAACGTGCTTGTTGGGATCGATCAAGAGGTAGCAGTAGGCCCGGTGTTTATACCGGCCGACCCGGCCGCGGAGCTGATGGAGGTCTGCCAGCCCGTAGCGGTCCGCCTCGTCGATGAAGATCGTATTGGCGTTGGGAATGTCCAATCCGCTTTCCACGATCGTGGTGCTCAGGAGGATGTCGAAACGGTGATCGACGAAGTCGAGCATCACCTTTTCCAGTTGGTGCTCGGACATTTGGGCATGGCCGATCTCGAGCGTCGCCTCGGGAACGATCTGGCGAAGCCGCCGGGCGAGGAGCTCGATATCGGCGACCCGGTTGTGGACGAAGAAGATCTGCCCGTTGCGGTTGAGCTCGCGGAGCACGGCGTTGCGGATGATCGCCAGGTCGAACCGCGAGACGTGAGTCTCCACGGCCAGCCTCTCTTCCGGCGGCGTTTGCAGGTTGGAGATGTCGCGGAGTCCCAGGAGCGACATGTGGAGCGTCCGGGGGATGGGCGTGGCGGTCATCGTCAACACGTCGACGATGGTGCGCAGCGCCTTGAGCTGCTCCTTCACCTCGACGCCAAACCGTTGCTCTTCGTCGATAATCACCAGGCCGAGGTTCTGGAAGCGTACGTCGGGCTGGGCCAACCGGTGGGTGCCGATCACCACGTCGATGGAGCCGTTGGCCAGGCGCTCGATGATCTCCGACTGCTGCTTCCTGGTGGCGAAACGGGAGAGGGTGGCGATTTCAAAGGGGAACTCGGCCATCCGCGCGGAAAACGTCCGGTAGTGCTGCTCGGCCAGGATCGTGGTGGGGACGAGAATGGCCACCTGGTATCCGGCGTCAATTGCCTTGAAGGCCGCTCGCATGGCTAGCTCCGTCTTCCCGAAGCCGACGTCGCCGCAGAGGAGCCGGTCCATCGGGCGCGGCTGGGTCATGTCGCGTTTGATGGCCTCGATCGTGATCAACTGATCGTCGGTCTCCTGGTACGGGAACGACGCGTCAAACTCGCGCTGCCACTCGGTGTCGTCGGGAAAGCTGATCCCCGGGCGGGCCGAACGGGCCGCCTGCAGGTCGAGCATATCGGCGGCCATGTCGGTCACGGCCTGCTCGACCATCTTCTTCTGGCGGTGCCACACCCGTCCGCCAAGTTTGGCCAGGCTGGGCCGGCTCTTGGTGCCGCCGACGTACTTCTGCACCAGCCCGATCTTGGAACTAGGGACGTAGAGCTTCGTCCCGCCGTAAAACTCCAAAAGCAGGTGCTCTTCGATCTGCTGGTCTTTCTCCAGCAGCGACATGCCGCGGTAGCGGCCGATCCCGTGGCCCACGTGGACAACGAGGTCGCCTTCGCGGAGGTCCATGAAGCTGTCGATCGCCTTGCTGAGGCGGCGTCGGACGGGACGGCGAATGTCGGTGCGGTGGAACAGCTCGCTGCTGCTGACCAGAACCACGGATTCCGGCACCAGCCGGAACCCGCTCGTGAGATTTCCCCGCGGAAAATGGAGCTTGCCCTGCCGGGCGAGCTGGGTGCCGGCAAACAGGTCGGCCAGGCGGCGGACCTCGGCTTCGGTCTGGCAGACCAGGAAGACATCCTGCCCGGCGCCTGCGGAGTCGAGCTCATCCCGGACCTTGGAAATGTCGCCGCTGAAATGCTCGACCGATTCGATTTTCAACCGGCAGGTCGTCTCCAGCGAGCCCGCGGCCACGGCGGAGGCGGTGATCGACGGGAATCGGATGGCCCGGTCGAGGACCTCCTCGACGGTGTGCATGGGCTGGGCATGCTCCAGGCGGCGCAGGTAATTGTGACCCTCATCGCGGAGTTCCGACGGCTCCACCAGAAGGAACCAGCTTTGCGGCGGTAAGTATTCGGCCAGGTGCGCCCGGTCGGGATCTTGCGGAGCGAGGACCGTGATATCGACCCAGTCCAACGTGGCCAGACTGCGCTGGGTCGCCACGTCGAACCGGCGGATCGACTCAATTTGATCGCCGAAGAACTCGATGCGGACCGGATCGTCCCAATCCAGGGCAAACACGTCCATGATGCCGCCGCGCAGCGAAAACTCGCCGGGGAGTTCCACCGCCGGAGAATGATGGAAGCCGCCCGTGACCAGCCATTGGGCCAAGTCGCCGGTACTAACGTCGTCGCCCGTCCGGAGCGTGCGGTTGCGCCCGCTGAGCGACTCGGGAGCCGGGACCGGCTGGAGCAGGCTCTGGACACTGGCAACGATCAGCTTCGGAGGTTGCGGAGGCCGAACCGCGGACGCAGCGGCGGCCATCGGTTGGGCGTGGGCGGGAGACTGCGTGGCGCGCGATGGACCATCGGCCTCTTCCGGAGTCGCGGGACCCCATGCGACCGGCCGCGTGCTGCCAGCCGACTGCCCCGCGCCGGCGAGGAGCTTCAGAAGTCGGATCCGGTCGCCCGCGGCCTCGTCCAGAACGGCCCGTTCGCTCGGCATCGCCTCGCGGGCGGGGAACCGCTCGGGGCGAACGCGGCTGAACAGAGCGAGATCCTCGATGAAGTCGTCCACTTCATCAATCTGCGGACAGACGACAACGAGCGTGGCGGGAGCATGCCGGACCAGGGCTGCCGCGGCCAGCGCGCACGACGACCCCCAGACTCCATCGAGCGTGGCCGCATGGCCCGACGCAAGGCTCGCAACCACCTCCATGAAGCCTTCATGCCGTTCCAGACTTCCGGCCAACTCCTGAAGCTGGTCGGAAGCAGTCAAAGGTTGGACCGTGGACATGGAGTAGTGGAGGAATGGAACGTTGGAACGATGGCATGTTGGAGCCGGAAGTGGATGCTCCATCATTCCATTATTCCATCGCCCCATCACTCCGCGTTCCATTCCGCTGCCCACCGCGCGCAGACCAAAGCGGCAGGGCTCAGCCGTTGCGGTCAGACCGGTCCCGTCCCCCGCGGTTTCGCCCGCCTCGGCCTCGCGGTCCTGGTCCGCGGTCCGGACGCTTCGCGCGCGACTCGAGATTTGCCGAGATCACCACATCGACGGCCTCTTTCCAAGTGGGTATGCCCCGATGCAGGGCTCGCTTGTCGCGCCGGCGACCCTCAGACGAATCGTCAGCCGCGTCTTCCTCGTCAACGTCTTCCTCGATGTCATCCGTATCAAGCTCATCGGTCCCCGTTTCGGCCAGGACGGGCGCCTCGGCGGTGCTTCCCGGCGGAGCACCTTCCTGGCTTCCCTTCTTGCGGCCGGACCGGCGGCGACGCCGGCGTTTTGATCGCTTCTGCACGGATTCGTCACCGGTCTCGCCGCGATCCGCGGCGGGCGAGGTGTCGCCGATCGGTTCCTCGACATCCTCTTCCTCGACGATGTCCACGACCTCAGCTTCGACCAGATCCGCTGTGTTGTCCTCCTGGCTCGGCTCGGCTGAAACGGCGGCCGACTCGTCGGACCGTCGGGTCTTGCGGCGACGTTTGCGGCGCCGGCGGAGCTTTCTTTCCGACTCCTCGCGCTCTGTCGGCGGCGGTTCCGAGACTTCGCTTTCCGTATCCCACCGGTCGAGCTCCTCCAGGGCCATCTCGGCCTCGGCCAGCGACTCGCGGGCCTCGAGCGAAGGTTCGCTCGGCTCAAGCCACTCTTCACCCGGCAAAGGCAATGGCTGCACCGGCTCCGGCGGCATGGGAGGCTCGGCTTCGGCCGGTTCCGATTGGACTTCCACGTCCGGAACCTCTACTCCGAGCTCGGTGGCCAGACGGAACCAGTCCCGAGGCGATCGGTGCGGTTCCGCGGGACGGGGCTGCCGGCTGGGCTTGGGGCGCGGCACGGGTTCGGGCACCGACTGCATCGGCTCGGCGGCAGACGCTGTGATGGTCGGTTCTTGAGGGGGTGCATCGACCCCCAGATCAGACAGGAGATTCCCCCAATGGTCCGGCTTACCTTGTTCGCTCATGTTTTCAAATACTCGAGATTCTTCGCGGCCCCGCGAGCACCGATCGCTTGCCAACTCGGGGCAGAACCGTCATACTCGGAACGGTCCTAAATCGTTGCGGTCAGCCGCCGTAGGGCTTCTTACGAGTAGTATAGCCCTTTCTACGGGCTTGGAAAGCCGAACCGGCCGGTGATGCGGAGTGGGTGGGCTCCTTTCCGGCGCAAAACGGAATTCGTTCCGTTGGAACCGGCCGTCAGCAAGACCCGACTATCCCCACTCGCGCCGCGAAATCTCTCAACCTTCATCCTTTTGTCCATTGTTCATCATACTCCCGCAGGGCAGGCAGCAAACGCTCGATCGCCGCGTCGAGTTCCGGCAAGAGTTGTTCCGCGGTCTCCAATTGGTCGTCTCGTCCCAGCCTCTCCATGGCGAAAGCACGATCGAATGCTTCCTGTGCCCCGAAATACCGGATCGCGCCCTTCAGTGTGTGGGCCGCGATCCTGAGACGGGCGGCATCGCCTCCGCGCACGGCACGGCGGACTGCCTCCAGCATCTTTGGCATTTCCTCCAGAACTGCCTCCACAAGGGTGCGCAGCAAGTCATGATCCCCGCTGAGGCACTCTAAAGCCGCATTCCAGTCGATTGCCCGTTCTGCTCCCGCGAAAACGCTCTGGGGCCGACTTCCGCGCAAAGAGGCGGCCCCGGTCACGAGCCTGATCGCATCGAAAAGCTGGTCCGCCCGTATCGGCTTCGGGATGTATTCATCCATGCCCGCGTTCATGCACCGCTCTCGATCTCCTTTCATGGCGTGCGCAGTCAAGGCGATGATCGGCGTTCTGCCGCTTCCCTGCCTTTCGCGGTCTCGGATTGCTTTCGTTGCGTCGAATCCATCCATCTCGGGCATTTGAAGGTCCATCAGGACGAGATCGAATCTTTCCGCCGCCAGGATCGCAACCGCTTCCTTTCCGTGATTCGCCACGACCACACGGTGTCCGTGTTTTTCCAATAGCGCAACGGCAACTTTCTGGTTGACCAGGCTGTCTTCGACCAGCAACACTCGCAACGAGCCGGGTTCGCCGCCGGAGACTGCGGACGGAGGCCGCTTCTCACCTAGATCATGACTCGATGGTCGCAGGGCCATGAAGATTGCATCCAGCAACTCCGACTGCCTGAGCGGCTTGAACAAGTGGGCGGACGCTCCCAACTCGTCGCATCTGCCGATGTCGCGGGGCGTATCGCCCGTGGTGAGCATCATAATGACCTCGCTTTTCGTCCGAGACGTTCGGCGAGTCTGTTCCACCAAGGCAAAACCGTCTGTTCCGGGCATGCGAGAGTCCGTGAGCATGATTCGGTAGGGCTCACTCGATCGCTCCGCTTCACCGAGGAGTTCCAAGGCTTGCCGTGCATCCGCGGCGCACGAAGGAACCAATCCCCAGTTGCGGACCATCTGCTCGAGGATCTGCCTGCTAGTGGCATGATCGTCAACGATCAGGATTTTGGCCCCTTCCAGAGTGGTCGCGAGCGGCCGGGCAATCTCGTCCAGTTCGTCCTCCGCCGGCTCGAAACAGGCGGTGAATCGAAACGTGCTGCCCCGGCCGGGTTCACTCGTCAACTGCATCTCACCGCCCAGTCGCCTGGCCAGTCGGGATGCGATTGCCAGTCCCAGTCCCGTCCCGCCGAATCTGCGGGTCGTGCTGCCGTCCGCCTGCTCGAATGCTTCGAAGACGGTCTGTTGCTTCTCCTTGGGGATGCCAATCCCCGTATCGCTGACGCAAAATTCCAAAACCACTTGCCGCTGCGTTCTGGATTGGCACCGCACGGCGACCAGCACCTCACCCGACTCGGTGAACTTGACCGCGTTGCCGATCAGGTTGACGAGTACTTGACGAAGTCGCATGGAATCCCCTCGCAAGGTCCTGGGCACCTCCGGGCGAACATCGCACATCAATTCCAGGTCCTTGCCATGGGCTCGAACGGCCTGTGATTTGACAGTATCGTCCACGAGCTCGCTCACATGGAACACGTTCCTTTCCAGCTCAATCCTCTCCGCCTCGATCTTCGACAGGTCGAGAACGTCGTTGATGATCGAGAGAAGGGCCTCCCCGGAATCGCGCACGGTTTCCAAGTAGTCTCTCTGTGTCGGCGTCAGGCCGGTGGCGAGGACAAGTTCGGTCAGCCCGATGATCGCATTCATCGGTGTTCTGATCTCGTGGCTCATGTTGGCCAGGAATGTGCTTTTTGCTCGGCTGGCGGCTTCGGCGGCTTCTTTCGCCGCCTTCAACTCCAATGCGGCCAGTTTCTCAAGCGTAACGTCTCGGGCCACGGCAAAAATGACGTCGTCGCCGGGCCGAGCGCCGCGCGAGCACCACGATATCCATTTGTATTGGCCGTCCTTGCAACGGTAGCGGTTGGTGAAAAGGACCGTGTCCTGCCCGCGACCGAGGTTCTCCAACTCCCGCGAAGTCGCGTCGCGATCATCTGGGTGGACGAATTCCAGAAACGGGCTGGAAAGCAATTCCGCTTGGGAATATCCCAAGGTGCTCTCAAAGGCCGGATTGACATCCTTGAAATAGCCGTCCGTTCCGGCCGTGCAAAGCATATCCAGCGACATTTCGAAAAAGCGGTCGCGTCGCTGCTCCGCCGGGACTTGCGACGTCGCTTGCTGTTCACAGGTCGCCGGAGCACCCTGCGGAGCACCGGTGGCTTCCTCGGAATGGGCCGGTACTCTGCAAGCAGGAGTGTGGCTCGGCATTTCTGGTACTCATGTTCTCTGGGAATTCGTCCGCGCCGCTCCCCAGAGTGATCGGTGCTGGAAAAGACGACGGTCTTTTCCACAAACGGATGTACCCCTGTGAAGGTAAGGGTGCTCCTGGTATTCTAGGTTTCGCAAACGCACGAAGTATTTTGTAGGATTTCGTCTCGAGCGCGAGCGAGAGGTGCTGCCCCCCCAAGCGACCGCAGGCCATCCCAGACGCAGGTCGCGGAGCCTCCTTCATGTTCATGCAGATTTGCCCGGCGCTGATGGATTGGATCGTGTTCCTCGTGGTCTTTGCGGTGCTTTACGGCGCCGGTGAGCGGGGGTTCAGCGGCCTCGAGTGCGCCTGGATCGGGGGAGTTGGCCAACTGGCTTACATGGCCACGAGCCTGCTGGCAGGACTGGTGCTTACCCGGCGCAACGCACGGGGCCTCCTGCTTGCCAGCACGGCGGGCAGCACGGTGATGGGGATCGTCTGCCTGCTGGTGACCTCCTTCGCGCCCCAAATTGCCTGCCAGGCCGTGCTGTTCGCACTGCTCGCCTTTTTCTTCAACTCCTTTCAGACCTTCATGCGGGGTGAAACCGCGCCGGGCGGCCTGGCGCTCACGGTGGGGCGATATACCCTGGCGTGGAGTGTCGGCAGTGCCGCCGGATTTCTGAGTTCGGGGAGCCTCTACCGGCTCGGCAACCTAGCCCTGTGCGCGACGACGTTGGCGGTCGGAACGACAATCCTTGTCGCGCTATTTCGGCACCAGGCCCGCCCGTATGCCCTGCTCAGCGCCGACGAGCATGGAGACGATCCGCCGGGCGGGGAGCCGGCGGCAAACTTCCGCTACCTGATCGTGGGCTGGTGCCTGATCTTTACGGCGATGTTCGTACAGAGGCCGTTACAGAGCCTTTGGCCGGCGGTCTGCGCTCGCACGGCCATTCTGCCATTTCTGCCTGGGTTGGTCCTGGCACTGCACATGGCGGTGCAGGGCGTGTGGGGCTACCGTGTGGCGGCCTTTGGCGCGTGGCGGTATCGCCGATTTCCGCTGGTGGTTCTGCACCTTGCCGCTGCGGTCCTGCTCGGCCTGGCATGGCTGAAACCCGTCTTCCCGATCGCCGCCGCGGCGATCGTCGCGCTGGGGCTTTACACGGGGTATGCGTACTTTTCAGCCGTTTACTACGCCAGCAACTCCGGGCGACGGTCGTTCAATATCGGGGTGAATGAATGCCTGGTCGGGATGGGATCGTTTGCCGGCCTGTTTGCGGTCGAGTCGGGTGAGATGCTGATCGACAAGGACGGCGGCATGTACGCCGTGTGCGCCATTGCGCTCTTGGTGTCGCTGGCGAGCCAGTTCGCGCTCGCTTCGTTGCCCACATTCCAGGCAGCAGAGCCGGCGGTCCCATCCTCGACTCTGGCAGGAGCGCCGGTAGCCGTAGAGGCAGATCTTGCCACGGACGCGTGGCCGGCTTCCGGGGAGTGATGCGGGACGACAAGCCCGCTATCCCGGGAGATCACGGCCGGCGAACGGACCATCACGTCGGTCCGCCCACTTCGGCCCGCACTCTTTCGCAAAGCGCCAACATGGCGGCTACTTCCAGTTCTTCGGCACGCGCAGTTCCGTCCAGGCCCAATTCATCGAGAATCCGGTCGACGCTTGGCTTGTCGAGCTGTTCCTTCATCGCGCTGAGCAGTTCGGAACGGAGGAACTTGCGGCGGTGAAAGAACATGGAACGGATGAAATCGTGGAAGAACTGGCGATCCGGAATGCGGCCGCGGAGTGCCGGGTCGAGCACGATCTGGACGATCGCGGAGTGGACCTTTGGCCGCGGCCAGAACGCCGAGGGGGGCATCACCCGCACGATCTCCACCCGGCACTGGCTCTGGATCCAGATGCTCAAGGCCCCGTAGTCCTTGGTGGCGGGCCGAGCGGCGATGCGGTCGGCCAACTCTTTCTGGATCGTCACCGTCATCGACGCGGGCGGCCGGTCGAGGGCCAGGAGATTGCCCAACAGCGGCGTGGCGATGTTGTACGGCAAGTTGGCGACGAGCTTGAACTGCCTGTCCGGCGCCGCGTCGAGTTCCTTACCGACCGCTTCCAGGAGCACCGGGCTGAGGCGGCCCTTGTTCTTCAGGGCGTCGATCTGGAGCATGCGGACATTCTGGAACCGGTGGAGTTCCTCGCCGGCGAGTTGGAACATCCGCGGGTCGAGTTCCACGGTGACCACCACGGCCGCGTCCTTGGCCATGAGCGTGGTGAGCGACCCGGTGCCGGTGCCCACCTCCAAGACGACGTCGTCCGGGCCGATCCGGGCCGTGCGGTGGAGCAGGCGGAGCAGGTTCAGGTCGATGAGGAAGTTCTGCCCCAGCTTCGTCCGCGGGCGGATTCCCGCCTCGGCAAACCGCCGCATCAAGAAGGAGAGAGTCTGATTGCCGGGAGTGTCTACCACTTCTGCGCCTCAACCAGCCGCTGGACGTACTTGGCCAGCATGTCGGTCTCGATATTGACTTTACCGCCGACCTTGAGAGGGCCGAGCGTCGTGACGGCGAGTGTGTAGGGGATCAGGGCGACGCTGAACCGCTCGGGTTCGCTGTCGACGATCGTCAAGCTCACGCCGTCGACGGCGACCGAACCTTTCGAGGCCATCTGGAGGCTGAGCTGCCGCGGAATTCGGAAGTAGAAGTTCGACCACTCGCCCATATCGTGCCGCTCGGCAAGCGTGGCCACCCCGTCGATATGCCCGGAGACAAAATGGCCGCCGATCCGGTCGCCCACTTTGAGCGAACGTTCCAGGTTGACGGGACTGCCGGGAACGAGGTCCCCGAGGTTGGTTCGCGAGAGCGTTTCGGGACCGGCCTGGAAGCCCATCGTATCGCGGTCGACTTCGACCACGGTCAGGCAGCAGCCGTTCACGGAAATGCTGTCGGCGACCGCCGTCTCAGCGACGATTTTCGGCTCGCGGATGATCAGCCGGCAGCCGGGCGGCTCCGACCGGACTTCCACCACTTCGCCCAAAGCTTCCACAATCCCGGAAAACATGACCACCTCGTCTCTTGGGTCTCAGAACAACGGATCTTCCTGGTGCCGGCGCTCGATCACCTTTTCCCAGAGGAAGCGGGCCGGTGAGCCTAATGCGTATGCGGCGCACAACAGCGGCACCGAGTAGCCGCGAATGACCATGATCGCCACCAGGGCAAATACCAGCTTCACCACGTGGCTGAAGCTCTTCTGCCCGCGGAAAACCTGGTTGACCACGTGAGGATACGGGATCCGCGACACCATCAACAGGGCCAGCACCACGGCAAACAGCGGCAGGATGGTCTGAAGGACCGAGTGGATCTGGGCGGCATAGACCAATGCCCCGTCGTCTCCGCTACGGAGCGTGTAGAACATGATCGGGAAGCCGGCGATGGAGGCCGCCGCGGCCGGGCTAGGCAGGCCGCTGAAGTAGAGGTGATCGTCTTCGTCGCCCGTCTCCACGTTGAACCGGGCGAGTCGCAGCGCGGCGCAGACGACGAACGACGCGGCAATGACCCAGACCGCTTCCCGGTGCAGGTACGCGAACTTGGGGCAAAGCTTGACCAGCAGAAACGCCGGGGCCACGCCGAACGTCACCAGGTCGCAGAGGCTGTCCAATTGGGCGCCGAAGTCGCTGGTACTCCTCGACAACCGGGCGACATGCCCGTCCAGCGCGTCGAAAATCATCGCCAGGAAGATCAACCAGCCGCTGAGCATCAGGTCGGTCAGCACGGTGGGGTCGATCTCGGCCGATTCGGGGCGTGCGACCCTGGCCGCGACCACGATGGCGAAAAACCCGCAGACCAGGTTCCCGAGCGTGAACATGGTCGGAAAAACGGAGACGGTTCTCAGGAGTCGCATAGCTTCTGCTCAATCCTGCGTGCCACTTGCCTCGTAGCGTGCCACCACCGTACTGCCGGCTTTCACGCGCCGGCCCACGTCCACCTCGACCTTCAGTCCGTCGCAGTCGGGCAGGATCAACTCAGTCCGCGAGCCCAGCTTGATCATGCCGACTCTCTCACCACGGGCGACATTTTCGCCGGGGCGCAACGCGCAGACGATCCGGCGGGCGATCGCGCCGGCAATCTGCCTTACCACCATGCGACGGTAGGGCGGATGGTTTTCCTCCAGGCCGATCCACATGTTCTCGTTCCTCAGCGCGCTTTGCGGATCCAGGGCGTTGAGGAACTCGCCCGGCCAGTAACGCAGCGCGATCACACGAGCGTCGGCCGGCGAACGATTGAGATGGACGTTGAAAATCGACAAGAAAATACCAATCCGGACCGCCGGGCCGCCGACAAACTCGTCGTGGTCGAATCGCGTGACCTCGGCGATCTTTCCGTCGGCCGGCGAGACGATCAATCCGGGCTCCGACGGAATCCGCCGCGGAGGATCGCGGAAAAAGTAGACGACTAATGCCAACAAGACGCCGGGAACCAGCGCAAGATACCAGAAGAAACATGCCGAGAAAACCGTCAGCGCCAAGAGCGGCCAACCCATCAGTTGTAGTTCGGCCAAGCCCCAGCGGGCAAACGGCAGCTTGTCGCGCCAGCGAAAGGGATCGTGTTCAGGCTTCCAGTCGCATCGACAAAGGTTACGGCAGTATTTCAGGTCGCGAGGGTCGAGGATCTCGTGCGGAGCGCCCTCGCACCCCCCCTCGCGAAGGTCCGCCATGCGGCGAACGTAGCCCGGCCGGAATCGTTTCAGGTACCAGCGGCGGCAACGGCCCCAGGCCAGCTCCAAGCGATAGCAGACGCCGCCCCCCGGCTGAACGCTCGTGACGTTGTCCGGCAAGGGCTGCGGGACGGCTCGGGTGGGCTGTTGCGCTGTGCTCATCGGTTTTCCGGCGGATCGGGACGGTCTGGCTAACCGTTCATGGTAGTTTTTCGTGGAACCGCTGCAAAGGGGGAAGGCGGAAGGCGGAAGGCGGAAGGGGGAAAGGAAAGAGCGATGTCTTCTGTTCCCCCCTTCCCCCTTCCGCCTTTCGCCTTTGGCCTTTCTCCCTCCCCCGCTAGGCAACCGGCGGCGGATTTCGGACAATAGGCAACGAAATTCCTTGGAGGAACGGCCCGCCTGTGGACGGCCGGTGGTCGTGAACAGGCGGGATGCCCGATACAGGACGTTGATCCCTTTTTCAGGAGTTGAGAGGTACCATGAGCTCTACGATTGTTGACATCCATGCCCGGCAAATCCTCGACAGCCGAGGCAATCCCACCGTCGAAGTCGATGTTGCCTTGTCGGACGGCTCCTTCGGCAGGGCGGCGGTCCCCAGCGGCGCCAGCACGGGGATCCACGAGGCCTTGGAGCTTCGCGATGACGATAAGAGCAAATTCCTCGGCAAGGGGGTTATGAAGGCCGTCGACAACGTCAACGAGAAGCTGGCCGATGAGTTGTGCGGAATGGACGCCCTGGATCAGGTGGCTCTCGACCGGCGGATGCTCGAGTTGGACGGCACCGAGAACAAGAAGAACCTGGGCGCCAATGCCATCCTCGGCGTGTCGCTGGCCAACGCCCATGCCGCGGCGGACCACGCCGGGCTGCCGCTGTTCCGTTACTTGGGAGGGGTGGGCGCGAAACTCGTGCCGGCGCCGATGATGAACATCATCAACGGCGGCGCCCATGCCGACAACGCGGTCGATGTCCAGGAGTTCATGGTCATGCCGTTGGGCTTCGAGCGGTTCAGCGACGCCATTCGCTGCGGCTGCGAGGTGTTCCACAACCTGAAGAAGGTGCTTTCGTCGAGGAAGTACTCGACCAACGTCGGCGACGAAGGCGGCTTCGCCCCCGACCTGAAGAGCAATGCCGAAGCCCTGGAGGTAATCAAGGAAGCGGTCGGCAAGGCCGGTTACGAACTCGGCAAGCAGGTCTACATCGCCCTGGACGTCGCCGCCACCGAGCTTTTCGACGCGGAGAAAAAGCTCTACACGATGGACGGCAAGCAGATCGATTCGGCTGGAATGGTCGAGCTGCTGGCGAGCTGGGCCGAGAAATACCCGATCGTCTCGATCGAGGACGGCTGTTCGGAAGACGACTGGGACGGTTGGAAGCTGCTCACCCAGCGGCTGGGCGGCAAACTGCAGTTGGTCGGCGACGATCTGTTTGTGACCAACACGAAGCGACTGCAGCGCGGGATCAACGAGGGCGTGGCCAACAGCATCCTGATCAAGGTCAACCAGATCGGCACGCTCACCGAGACGATCGAGGCCATCGAGTTGGCGCGCCGCAACGGCTACACGAGCGTGACCAGCCATCGCAGCGGCGAGACGGAGGACTCCACCATCGCCGACCTGGCCGTGGCGATGGGCACCGGCCAGATCAAGACCGGTTCCGCTTCGCGCACCGACCGCATGGCGAAGTATAATCAGCTTCTGCGGATCGAAGAGATGCTGGGCGACGCGGCCGAGTACGGCGGGCCGCTGTTCGCGAGGAAGTAGTGGCAGGACGGCGCCGCCGTCGGCAGGCCAGCCTTCCCTGGGCGTTGCTGTGAACGTGTTTGAAGCGTGATCTCCCGTGGTTTTTCGACAGGGAGGGCAAGGAAGGCAGCCAGTGCACTGCTGGCGTTGTGGAATAGAAGCAGAAGACGTGGCATGGCCAAACCAGCCAATTTTCACCACGCGAGGTCGGGATTCAGACGATGGATGTCGCTTTCAATGCTGCTTGCCGACTCGAAAGTAGCAGGCACGCTCCGCCGTCCCGTCCGCGATGTCGCTCTGGATAATCCATTTCGCCGCGGCTCCCGATTAGGACTGGATTCATCATCGAGACAGAGCCAACAGCACGGTGGAGCGAGCCTGCGGCCTTCCCTGCCACACCGATCCGTTCATCGCTCCCAACCACACGCGTGTCCGCGCTCGCCCGTTCGCTTTCCACGAATCCCGACCCAAGAATCGCCATTTCTTCGTCGCAAACTCAAGCCTCCAAACAACTTCCAAGTGGCCTGAAAAAATTCGCTTGAAAATTCGCGCCGCACTTCCTAGAACCAACCGATAGGTGCTACCACTAACCTCGCGGGTACCTCCAAGAGCCTGCCCCGAATATCGATACAGGTATCAACAAGGGCCCGTCGCCTCCGCCGTGCTGCAATCAGCCCAGCGGTGGACGACGGGCCCTTTTTTCACTCCCTCACCACCACGCACCCAAGAACCAACCCCCATGCAACATTCGTCCCAAAAGGGTGGTTCCACTTATGTCGCGCGACCCAAACACAACTTGTTCCCTGCAAACCGTTTCCGACATCGCGCCGCGACGTAACTCATGCAACACCAACTCCGGGCTGTTGCATGACTGCGCCCGCG
>JABWBD010000522.1 GCA_013360685.1 Pirellulales bacterium
CCTGGGTCTGGGGTTCCAAGGGGGCCAACATCTACACGGCGAACCCCGGCTCCGCCGAAATGAGCGGTGACGACGTGTCGATCCTTGTCACGGCCGACCACATTTACGGCCGCGGCGGAGGCGGCAACGACACGGCGACAATCTGGGACTCGCCCGGCAACGACCTCTTCGAGTTCTTTCCGATCTGGGCCCGCGTGACCGGCGATGGCTCCTTCCATCACCTGCAAGGCTTCACGACGATGGTCGGCAAGGCCGAAGTGGGAACGGGCGGCGCCGACGAAGTGATCTTCCGCGGTTCGCCGCAAGGAGACCTGGTGCGGTCCACGACGGTGACCACGCGCATGCTCACGCTCGGCGCCTGGCGGAATGCCGAGGGGTTTGAGACGATCACGGCCTATAGCCGCGGCAGCAAGAGCAGCCCCGACAAACTCATGCTTCTGGATACTCCCGGCGCGGACACGCTCAAGCTCAAGCCGTTGGAGACGACGCTGACCACGCCGGACTACAAGGTCACCGCCTTCGGATTCGGCACGGTCGAAGCCAGGCGCGTCAACGTCAACAACAGCTTGGATAAGGTGACGTTGGAGGGCTCGCCCGGCAACGATCTCTTGGACGGTAACCCGGCCCAGGCGAAGATCACGGGCGACGGTCCGGTCTATGCGAACACGGTGATCGGCTTCACGGAAGTGCTGGCCTACAGCACGGGAGAGGGCCTGGACAAGGCTTTCTTTTCGGACTTCGCCGGACCGGAGGACACCACGGTCCGCGACGACGTGTTCACGGCGGGCAGCGCCGTCGGCGAACTGACGGGCCCCGGGTATCGGCTCTGGGCAAGGCTCTTCGACGAAGTGCATGCGGAGGCCCGTTTGGGCCGCGACATGGTCAACCTGACCGGGACGGTCAACATGGACCAGCTCAACGCCGCGGCCGGCGAAGTCGGCCTCTCCGGCGCGAATGAGAAGGGCATGTTTGCCAACTACGCCAAGGGCTTCGACGAGGTGAACGCCTTTGCCGGCGACGGCCAGGACAAGGCCGTGCTCGCGGATGCCGTGGTGGACCGTTCGACCTACGGTCCGCCGGGGGACGTTCCTCTGGAAACACTGGCCAAGATCCTCTGGCTCCATCAGTTCGAGAAGATCGAGCTCTGGGAGACCGCTGGGGGCACGAAGAGCGAGATCGACGGCGTCGATGCGGTGTTCGCCTGGTGGCACTGACCGGCATCGCCAGGTCGCTGGAATGCAATTGGCAAATCCGGCAATGCGCCAAGAGGGCAATCGCGGGCGTTCGTTGGTGCATCCAAAGAGGCGTCCGTTTCTCCCCACTCCGCACGCCCTGCCGATTTTTGGCAGTTCTTTGTGCACAAATGACTGGTGTCCGACGCATTGTCTGAGTACAGTAGATTCGCGATTCATGCGACTCGTATTCTCGTCGGACCCTCGCTGCACGATCGCGGATGAATGCTGCTTCTCCTGATGCTGCGATGGTGCAGCGGTTCCCACGCTTCGCAACGGGTGATCTTTCCGAAAGACTTTTCTGTTTTCTGTTCCGAGATCCTGGCTGAAATCTCAACCGTACTGGGGAGGATCGACGATGAGCGGCATCGGCTCTCGCACAAACCGCGGTCGTCTGCGCCGCGCCCGCAAGTTTGCCCGTCGGACAACCACCGCCGATCGCGTCCGGCGGCTGCGACTCGAGGCGCTCGAAGAGCGGCGGGTGCTCTCCCCGACGATCATTCCGGTGCCGATGAACCCGTCGGATCTGAGCGTCCCGCATCCCACGTACAACGGTTCGCCGACCATTTTCAAGGCGATCGCCCGCGGAGTCTCGCCCCTCGCTCAATACGATTGGATCTGGGATGAAAACGCCGACGGCAATCTCGACAACGACCCGGTCACGAGGTACACGGCGGATCCCGACGGCCGGATTCCCAGTAGTTCGCGGACCGTTACGCTTCCGACCGTGGGTCAGGACATGTTGCTCAACGTGGGCATGAAGTTGCGGGACGTTCAGACCGGCGAGGAGATCTTCTCCTCGTATCCGGTTTTCGTCTACGCATCGCCCCCCTCGGGCGATCCCCGCAACTGGACGGAGGCGCAATTGCAGGTCATGCGATCGGTTGCCGTCGACGATGCCCTGTGGTACTTGCACACGAGCCTGGTCACCAGCGGAGCCGACAATGCGTCGATCTCGGGCTTCATTCCCGGCCCGAACAACAACCAACACGATCCGACGCCCAGCGCGCTGTTGGCCTTCACCAACAGCGGCCGTTTCCCGGCGTACCCGCCCCGAACGGTCGACGGCTTCGGCCAACCACTGCCCGACGGCTGGGCGGATGCCAACGACCATCGGTGGAACAGCGATCCTTACGCGGAAGACGCCCTGAGGATGTTCAATTACGTTGTCTCCCGGATGAATCTGACGAACGTCGATGCCTTGGCCGAAGCCAATGACGGGCGCACGCCGATCCCGGGCACCGATGACGGCATGGGCCTCTTTTCCCCGAACACGCAGATCGGCGAAGCCGGCCAGGTCGGCTATACCGGCGCCGCGCTGGCGGCCTTCGCAAGCGTGGCGCCCACGCTGGGCGGCGCCCCCGTGCAAGTCAACGGTCCCGTGCAGGGCAAGACGGTCGAATTCGTTGTGCAACAGATGGTCGACTACGCGGTCTACCGGCAGAGCGACGCGGGCGGCTGGCTCTCTGCGCCGGGAGTAGGGCAGGACGGCAGCACCAGCCAGTGGGCTTTCATCGGGCTGGAAGCCGCGGACCGCGCCATGGCGTCGCAAGGAGTCATCGTCAACCAACGCGCGAAAGGCCGGCTCGCGAACCTTCTGGTCGACAGCCAGACCGCCGACGGCAGCGCCAGGCTGTACGGTACCGATACCGGCGGCAGCTTCACGCCCACCGCGGCAATGCTCGACGCGGCTTCCTGGCTGGGAGTCCATGATTTCGACGCGGCCAACGCCGCGGTCGCCTTTCCCGGCGATTCGCCCTATACCAAGGGGCAGTTGCGGCAGGCCTACGATCGCTACGTCGACTACCTGAGAAATCACTGGACCGTTCCCGGCCAGCGCGACAGTCGCGGCTGGGCCGACGGGCTCTGGGAGAGTGGCGACTACCTTCAGGGCAGCACCAACGGCCTGTACAACCAGGGCCGTGGCGGAAACACCTACGCCATCTACTCGACCCAGAAGGGCCTCCGGACCATCGACCCTGAACCCAACCTCGGCTCGCACGATTGGCAGCGCGAGTTCAGCACCTTCTACATCCGCGCCCAGTATCGCCCGCCTCAGGGCCCTGCCGGCATGGTCCTCGACAACAGCGCCGCGACCACACCCATCTTGCACAACGATCTCGGCGGCCTCTGGAATACCAGTCTGGCCGTCCAGGTGCTGGCAGCGGCCGGCAACGAGCCGCCGGCGGCCCATGCCGGCGGGCCGTACGTTTCCGGCCAGGGCGAGACAGTGACGCTCGACGCCACGACCTCCACCGACCCCAACGCGCCCTGCGACAGCATCGTCGCCTACGAGTGGGATCTGGACAACGACGGCGCGTTCGACGACGCCGGCGGCGCAAAGCCCGCCGTCTTGTGGGCGACGATCGATGCCTTGGGCCTGAGTTATCCGGCCGATCCGGAGACCGGCCTGCCGAGCAACACGATCCGATTGCGCGTGACCGACGGCTTCGGTCTGACAAACGTCGCGACAACGAGCTTGACGATTTACGACAACCGGCCGTTTGCCCATGTCGTCGCAAATCCGACCACGGTGGGAGTGACGGCGCCGATCACATTCACCGGCAGCGGCTCGACTCATGGAAACCCGAACCGCACGATCGTCAAGTACGAGTGGGACTTCGACTACATTGCCTCGAACTTCACCGTCGACGCGATCGGCGTGAACGCCACGCACAGTTATCCGCTCTCTGGGACGTACACAGCGGCGCACCGCGTCACGGACAACAACGTGCCGCCGAAGATCGACTTGACGACTGTGACGATCCGGGTGAACTCGCCGCCCGAGGCCCATGCCGGCGGGCCGTACACCGGTCCGGAAGGAAGCCTCTTGCCGCTCGACGGCTCGGCGAGTTCCGACGCCGAAGATCCCTTGACCGCACTGGCATTCGAGTGGGACCTGGACTACGACGGTTTGACCTTCCACGTCGACGCCACGGGCATGCAACCGACGGTCAGTTTTCCGGATGACTTTGCCGTGCGAGAGATTGCCCTGCGGGTCACCGACAGCGGAGGAGAGCATAGCATTGCGACCACGACGCTTACCGTCACCAACGCCGACCCGATCGTGGTCCTCGGCCCGCTGGTGCCGGGCGACTTGCGTCCGTCGACCGGCGACGCGGACGGGAGCGTGATCGCCGCGCCGCAGTACGAGTTCATCAAAGAGGGGCTGGAA
>JABWBD010000104.1 GCA_013360685.1 Pirellulales bacterium
AGACACTTCCAGCAACGGCGTCCATTTCAGCGGGAAGGGCAAGGAAGCTCAAGGGGCCGCGGTGGCCGCAGTCGTGCTGAAGTGTCTGGGCGCCACGGCGGGACGGGGAAAATGAGACTGCCTGGCATCATCCGCATCGAGGCCGACAACGTCCTCCTTGGCCAAACGCAGACGCGGCGAGAACAAGGATGGAGAAGACGTATTGCTGGCCCGCATAGTACGCGGCCGTCTTGGACCCGTGGTTGGGCGAGTAGACCCTGAGCGCAGCGAAGGATCTCCTTTGGAGCCGAGATTCTTCGCTACGCTCAGAATGACTGGCGGCGAATTCCAGCATCGTGGCAGGTGGTTGAAAAAGATCGCAGCCAAGTGTATCTGTAGCTCGTGGCGATCTTGGATGCTACAATCCACGCTTGCCGCTGGTGATTGTCAATCCACGCCTGATTCTTGCTTGGAGCCTCGTGATGAAACATTCTCCCTTGCCGGTCTTCCTATCGCTTCTGTTCGTCGCCTGGACGGTTCCCTCGACGGCCTCGGACCGCGAGTGGACCCGCTTCCGAGGGCCCAACGGCTGCGGTGCCGGCGAAGCGTTCGGGATCCCCGAGACCTGGACCGAACGGGACTATCGTTGGCGCGTTGAACTCCCCGGCAAGGGCTTCAGTTCGCCAGTGGTCTGGGACGACCGTCTCTATCTGACCAGCACGATCGAGGAAACGGCCACGTTCATCGTCCTCTGCCTCAACACGACCGACGGAAGCCTGCGGTGGCGGAAGGACTTCCAGGCGAAGCCGCATCCGAAGTTCAAGGCGAACTGCGATGCGTCCGCGTCCGGGGCGGTCGACGAGGACCGGCTCTACATCGTCTGGGCAACCCCTGATGAACACGTCGCCGTCGCCCTCGACCAACGGGACGGGCGCGACCTCTGGCGGCGCGAGCTCGGTCCCTTCGTCGCCGAAGACGGTTTCGGAGTGTCGCCCATCCTGGCCGGCGAGGTCGTGGTTCTCGGCAACGACCAGGACCCGGGCGGCAAGAGTTCGATCGTGGCGTTGGACCGCAAGACGGGCGAGACCCGCTGGGAGGTCAACCGAGAGTCGAAGAAGGCCACCTTCTCAACCCCTTGCCTGTTTGAGCCGGAGGGGGGACAGCCCCAGGTGATCGTGCTGAGTTGCGCGCACGGCATCACCAGCCTCGATCCGGCCACCGGGGCCGCCAACTGGGCACTGGACGACGTGTTCGAGCTCCGCACGACCGGTTCGCCGCTGGTGGCCTCGGGGATCCTCTTTGCCAGTAATGGCGCCGGGACCGCCGGCAAGTACCTTGTGGCGGTCCGGCCAGGCATCCCGGAACGCGGCATCCGCCCGGAAGTGCTGTATAAGATCAGCCAGGCGGCGCCCTACGTGATTACGCCCGTCGCGAAGTGGCCCCTGGTGTTTCTCTGGAGTGACCGCGGCATCGTTACCTGCATCGACGGACCGACGGGCAACGTGCACTGGCGCGAGCGGGTCGGCGGAGAGTATCTCGGCTCCCCGGTCCGCGTGGGCGACCGGATCTACTGCATCGCGAATTCCGGGGAGATGGTCGTACTGGCCGCTGCCGAGCAGTTCAAAGTGCTTGCCCGCGTCGACCTGGGCGAGCCGAGCCACAGCACGCCCTCGCTGGCGGGCGGCGCGATGTATCTGCGTACCCTGTCGCATGCGATGGCGCTGGGCGGCAAGAACGCACGCTGATTGCTTCCGCAACACGAAGATGCTCCGCAACGGGGCCAAGACCGCCCAAGCGCTCGGCCTAAGTGTCGGCACGCTTCACCCGAAGATCAAGGGGTTCCGGCTACTCTCTTCGAGGTTTTGCCGCGATGTGTCGGCGGCGCAGGGGATTGGGCGCATCGGAGACAAGTTCATCGAACGGCTACACGTCCTCACGGTGCGCCTCGCGGTCCTCCATGTCGTCCACCGTGGGAACCCCGGCCTCGTCGGTTTTCAGAGGAGGCAGTCCGTGGGCATCGTCGTCCTGTTCTTCTTCAAGGTAGACTTCGTCCATTTCGGTGGCATCGACCTGGCGGCGCATGAGGAAGTAGATGGCCGTGAACGCGATCCAGAAATAGCTGGCGAGAAATCCGGCCGCCAGCAGCTTTAATCCTTCAACCCAGAAGCGAATCAAGACCCCTCCGGCCTCGCCCACCACCCCCAGGTCTCCCTGGTTGGCGGCGATCGCGGAAAACACCCGCTCGGTGCCGGCGCCCCAATGCGCGGCCCAGTAGGTGAGATGGACCGCGCCCGCCGCGAAGTTGGCAACCAGGAGCCAACCCAACACGCCCAACAGGAATGCCACCCCGATGTAGAACAGGTAGTGCAGCGGACGCTGATACACGTAGGCATAGGTCCGGCTGAGGGCGTCGAAGCTGTCGGTGCCCTCGGCGCTGATCGTCGCCCACATGAGCGGCCAGCCGGCCAACAGGGCCAACAGCAGCAGGGCCATCACCAGGCCGGCAATCAAGAAGAGCCACCACACGAGTCCGAGGAGGAAAACCCCGATGCCCACGCGCAGCAAGATCGCGACGATTCCCATCGGCACCGTGAGCAGAAGAACGCCGACCAACGGAAACAGCGGGGCTACGAAATAGGCCGGCCACTTCGCGCCCGCGTAGCGGACCATGTCGCCCCAACTGACCCTTTCCTCGGCCGCCAGTCGCACCGCGGCCACGCGAGTGATCGCGCCGCCGAACCAGGCCCAGACCGCAATCGCCCAAAGGACAGCGAGGAGGAGAAACACCAGACGCGTCCAGCTCACGCGCGCGTCGAAGAGGTCGCGCGCCGGCCGGCCCAATTGCTCCCAGGTGCCGTAGATCGGCTCTGCCAGCCACCAGACCGGCCCCGGTTCTCGCAAGAGATAGGACTGCGACGGGGCAACCAATTCGGACGACTCGCCGGCTTCCGGCAGGTGCGGGGGAAGCGATGGCCCAAGCGGCCGTTCCGGCACCAGGGACGTCAGCGCCAGCCACGGGCAGCCGTCGTAGGGCTCGACTTGCTGCGCAACCTCCGGGCTGCCGGAAAAGAGAAACCCCAGCAGCGCCCAGCCGGAAACCGTCAGCAGCATCCCGGCGGCTCCCAGCAGGAGCATCCGAAACCCGATCGCCAGCCGGAAGCAACGGAAGATGCCAAGCCAGGGAAACAACTCCAGCCAGGCCACTGAGCGCAACGTACCGTCGTTCTGGTCCAACATCGCACGACTCCCCAAAGCTGCTGCACCGTGAAGTTGGAAACAACTCGAGCGCGACCGCCTGCAAGTTTCCGGCATTATACGAGTGGCCGTGCCGGACGCAAACGGGCCCAGCCCGCCACGAAGGGGGCCAAACCGTCCCGTTCAGCCTTTTTCCGGGCCGAAACTCGCCCACAACTCGGCCGGCCGGTCCTCGACCCGCTCGCCTTTCCACATCCGGGTGAGATGACGCTGGAGCGTGAATCCACCTTCGTTCGCCCACTCGACGGCCGGCCGGTTCTCCAACGGGATGTCGACGAACATCGGGACGGGGCCTAACTGGGCGATGGTCCCATCGAGCAAGGCCTGCCCGATCTCCGCGGATGCCGCAACGGCCGGGCCGATCTGCGTGGCGTGCGCCCCGGTCCGAAACGCCCGATAGCCGGCAACGCTCTCTCCACGCGAGGCAACGGCAAACGCCGACGGCTGCTCATGGTAAAGCCGCCGGATCAACCGCGAGCGGTCGGCGCCGGTCGCCCTTTGATCCAGCGCGCAGATGGCGTCGAGTTGTTCCGCCGTCGCGGGCAATCGATCCGGATCGGCTTGCCGTTTCAGGCCATTGTGTTGAAAGCGGGCCAACTGGTATTCCGCCTGGAAGCCCAGCCTCTCGTAGACCGGCCGTCCCAAGGGGGTCGCGTCGAGGCGGATCGTCGGGACCGCGCGTGCGGCGAGATAGTCGATTGCGTGTTGCATCAGCCGGGTGCCGATGCCGCGCCCTCGCACCGCTTCGTCGACCAGCACCATCATGATCCAGGCGACGCGGCCGAACGTTACCGCGGCCGTGGTGCCCACCGGTTCGCCGTGGTACTCGGCGACGAAGCAGCCTTCGGGCTCCAGTTGCAGGACGCGCCGCCAATCCGCTTCCGTCTGGTTCCACCCCGCCTGTGCCTTGAGCCGCATTCCCAGCGGCAGGTCGGCCTCGGACATCGTGCGGATGCGGATCATGTTCCATCGTCCTGCGTCGTGGAGCCGTCCCGCGCGAAGGCTTCGGTTTCCTCCTCGTCGGCTTCGTAAGGCATGCCGTACTTCTCGTCGAACCAGCGTCCCAGGTCAACCTGCTTGCAGCGTGGACTGCAAAACGGCATCGCTTCGCTCTGCGCCGAGTCGAACGTCTTTCCGCAAATAAGGCAGCGAAGCTCGGCCATAAGCGTCTCGGTGCTCGTCCATCGTCAAAGGGCCGGTCGCCGAAGTCGTGGAACTTCTTTCTTAGAGGCCCTGACAGAACGCCAACTGCCCTCACCCCCTCTGCCCCTATGGGCGAAGCGGGAGAGGGGAGTTGAGTTAGGGTTTCTTGAAAACTCTTACGAGTTCGTCTACCTGCGGGGCAGCGGAAGGCTGGAGGGGCCTAATCGGCGGCTGCGGTGGACGTCTTGGTTTCGCTCTTCTTGCCCGCGGCCTTGCCGTCGCCGCTGGTGGAACTGCTGCTGCCGCTTTTTTCGGCCGAAGCGGCTTTCTTGTACGATTCGCTCCGGTAGTCGGTCGAGTAGAACCCCGATCCCTTGAACATGATCGCGGCGCCGGGGCCGATGAGGCGACGGAGTTTCTGCTTGCCGCATTCCGGGCACTTCCGCTTGGGATTTTCGGAAATCCTCTGGAAGAGTTCAAAACCGTGACCGCATGCGTCACATTCGTAGTCGTAGGTGGGCATGGCTGGTGTCCTCAATCGAAGTAGATCGCCGCGCGATATGACGGCCGCGCGTCGGAACCGTTTACGGGTTGTTTTCTTTGGGGCCGTTCTTCCGGGCAACCGGCGCCGCCGACACGATCACCTGGCTGGGACGCACCACGCGGTCGTGCAACCGGTATCCACTCTGGGCCACGTGAAGCACGGTTCCGGGCGGGTGGTCCGCCGAAGGCTGTTGAAGGATCGCCTCGTGGAAATTGGGGTCGAACGGTTCGTGGAGGGCCTTGATCGGCACGCAATGATGCCGCTGGAGGATCCCCTGGAACTGGTCGACGACGATCTTGAATCCCTCTCGCAACTGAGGCGCCTCGCCGGATTTTTCCGCGGCCTCCAGCGCACGCTCCATGTTGTCGAGCACCGGCAGCAGATCGCGCATCAAGGACAACTCCGCGTAACGCCGCTCGTCGGCCATTTCCCTCGCGACTCGCTTGCGATAGTTCTCCAACTCCGCTTGCACGCGCAACGCCCGATCCTTCATCTGCTCCAGGTCGCTGCGGAGCGTCTCGTATTCGTTGCTCTCGGCCGTGCCGGCAGGTTCCGGTGCGCTGCTCGACTTCTCCCCACCCTGGGTTTCCGCCGCCCGGCGGTCGGCATCCTTCGCCTCCGTCGCACCCGTTTCGTTCCGATCGGTTTGTTTCGGTTGGGTTGGGTCCATCTTCGACACGCTTCATTCCTCCCATCGCCGGAGATGGCTATCCGGCCTGGAAATACTCCTTGATCTTGTCAAAAAAGCTCTTGCGTTCCGGGCTGACGTGGATCTCTTCCACCTGGGCCAAATCCCGGAGGACCCGCTGGTGTTCGGCGCTGAGCTTCTTGGGCACCTCGATGAATACTTGGACCAACAGATCGCCGACGCCGCCCTGCCGGGCGTCGGGCATGCCGCGCCCGCGAAGCCGGAAGACCTCGCCCGACTGTGTGCCCGCGGGGATCTCCAGTTCCTGCCGACCGTCGAGCGTCGGCACCTCGATCGCCGCCCCCAAGGCGGCCTGCGCGTAAGCGATGGGAATCTGGCAGATGAGGTCGCGGCCGTCCCGATGAAAGAGCGAGTGTTCCTTGACGGTGACGAAGCAGTAGCAGTCGCCCGCCGGTCCGCCGTCCGGGCTCGGTTCGCCCTCGCCCGGGATTCGCAGCCGGGTGTTGTTGTCCACTCCGGCGGGAATTGGCACGTCTCGTTTCACCGGCTTGACGACATAGCCGGACCCACGGCAAGAAGGACATGGATCCCGGATGACTTTTCCAGCCCCGCGGCAAGAAGGGCACGTTGTCTGGACCGAGAAGATCCCGGACGACTGGACCACCTGGCCGCGTCCGCCACAGTAGCGGCAGGTCTCGGGCTGTGTGCCGGGTTTCGCTCCGGAGCCGTGGCACTGCTCGCAGGCCACATGCCGCTGGAACTGGACGGTCTTCGTCGTGCCGCGCGCGGCCTCCAAGAGGTCGAGCGTCAGCTCGCAGCGGATATCGGCGCCGCGCCGCACACGGCGCCGGCCGCGCTGGGCGCCGAACAAATCGCCGAACATCCCGCCGCCGAAAATGTCGCTAAAGGCCTCGAAAATGTCCGACACGTCGTGAAACTGCGGAGCGCCGCCTTCCAAGCCCGCATGGCCGTAGCGGTCGTAGCGGGCACGCTTCTCCTCGTGATTGAGGACTTCAAACGCCTCGGCCGCTTCCTTGAACTTCTCCACCGCCGACTCGTCGCCCGGATTCCGGTCCGGATGATGCTTCATGGCCAACTTGCGGTAGGCTTCGGCGATCTGCGCGGAGGAAGCGTCCCGGCCGACGCCGAGCACTTCGTAATAGTCGCGTTTTGCCGCCATTTTCACCATGGTTACCTTAAAGAACTGGTCGCCAAACCAGCTATTCTACCGCAAGATTCGCGGGCCGTAGACACGTATCATGGGGACGGGAGAACCACAAAACGGGCCACCCCCGTGCGGGGTGACCCGGATTTGCCGCTTATTCTTTGTTTGCGGGCGGCGAGAGTGCCGTTGGTGTCGGTGGCGGAGACATCAATATCGCGCCGGTTGCCTCACCCTCGGCCCCTCTCCCGAAGCGGGAGAGGGGAGTGAATATGGCACCGACTGCCCTCACCCCCGGTCGCTATGGGCGAAGGGGGAGGGTTGGTGCCAAACCGCGGTTAGCGGACTGCGCCCTCGACGGCTGCCTTTTCCTTGTCCTCATCCTTCAGGTCGGTGACAAGGGTCTCGGTGGTGAGCATCAGGCCGGCGATGCTGGCGGCATTCTGCAATGCCGTGCGGACGACCTTCAGGGGGTCGATAATGCCGGCCTTGAACATGTCAACGTATTGGCCGTTGTTGGCGTCGAAGCCCTGATTGGCCGACTTCTGCGAAACCTCGTCGGCCACGACGGAGCCGTCCATGCCGCAGTTGTCGACGATCTGCTTCAGCGGAGCGGCGAGAACCTGGTGAATGATGTTCACGCCGATCTTCTCGTCGCCGCGGGCACTCGACTTCGCCTTCTCCACCGCGTCGCGGCAGCGGAGCAGGGCCACGCCGCCGCCCGCCAGAATGCCCTCTTCGGCCGCCGCGCGCGTGGCGTGCAGGGCGTCCTCGATGCGGGCCTTCTTCTGCTTCATTTCGGTTTCCGTGCTGGCGCCGACCGAGATCACCGCCACGCCGCCGGCCAGCTTCGCCAGCCGTTCCTGGTACTTCTCGCGGTCGTAATCGCTCTCGGTCTCTTCGATCTGCCGGCGGAGCTGATCGATGCGGGCCTTGATGTCGGCCTTCTTGCCCGCGCCCTCGACGATCGTGGTCGAGTCCTTGTCCACCGTGATCTGCTTGGCGCGGCCAAGGTGGTCCAGCGAGAGATTCTCGAGCTTCAGGCCGAGATCCTCGCTGATCATCGTGCCGCCGGTGAGGATGGCGATGTCGCCCAGCATGGCCTTGCGGCGGTCGCCGAAGCCCGGGGCCTTGACGGCGCAGATATTGAGCACCCCACGGAGCTTGTTGACCACGAGGGTCGTCAGGGCCTCGCCCTCCACGTCCTCGGCGATGATCAACAACGGCTTCCCGGCCTGGCTGACCCGCTCCAACAGCGGGATCATTTCGCGGAGGTTGCTGATCTTCTTCTCGTGGATGAGGATCAGGGCGTCTTCGAGCACGCAATCCATCTCGGGCATGCGGTTGATGAAATAGGGCGACAGGTAGCCCTTATCGAACTGCATGCCTTCGACGATCTCGTAGGTGGTCTCCGCCGTCTTGCCTTCCTCGACGGTGATCACGCCGTCGTTGCCGACCTTCTCCATCGCTTCCGCCAACAGGTCGCCGATCGCCCGGTCGTTGTTGGCGCTGATCGCGCCGACGTTGGCGATCTCCTTCTTATCGGTGACCTTCTTGGCCATCGAGTGAAGATGCGCGACGGCGGCGTCGACCCCCTTTTCAATCCCCCGGCGGATCGCTGCCGGGTTGCTCCCAGCCGTGATGTTTCGCAGCCCTTCCTTGTAGATCGCACGGGCCAGGATCGTGGCCGTCGTAGTGCCGTCGCCGGCGACGTCCGAGGTCTTCGAGGCGACCTCGTTCACCAGCTTGGCCCCCATGTTTTCGAAGCGATCTTCCAACTCCACTTCTTTGCTGACCGTGACACCGTCTTTGGTGACCGTGGGTCCGCCGAACGACTTGTGAAGGATGACGTTCCGGCCGGTCGGGCCCATGGTAACCGCGACCACGTCGGCCAGTTTCTCCACGCCCCGGAGCATGCGGATCCGGGCTTGATCTTCAAATAGCAGTTGCTTAGCCACGATGGCGGTTCCTTACTGTTGGTTGTTCCGTACCGTTATGGGAAGTCGGTCCTGTCACTGGATCACTTTGGCCAGGACGTCGCTCTCGCGAAGGATCTTCACTTCGCGGCCTTCAATTTCGATGTCCGTCCCCGAGTACTTGCCGTAGATCACCTCGTCGCCGACGGCGACCGACAGCTCGCTGCGATTGCCGTTTTCCAGAAGCTTGCCCGGGCCGACCGCGAGGACGGTGCCTCGCTGCGGCTTCTCTTTGGCGGTATCCGGCAACACGATGCCGCCTGCCGTCATTTCCTCGGCTTCCACGGGCTCAACCACAATCCGCTCGTCCAAAGGCCTAAGATTGATGTCCTTCATGGTTTCATTCCTTCTCGATAACTCGCTAATGGTTCGACAGTTCTCGTGCAATGCATTGGCAATTGGCACTGTGGCCGACGACCGGACAGGCCGACTAGAATCCTCCCATGCCACCCATGCCTCCCATGCCACCCATACCTCCCATGCCTTCCATGCCGCCGTGTCCCGGAGGAGCCGGAGGGGCTTCCTTCTTGGGAATCTCGGTGACGAGGCACGAGGTGGTCAGCAACAGCGCCGCCACGCTCGCTGCATTCTGCAAGGCGACGCGGACGACCTTGGCCGGGTCGATAATGCCTGCCTCGACCAGATCGCAGTAGGAGTCTTTCTCGGCATCGTATCCGTCGTTCTTGCCCTTCATCTGCCGGACGCGGTTGACGACGACCGCGCCGTCCTGCCCAGCGTTCTCGGCAATGGCTCGCATGGGGGCATCGAGCACGCTCTTGATGATCCGGACGCCCAGGGCTTCGTCGCCGCTGAGGTCGAGCTTATCCAGCGCCTTGGCGCTGCGAAGCAGGGCCACACCGCCACCCGGGACGATGCCTTCCTGCAGGGCGGCCTGGGTCGCCGCACGCGCGTCTTCCAGCAGGGCCTTTCGCTCTTTCATCTCCGTTTCGGTTGCCGCGCCGACGTGAATCTGGGCAACGCCGCCAGCCAGCTTCGCCAGACGCTCCTGGAGTTTTTCGCGATCGTAGTCGCTGGTGGTGGTCTCGATCTCACGGCGGATCTGCTCCGCGCGGCCCTCGATGGCGTCCTTGCTGCCGGCTCCGCCGACGATGGTCGTATCATCAGAGGTGACGATGAGTTTCTTGGCGGAGCCAAGGTCGGAGAGCTTGATCGAATCGAGCGACACCCCCAGATCCTTGAAAATCGCCTGGCCGCCACAAAGCGTGGCGATGTCGCCAAGCATGGCTTTCCGCCGGTCGCCGTAGCCGGGGGCCTTGACCGCGCAAACGTTGAGAATCCCCCGCATTTTGTTGACCACCAGGGTGGCGAGTGCCTCACCTTCCACGTCCTCGGCGATGATCAGCAGCGGCTTATTGGCTTTGCTGACCGCCTCCAAGAGCGGCACGAGGTTGCGGGCATTTGAGATCTTCTCCTCGTGGACCAGCACCAGGCATTTTTCCAGCTCGACGGTTTGATTGTCCTGGTTGGTCACGAAATGGGGCGACAGGAAGCCACGGTCGAACTGCATCCCCTCGACGACGTCGACGTATGTCTCTGCTTGGCGGCCCTCTTCAACGGTGATCACACCGTTTTTCCCGACGCGGAGGAAGGCGTCGGCGAGCACTTGGCCGATCGTCGGATCGTTGTTGCCGGCGATCGTGGCGACTTGGGTGATTTCTTTCTTATTTTTCTCGCTCACGCTGGCCGACATCTTCTCGACGGCGGCGGTCACGGCACCGGCGGCCTTCTGGATGCCCCGAGAGAGCGCCATGGGATCCGCCCCGGAGGCAACCATCCGCAGGCCTTCACGATAAATGGCCTCGGCCAAGACCGTGGCAGTGGTCGTGCCGTCGCCGGCAGTGTCGTTGGTTTTGCTGGCCGCCTCTTTGACCAACTTCGCGCCGAGGTTCTCGTAAGGATCATCCAATTCGATGTCCTCGGCCACGGTTACGCCGTCTTTGGTAATCTTCGGGGCGCCCCAGCCCTTGTCGAGGACGGCGTTTCGGCCGCGGGGACCGAGCGTGCTGCGGACGGCACGCGCGAGTTTGCTCACGCCGGCGGCCAACGGCAGCCGAGCGGCGTCATCAAAGACCATCTGTTTGGCCACAGCGGATTCCTCCTGTTGCAGGCAAAAATACGACTTTCCCGATGGCTGCACCCGCAGCCCGTCGTCGGGCGGTAGGTCTTGCGGTTTCCGACGCACCACGACCCCGTATGGCAGCCGGGGCCGGATTTTGTGCCCTCAAACGCAAGCCGCGTGCCAACGGGGAGTGCATAGCACTAAAATGTTTTTTAGAAAGAGGTTACGCACTACCGGCCAGCCGAAATGACATCAATGCGTTGCTGACGGGGCGACCAGGCTTGCCGTTTTGGCAGGTCGTTCCAACCGGCACGGGATCGCTATGCGAAGGCGATCCGGCAACGGCGGCCAACAGGAAGATCCCATCCCCCGCTTCGTGAGAGGGACAGGGGGGGTGGACGTAACGAGTTCTTGGAGGTTGCTCAAAGCAAACCCAGCAGCTCGGCCGCTCCGCTGCCGGATCACGGTTTGGTCGCCGGCCTTGCCACGAGTCGCTTGTTCTCCAGACGACTGTCGACCGCGTGGCGGATTCCCGCGATGGCCCGCTCGATCGCGGCAAACCACTCTTCCCTGCGAGTCGCCAGCGGAGCCAGGGAGGGCCAGTCGACGGGGCCGGAATCCTCGCCGGCGACAATCAATTGCTTGCTATCGCCGCCTGCGAGCGGGAAGGTCTTCACACAAGCACCGGGAATCAGGGCGGCGACGGCCTTCATGTAATCGCGGACGACCTCGAACGGAACGTGCAGTTCTTCACAGCGGCGGAGCAGCGCGGTCTGCCGCTGGCTCAGCACGCCCTTCTTATCCAATTGGCCGAACGTAAAGGACAAGTAGGGATACCGCTCGTGCGAGAATTTCAGCAGGGGACCCGAACGTCCCCAAGCAACGGTCAATCCACGGGAGGGAGCGTGGTCTACCACCCACCGGGCAAAGGCAGCCAGCTCCGGTCCGCCGACTTCGGTGAGCTGCTGATAGAACTCCTCCGCCGTGATCTGTTTGCCTTGGTCCGGATCCATCTCGGCTGCCCTCCCCCCGCGATGATTATAACCCCAGTTCTTCCCCCGGCATGCGGCCTCACGGTCGTCATGCGGTGCGGGAAACTCTTCCTCCGGTTTCGCTCCTCGTCGAGGCCACAGCAGCGGTGCTCGTGACACCATATTGGCTCATCGGAATCGCTACGTCAACACTTTTTATCCAAATTCAGCTACCGCAGCGAGTCCTTTGCACGAGGACCGTGTTCTCGCGCCGCTGCCAGCCCCGGATCATCCAGGTCCAGCCGGTACAGGATCTGGTTGTAGTCGTAGCGGGGCGTGGGGCAATGGTTCTCGCTGAACTGCACCGTGTACGTACCCTCAAAGAAGAGCACCGACGAATCGGCCGGCGTGAACTCGGGATGCAGCCGGGGATTATAGAAAGTGTAGTTTTCGTGGCCGAGCACCTTCACCGCCAGTCCCCACGGCCCCGAGGGCGAATCCGCCTCGGCATACCAGATCTCGCCGAACGCCGACGGCTTCCCAAACGCTTGCATCAACACGCTGACCCATCGCTTGCGCCACGGGTTCCACGCGATCGAACCGCTGTGCGGCTTGACCGCCTCGCGACCGCCGGCTGCCAAGATGGTCTCCTGCGGCTTGAGCGCCTCCCAAGTGGACGAGTCTTGCCATGCCTCCAATGTGGCCGGGCAGCGAAGCGTCGGCAGCGGGTTGCCGAAAAGCACCCACTCTTGCCCATGCTCGTCAGTCCAGCGAACCGGATGGCCTTCCGGTAGCGGCGGCGGCTTGGGGATTGCCTCGGACATCTCCCACAGCACGCGGAGCGGTTCGAAGTTTCGGGTCTCGTCGTTCCAGACCGCAAGCCCCCACCGGTACGCCTCCATCGGCGGCTTGACCTTCACGTAGGAGCCGACGAGTCGCTCCTTGCCGGCCTTGTCCGGCAGACTGACATAGCCGGTCACCCAGGTCGGGCCTTCGCCCGGCATTTTCGCGATGCCGCGGGGAAAGCCTTTCTCGTCGGTAATGTACTTGAGCTTCAGCCGCAGGGGAGGCTGGAACGATGCCAGCGGCTGCGGCGCTGTCGTGGCGCTGGTGCCGTCGAAAATCCCCAAAGGATAGCGCGGGACCACCGAGTCGCCCCAGAGCCAGAATAACTCCCCGCGATGGACTGCGTTCTGAACGCTGTCGCAGCCGAGAATCCCCGCATCGCGCCAATCCTGTTCAAGCCCGAGCTTCTGGCTTTCGGCAAAGAGTCCACCGCCTGTGAGCCGCCCGATCCGCCGCGCGAGAATGCGGCGATTCACTTCCACTTTCAGCGTTTTGCCCGGCTCCGGTTTGAGTCGCACACCGCGCGAGCCGAAACCGTCTTTGGGCACATCGTAGCCGTGACCGATCACGTCGAACCACGTCTCCTGTCCCATCAGTTCGGGCAGATCAAACGCGATTACGCCCGCATTGTCCGTGACGAACCGCACGTGGTGCGTTGTGCGCAACTCGACCAGCGGCACGGGCCAGCCGCTGCCGGTCTCGACGACCTCGATGCGGCAGGGTGGGACCGGCCCGGCGGCCTCCGCAATCGAAGGTAATATGCAGCCCAGGCAAATCCAGGGAATGCTTATTCCCGCGCGGCCGAAGTCGACACAGTGCATCCCTCATATCCTCAAGGGTTGAGTCTCGCCCGTCTGCCATTCTACCGGGGAAGGCAGGCAAATGCCCTGTCGATCGACTTCGTTGAGCCCACCTGATTGCCCCTGGTTCGGCTGCCTTTTCTGCTCCGCCGTTCCCCTAGCGCGTGAATGCCGGCGCAGGCGGCGGCCCCCTTCGCGATGGACCGATTCCTTTTCCTCCCATCTGCTCGCCAGGGCCAACCGAGAGGCTTCTCTCGGCGCTCCTCACGGTTCCGGCTTCGGCGGCTCTGCGACGGCGAGTCCCCCCGCTGCATTGCGGCGGGCGGCACGGCGGCGGACGCTTTGGCGATTCTTCGTGCAGTTTGAGCATGCGCAATCTGCTGCAACGTCGGGAAAACGTTGTGCGTTATGTTATTGACAACTGGGGCGGTGCAATTCAAATAGGTAATGTTCGGAGGCTACCGGGAGGACTTGGGACGCATCCGGCGAAACCTATCTCAGGCTGCTTTTCCGAACGCAATCAAGTCCAATCTGACTGGATTGGGGAGGCGTCTATGTCGGTGCGTCCGACATGCGCCTGTCCTGTCGCCGTGGAGCGTGCGACTCGCAGGCTCTTGTCTGCCTACGGCATTCTTAACTCGGTCCTCTCCGCGACGGTGCAAGGGGGACTTCGGCCCGGGCTCTGCGGCGGCCGCCCCAAGACAGCCAGCGCCGCTTTGCGATGGACTTTCCAAGTGTCTTCATCCAACAAGAGGAGCTGGGCCCATGTCGATTAGCTTCTGGTCGCGTGCCGCTACGAACCGGCGATCCGCGCGTCGCGAGCAACGGGGTCGGCGAACGTTCGGGTCTCCTGTCTGTCGGCTGCGAATTGAGCCGCTGGAATCAAGATTGTTGTTGGTTACCGTTGACAGCACCACGAACGTGTTTGATGGGAACCCGGACGATTGGGACGGCCTCGATGACGAGATGTCGCTGGCGGATGCCGTCGCCGAGCTCGAGTACGAAGGCGGTGGGACACTTAGGATCGCTTGCGGCCCCTTCGGTGGCATAGGCGCCGCACTCAATGTGCCAGTGACCGTGACCGGGGCTGCCGAAAACGTCACGTTGGAGCTCAACGCAGCGAGCGTGATCTCGGATATCACACTAACCTTCAGCTTCATCACCTGCCACGCCGGTGGCGCCGCTGCGACCAACATCACGCTCGCCAACGGCAGTGCCGTCCACCTCTGGGGCGGCAACAACTCGGCCACGGACATCAGCGGGAATGGGTCCGTCGCGCTTGCGGGTGGGTACAACACGGCCGGACAACTGAATCTCAGCGGCGACAGCGGCAGCGTCAACCTCAACCTTGAGGGTGAGAATTGTTCCGCACGGAGTATCCAATTGCTCGGCACGGGCATGTCCCTGAGAGGAAGCAGCGGAACTCTGGCCGACGTAACCGCGACCGGCGGGAGGGTCACCGTCGAGGGCTCGCTGAATGAGTTAACCGGCGTCAGCGTGCATAATGAGAACCTCATTGTCAACGGAGACAACAACCATGTCTCGGGCGGCCGGATCAGCGCCGATGCAGTGACGCAACTGCGCGGCGCGTCGGTAACCGGCAACGGCAACACTATCGAGGGCCTGGTGCTCGTGAACGCCGCTCTGGGCATATCCGGTGATGGCAATGATGTGATTGACCTGACGGCCTCGCTCACCCAAGGGCTGGCGAACGTGCTGGGTATCTACGGGAGCGACAACGAGGTCGCGGGTCTGTCGGTTACGGCGGAGAAGCCGAACGACGCCGATGTGAGAATCGGCTCGCCCAGCGACACCAGCCGGAACAACGTGCTGCGCGATTCACAGCTTGAGAAAGCCGAGGTTTTTCTCAACGGCTACGGCGCCAAGCTGCTGAACTCCAGGATCGAGGACGGCCAGGCGCGCGTCGGGGGAGGGCTCTACGCCTCTCACTGCGAGGTCCAAAACAACGTAATCCTTGGGGCGATGAACGGCTACCCGGCACTTGAGGACCAAGGCGAGTATACCCTCGTCGGCGGCAGCGGCGGCGGGTTGTCCAACATCATCGCGGGCAAAGGGAGCGGTATGGGGGTCGCCTTGCGTTACGGCAGCCACCATGCCCAGATCGTGGGCAACTACATCGGCACAACCGACCGCGGACTGACCAGCTCCGGGGGGGCTTACGGCGTTTACGCCCGCGGTTGGGCCACCGAACCCAACACCGTGTCGGACTGCACTATCCGCGACAACATCATCTCGGGGAACAGCCAGGCGGGCATCTGGATCAACGTCGCCAAGGGCTGTCAGATCCTGGGCAACACGATCGGTCTTGACGCCAACGGCAACCCGTTGCCCAACGGCGATGGCATTCGCTTGCAGGGCGTTGACGCCACCAATACCGCCCAGGCGACCATCGGCGGCGCAGACCCGGCTTCGGCGAACGTCATCTCAGGAAACACGGATTCCGGGATCGTCATCACCTCCAATTCCAAGAACAATCGCATCGAGGGCAACTACATCGGGACCGACAAGACCGGCATACAAGCCCGGCCCAACGGCTGGGGGATCATCGTGTATACGGAGTCCAACACGATCGGCTCGCCCGGCGCGGGGAACATCATCGCGGGCAACCTTCGCAACGGCCTGGCCCTTTCGAGCAACGGTAATCTGGTCCAGGCCAATTGCATCGGCACGAACCCGGCCGGCGACAATCTGGGCAACGGCTGGAACGGCGTCGAGATCAGCGGCAGCGGCAACACGATCGGCGCCCCGCTGGGCTCCACCGACACGTCCCAAGGCAATCGGATCGCGTTCAACGGCCGGCAGGACGAGATGCGCGGCAACGGCGTGGTGGTCGTCGGCAACAACAGTAATCGCAACTGCATCCGGCTCAACGCCATCTTCAAGAACGAGCGCCTCGGGATCGACCTGGGGAACAACTACGTCGACCGGTTTCCCGGAACCTACCCAATGGTGACCGGACCGCTCGCATGGCCTGCCGGCGGGCCGAATAACCAGATGTGGCATCCGACGATCGTCGGGGTGGATCCTGCGACCGGCACGATCGATTGGATGCTCAACGCGCCCGCGGATAACGGGCCCTACACCATCGATGTCTACTCCGACTCGGAAAACGGGTACCTGGAGTACGCCGAGGGAGAAACCTGGGTGGAGTCCCCAATTCCCAAGACCAGCCCTCTCGTGCCGTACCATTATGAGTTTACGACCTATGTTGGCACCGACAGGATCACGGCGACGGTCACCGACAAGGACGGAAACACCTCGGAATTCTCGCTGGCGGACGGCGACGCCGACGGGCTCTGCGACACGTGGGAAACACCCACGGGAATCGACCTGGAGGGAGATGGAACTGCAGAGCTGTTTCTTCCCGGGGCCAACCGTCGGCACAAGGACGTCTACGTCGAGGTCGATTCGATGGCAGGGTGCGGACCGATGGATGGAGTGCTTGCAGCGGTCGAGCAGGCATTCGCCCGAGTGCCGGCAAACCTGGCCGAGAACCCCGACGGACAGATGGGGATTACTCTTCACGCGGATCGGAGCGACGACGGTATCCTCTTGGAAGACATCTTTAGTGGAACGGCCAATTCGGGCCTTTGGGCCACGGACTATTGGCAGGCGTTTCACGGCGTCAAGGATCAGTTCTTCGGTCCCCCAGGAATGACCGAGGCGGAACACAAAGCGCGATTGCTGGTCTACCGCTACTGCCTGTTCGCAAACACGAGAGGCAACCCGAACACGGACCCGATTGCTTATTTCTCGTCCGGCGAAGCGGAGTGGTTTCGCGCGAACGATTTCATGGTCACTTTGGGGAGCGTGTCGGGCGAGTATCCAAACCCAGACGACCCCAGCAAGAAGATGCAGTTCTATGGCTTCCTCGACACTACTCCCGACGCCGAGCGGCCGCAAGTGCAGCAGGGCACATTCATGCACGAACTGGGCCACACGCTGGGCCTTTCCCACGTCGGACCCACGCGATGGATGGAGGTGCGCGATGGCGAAGCGGGTCGCGGTTACCGCAGCGTGATGAACTACGATTACCAGATCCCCGGCGCCCCCGGTGGGTTTATCCTCGACTACTCTCGCATCAACCCATCGGACTGGTCCACGCCGCTTGAGAACGAACGGGGAATGTGGTTCAACTTCCAGGAAAGCCCGGCCGGCGCTTTCGGTTCCGATCTGGCCATCCGGCCCGCGGGCTCCGCGATGGCGCATGAGACTACGCTTCCGCCGGTCGCGGCCACGGAAGTCAACCTGTTCACGATCGCCGACGCCCCGGCGGACGCCATCGCCGCCGGCGCGAACGTGACGCTTACCTTCACGGTGGGCAATGCCGCACTGGCAGCGGCGAGTGCTTCGACGTTCGCGCTCACCGTGCCCAGCGGAGTGGCCGTCATCTCCGCGTCGACCGACATGGGCACTGCTTCCGTGGCGGGCAATACCGTGTCGGCCTCGTTCGGCGAGATCGGGGCGGCCGGAGCTGCAACCTTGACGCTGGTGGTCTCAGCCTCGGCGCCCGGCAGTTACGATCTGACGGGGCACGCAGCCACGACCGCTACGGACCCCTTCCTTGAAAACAACGCGGCAACCGTGACCATCGACGCCGTCGTGCCCACGGACCTTGGAACGATTGACTTCTCGGAGCTGGCCGGACGAGCCCCCGGCCCGTATATGCTGAAGCCTTTCCGCGCCGGCTATTTCACGATCGAAGCGGTGGGCCCCGATGCCGGCCTAGCCTTATACGACGATCATTTCACACTGCTCGCCACCCACCGCCTGGTCGGTGACCGGCCGCGGATCGACTACGAGGCCCCGGCAGCCGGCGATACGTATTACCTCAGCCTTAACGGCAGTCAGGCGGTAGACCTGCGTCTGGCCAACCTCGTTGCCCGAACCGGCACGACCCTCAATGTATTCGGCACCGGCGTCGAAGACGCTTTCCAGTTTGACGCCGCCGCTCAGCGGCAAATCACCGTCAACGGGATCAGCTATCCGTTCACGTTAGCCGAGGTAAACAGCTTTTCCTTTGATGGACTCGGCGGCAACGACAACATGCAGGTCGTCGGCAGCGCTGGCTCCGACAACGCCACCCTGCAGCCCGCTTCGAGCGAGTTCACCGGTCCTGGCTACTCTCTTGCCACCACGCGCATCGAGTCGATGGATTACGACGCCGGTGACGGCGACGATACGGCCTGGGTCTGGGGCTCCAAGGGAGCCAACACCTACACGGCCCGGCCCGGTAGCGCCGAGATGACCGGCGACGGCGTGTCGATCACCGCCAAGGCAGATCGCATCTACGGACGAGGCGGAGGCGGGGCCGACACGGCGACGATCTGGGATTCGCCGGGCGACGATGTCTTCGATGTCTTCCCGATTTGGGCCCGCGCGCAGGGCGAGGGGTATTTCCATAACCTCCAGGGCTTCACAACCATCATCGGCAAGGCCGAACGCGGCGCCGGCGGCACGGACGGGGCGATCTTCCACGGTTCTCTCCAAGGCGACTGGCTGAAGTCGACCACCATCACCACCCGCATGCTCACGCTCGGCGCCTGGCGCAACGCCGAAGGCTTCGACACGATCACCGCCTACTCGCGCGGCGGCAAGGACAAGCCGGACACGCTCCTGCTGCAGGATACGCCCGGCGCGGACACTTTCAAGTTGAAGCCACTCGAGGTAACGCTCAACACTCCCCAGTACGGCATCACCGCCTACGGATTCGTCAACGTCGAAGCCACGCGCGTCAACGTCAACGCCACCGAGGACAAGGTAACCTTGGAAGGCTCGCCCGGCGACGACACGTTCGTCGGCAACCCGGCTTCCGTCCAGATCAGCAGCTCCAATCCGGCCTACTCGACCAAGGCGACCGGCTTCCCGTCGGTGCTGGCCTACAGTTCCGGCGAGGGCCTGGACAAGGCGTTCTTCTACGATTTCAACGGGGCGGCGGACCAGCGTGCCAACGACGACACGTTCACGGCCGGCAGTGTGACGGCTGAACTGGCGGGACCGGGCTACCGGCTGTGGGCGAGGTTCTTCGATGAGGTGCGCGCGGAAGCGAAGCTGGGCCGCGATGTCGCCAATCTTTCCGGCACAGCCACGATCGAGGAACTCCGCGGCACGGCGGCGGAAGTGAGCCTCTCGGGAGTGAATGCCAAGGGGACCTATGCGAATTTCGCCCGAGGATTCGACGAAATCAACGCTCTCGGCGGAGCCGGCCAGGACAAGGCAGCGCTCACCGACGCCGCGGTGGACCTGACGACGTACGGTCCTCCGGCGGGCGTTCCTCTGGAGGAGTTGGCCCAGGTTCTCTGGCTGAACCAGTTCGAGAAAATCGAACTGTGGAAGAGCGTCACGGGCGAGAAGACCGAAATCGACAACATCGACGTGGTCTTCGCCTGGTGGGAGTAGCGCGGAAAACGCCATCTAGCACACTTGTCTGGCGGCGACTTCGCCTTCGGCCGGCTCGCAAATCGCGGCCGACAATCTGTGCGACTCACTTCAAACCGTCGAGGAAGGCACGCAGCTTGCCGGGCCAGTCCTTCACGTCCGGCGGTAGCGCCGGCTTCAGTCCGAACCCGTGGCCGCCCTGCTTCGTCTTGGTGAAATCGCACGGGACCTTGGCCTCCCGACATGCTCCGGCATACGCGATGGCACTCGGTGCATACTTGTCGTCTCCCGCGACATAGACGAAGGCGGGCGTCTTCACCGGCGCGACTTCATCGAGCACCTTGCCGTCCTTCTCCAGGTAGGCCGGATACATCAGGACCGCGAAATCCGGCGGCGTGTCCCCTGCCGTCGCGTGCGTCAGCCGTGCCGCAAGATGCCCGCCCGCCGAGAAGCCCATCACGCCGATCTTCCCCGTGGCGAGTCCGAATTCGCCGCCGCGCTTTTGCAGCAGCGCGAGTGCCGCCTTCGCATCGGCAATCGCCAGCTCGCGGGTTTCTTTGCCGGCATTGACGCGATAGAGCAAGATTGCCACGTCGTAGCCGAATTCGTTCAGCTTCTCTGCGACATAGTAGCCCTCGTGGTTGATCGCGAGGATGCTGTAGCCTCCGCCGGGACAAACCATGATCGTTCCCCGGGCCGGCTTCTGCGCCGCCGGAAACAATTCCAGGGCCGGTGTCTCCACCTTGTGGATACGGTCGATGCCGTCTTTGCCCGGCTCGGCCACCGGCGCAGGCACACCCTCCTTGCCTTCGAGGGAGATGCGGCGGATATCGGCGGCCTGCGCAACACCCAGGCCAAGCACGAACAACACAACGGGGGCAGCGAGGATTCGGTTCATGATGGCTCCAGATCGATTCCTGAGTGACGAAAAACTTGCCTTTTTCCGGGGCCGCGACGCCCGGCACCCGTCGCGATCCTTGGGCGGGCGGCAGGAATGGGTTTACGGGCGAGCCTCTAGCCGAGACTTACCGAGCCTCGGATTCCAGCTCGGAGAGAGGCTGCGACGGGAGGGCCGCTTCTGCCGCTCGCCTTAGCGTTCTATTGTAGTGACACCGCACGCCATGTCAAAATGGGACTTGGCAGGGCGTGTCGGATCATTCTCGCCCTGTCTTGCTCCAGAATCCGAGATTCCCGGCCTCCCGGGCGTATCGGGAAGCAGGAAGTCGGAAGATCGCGACGTTTTCCGCCCGATAACCCCCGACCAATGTCCATACACGTCCCCGCCGCCGCCACTCCCTTGCTCCGAATGAACGGCATCGACAAGTCGTTTCCGGGAGTCCATGCGCTGAAACGCGTGTCGCTCGACCTGCACGCCGGCGAGGTTCTTGCGCTGGTGGGCGAAAACGGGGCGGGCAAGAGCACGCTCATCAAGATCCTGGGAGGCGCCTACCAGCCCGACCACGGGCAGATCCTGCT
>JABWBD010000523.1 GCA_013360685.1 Pirellulales bacterium
ATCGAGCAGCGAAAGGCATGTTCTGGATTTGCCGGAGTCCCCGCCGGTCAGGATGGAGGAATGTGGAACTGGTCGGACCGGCCGCCGGCCCGTTTCGGCGAGCACGGGGGTCTGGGAAACGTCAGGTTTGCCGCGTCAGGACTACACGGCCGTGGACGTGGCGCTCCATTACCCCCGCGAAATGAACCTGCCCTGGGTGACCGACCTGCCCGAGTGGCCGCCGGTGCCGGCGTTGGGCAAACCGCCGGTGGATTGGCGGCGCCAGGTCTTGTTCCTCAAGGACGACGATCCTGCCAATCCTGCCTACCTGCTGATCCGCGACAGCCTCAAGGGCGGACAGCCAACGATGTGGCAGATGTGGACCGTATCGGAGAAGATCGGCACTCCGGAGGAAGTGAAAGACCTGGCCGCCTTCCTCAAGGACAAACCCGGGCACCAGATCCGTCCGGCGCGGGAGCTGAAGGGAGACCGCTTTACGGCGATCGGGCAGTTGGACGTGGACGTGGAGTATTTCATCGCTTCGCCCGCGGGCACCCCCCGGCACACGCTCCGTTGGGGAACGAACATGATCGACTGGGCCAACCCGTTGGCGCAGCCGGAGTACCAGGATCTCCTGCACCTTCAGATGCCGGGCGACGGCGCGTACTTCGTGGCCTTCTTTCCCCGCAAGCGCGGCTGTCCCGTGCCGGCGTTTTCCACGCTGGGCGACGGCACGATCCTTCGGGTCAGCGGCGATTTCGGGACCGACTACGGTTTCCTCTCCGCCGAGCAAGCCGCCGCTGCCGGCGAGGGTGTCGCCTTCCGCGGAACCGCGGCCTCGGTGCAGAATCGCAAGAGCGGAAGCGTGTTGGCTCTGGGCGCCAAAGGCGAGGTCCGCTATGAAGCCTACGGCCTCGCCGCCGATTCCGCGGCAAGTCTGCGGATCGGAGAAAAGGAGCTCACGGTAGAGCTTCCCGAGAAAGTCATGGACGGCGACAAGACGCTGCAACCGATGGTTCCGCGGCCGGGCGGCAAGGTGACGCTGATCGCGCCGGGCAATTGGGCGCTGGCAGAACCGCTCACGGGCGTGAAGCTCACCAAATCGGCAAACGGGTTCCTCCTGGAGATCCCGGCGGGGCTCCGGGCCGTTGCGCTGGTGAGATAAATCGCAAATGGGCTTACCGGCCGAAAGCGCCTGAGAACTCAGCATGAGAGCAGACGCGATGGCCGCGCGGGCAGGGTGGCGATGTTGCCGCTGGTCGGCCTACGTGCACGTGCACGAAGAGCCGGAGGAAGAGGAGCTTGCGGCGATTCGCCGGAGCAACGAGACGGGATTGCCTTTTGGCGATGCGTCGTGGGTGATCGATTAGCGAAGCGACTTGCGCTTGACGTGACGATTCGGCCGCGCGGCCAGCCGAGAGAGCCGCCCATTCCAAGGAAGAAGATGCACAAATAGTTCTGACCGCTTTTTGTGCACTACCCCTCTTTGCCCGCCTTGCCGGCCTCCGTCTTGGCTTTCGGCCGGGATTCGGCGGTGGGCGGTTCGTACTCGAAATCCTTCCAGACCATCGGCCGGCGGTGGATGGGCTCGATCCGGAGCATCACCTCGCCGTTCTGAAAGATGCGGACTGTGCCGTTCGACTGGCTCACGGTAACGGCCACGGCCTTCGTCGCCCTGCTGATTGCCGCTGCGGCCCAGTGGCGTGCCCCTAAACCTTTCGAGAGGGTGATCGCCGAGGCGGACGAATCGACATAGCGGCAGGCAGCCTCCACGATTCCGTCGGCGGAGATAATGATCGCCCCGTCCATCTGGGCGATCTCCTTGATTCCTTCCCGCACCCTGGCATCGGCGAGCCGGCGGTCCTTGCGGCTGTAGCCCCGCACGGGATCGAAACCGGCCGGGTGGCTCTTCGCCAGCACCTTGCGCGTGTCGCCAACGACGAACATCGTTCCGATCGGCTTCCCCTCGCGGCCTTCACGCCCGATTTCGATCGCCAGATCGACCACGGTCTTCAGCGTGTCCAGCGGGACACGGGTTTCCAACTGGCGAAGGTCGCGCCCGGTCAGCCGATCGAGATGTTCGCCGAGGTTGATGATGCTGACCGAGTCCATCGCTTCGGAATCAAACCCGCTGTACAGCGCGACCACGCAGGAACCGGGGGCGAGGATGTCGTCGGCAACCGCCTCGAGCACGGCCTGGGTGAGGCGGTCGTAGACCGGGCTGGCAGGCATGTCGAGCACGACCGATTCCAGCCCTGCCTCCTTGGCGCCGTCCAATTGCTGGGCCGTATCGGCAGCGACGATGATCTTTTCATCGCCTGCCAGGTTTTTCAACCGCGCCCAGTCCGCCGGGCCTTCCAGAAGCAACATCACGGCATCCGCCTCGGCCGACTCCGACAACCGGACCGCCAGGTTGTAGAGCGTCTTGAACCGGTCGGTAAATCGTAAGGGCTTCATGCCTGCCGCGGATGCCTGCCGAATGGTTTCTGCGTTAGGATGGGGGCGCGAGCGGTAACCGTCGCCAATGTGGAGATCGCGCCACTGCCGCCAGCCGCGTGCCATGTCAGTGCCTCCGGCTTACCGCCCCAACAAGGACGAGGATGCCGCTGACACGCTCGACAGCCGGCCAGAGAAACGGCAGATTTCGAAGCTCTTCCGCCTCGAACGTCGCTAAGAACGAGCCGCCCGGACCTCCCGAACCACGCGAAATCGCCGCTGGCAACCAGCGCACCGCCTCGCAAACCCGACGGCTCTATGGTACGGATTTCCTTGTCCGTTGACAACCACAAATAGCAGAAACTGCGCAGACTAGAACATATTGCGGACGCGGTCGGCAAGGGAAACCGGTTTCGCCGGCGCAGGAGGCTCCCCTTTCACGTACTGGCGCCATCGGTCGACGTCGCCGCCGAAATCCTTTCCCGTCACCTGCCGAAGCGAGTTGACGGCGCGGACCTGCATTGCCGGATCCGGATCGTCCAGGGCCGCACCCAGCGCGGTGGTTGCCGCGGAATCGCCCGTGACGCCCAGGGCCCGCGCGGCCGCGAGGCGGACGTCTGCACTGCTGTCGCGGCTGAGTGCCTCAACCAGGACGGCCGTGGCATCCGCTCCGCCGCGTTTTCCCCAAAGCTCGCACGCCACGACGCGAACATCCGGGTCGCTGTCGCTCATTGCCGTGCGGAGAACGCCGGACGCCGGTTCGGTCGGGAACTGGGCCAGGGTGCGAAGCATTTCCAGCCGAATCAGAGGGTCGGCCTCCTGCTGGTATTGGGCGGCCAACTCCGCAGAAACCTGCTGCTGCCGTTCGCCGGGCATGGAACGGGCCTCGCCGGCAAGCCCGCGGAGGGATTTCATTCTCTCATAGGGAGGGGTTATGCCCGGCACATGATCGCTCACCTGCGCGCGGGGTGGCCAAAGAACTCTCTCGCCGACCATGAGCGTCTCGGCACAGCCGCTCAGGCTCGCCAGGATCACGATGGCCGAAAACGCAACAAGTCGTCTGCTCGCGGAGGTAGTCATCCGTCGTGCCGGCCTCGCAGGGATCGTGTGGGCAGGGTAACCCCCAGGGATAAGAGCGGGACTATATCAAAAGCTGCCGCCCGACGCCAACCTGATGGCCGCGACGCACTACCTGCAGGCGCTCGAGGTGCAGCGGACGGCGAACCGCATCGTCTCGATCCTCGGCGCCAAGACGCCGCACATCCAGAACCTGACCCCGGGCGGGGTGACGAACGCCATCAACATGGACAGCCAGTCGACGCTGACGCTCGAGCGGCTGTGGGCGATCAAGGCGCTGATCGACCAGCTCGGCGACTTCATCAACAACGCGATGATGCCCGACGTCGCGGCGGTGGGCGCGCTCTACGCCGACTGGACGGGCCATGGCGCGGGGGTGATGAACTACCTCTCGGTGCCCGACCTGCCGCTCGACGAGACGGGCAGCACCTTCTCGATGCCCGGCGGCTGGATCCCGGGCGGCGATCTGGCCGCCTTCCGGCCGATCCCCACCTTCCAGGACGAGTTCTTCCGCGCCGGCGTCAAGGAGGCGGTCAACCACTCCTGGTACAGCTATGCCGGCGCCGCAGGCGGGCTGCACCCCTTCGAGGGCGAGACCTCGCCCGGCTTCACCGACTTCCAGGACGACGGCAAGTACAGCTGGATCAAGGCGCCGCGCTGGCGCGGCCACGCGATGGAGGTCGGCCCCCTGTCGCGCTACGTGATCGGCTACGCCCAGAACAACCCCGAGTTCAAGGAGCCGGTGGACAAGCTGCTGAAGGATCTCGGCCTGCCCCTCAAGGCGATCTTCTCGACCCTCGGCCGCACCGCGGCGCGG
>JABWBD010000105.1 GCA_013360685.1 Pirellulales bacterium
ACAACTCAGGCAGCTCGGAAAGCTGGTCCAGAGTCGCTGACTGCCGTTTCGGAGTGGATTCGACGTATTGGGGGTTAGGCATGGTGAAAAGACCGCGATGGACGAATTGTCTCACCACTGATGAGATAATCGTCGCGGATTCAGGCCACGCACAACTCGCCCGCGTCGACCTCAACCTCGGTTTGTTCGGCCATGGCGATCAACTTGCGGTAGGCCAGTGTCGGCAGGGGTTGCGGTTCCAAGGAGGTGGACCAAAGCCGCGCACGGAAGATATGCGCGAGGCTGACGCGTCCGTCGCAGATTTCGATCTTGAAGCCGGGCATCTGCTGCACAATAGTCTTGCAGAATCGTCTGACGCCCTTGACGAGCGAGCCGATCACCTCGTTGGTCGCCTGGCTATAGTAGACCGTCACGAGGTCATCGACGCGCTCGGCATAGAAGGGATCGGGGCTTACCAAGAACTCAATGCAATCGCCGTCGGGATCGTAGGTCGCCGTGGCCTTGAAGCGCTCGGCCGGCTGCGCCAGCAGCATCATCCGCTTTGCGAATTCCTCGTTCGACGTGACCGTCATAGAACCTGGCCCTTGAATCGTTGTTGGCGGATCATGTGTACGCCTCGATCGGCTCGTCAGGCTGGTCTTGCCTCACCCAGAGGCGGTTGGCTCCGGTTTCGGCCTCGTGCGGCAGTTCAACAAGAACCGCCTTTGTCTTCGGATCGACGTGGACAATTCCGACCGGCAGGAACGTGCCTCCAGGTTCGTCGCTGAGAAAGTCGTGCTCGACCCGGATGAAATGGTTGCGGCCCCTCCAGTTAACCACCTTGGCCACGGATTCGGATCGGCGCAGACCTTCAAATACTTCGCAACGGACTTGTGCCATGATGAGTCCCTTTCTTGGCCATATCCGTGGGAGAGCATGCAAGGGCTCCCCGCCGGGAATTATGCGGCGAGGATACCCGTCGAGCAAGCCCCTGGCAAGACATCCAGAGCGTTGCCGGGGTAAGAACGGATGCTCGTCCGTCCCGGCACGTGACGCATTCATCTTCATCACAAATCACCCAGGCGGCAGCCCTTCTCATGAGCCGTTGGCATCCAGCGATAAGCGAAATGCTTCTTCCCGACTTGCCGCTGTGGTCGGCAGGCTGGGGGGAGGGACGATGAGAAGTTGTCCGAGCGACGGTTAGCCGGCAATCTCGCTGACGAGCCAGACGAGCTGGCTGGGGTCTGCTCGGCAAGCCGGACTGTCGGACCGGCCAGTTGCTTTGTGTCATCAGCGATGACACAATGGCGTCTATCCTGGGACTGGCTCCGTACGATCGATGGGGACCATCGGACTCATGGCCAAGAAACGAACACACCGCACCGCAAAGCGGAGCCTCGCGGCTCGCGAATCGCGGCGTCCGAAGAAGGTGCCGGACGATCGGCTGCTGGGCGAGATCCGGGGCCTGATCGAGCAGACGCGTCGGGGGGTGGCCCGGGCGGTGAATTCGGCGATGGTTGGGCTTTACTGGAGTATCGGCAAGCGCATCCGCGAGGACATCTTGCACCAGCAGCGGGCAGAGTACGGGGAGCAGATTGTTGCGGCGCTGTCGCAGCAATTGACTACCGAGTACGGCCGGGGATTCGGGCGCCGAAATCTGTTTCGGATGATGCAGTTTGCCGAGTTCTTCCCCGCCGAGCAAATTGTGTCGGCGCTGTCGGCACAATTGGGATGGAGCCATTTCGTCGAGATTCTGTCCTTGGAAGACCCCCTGAAACGTGATTTCTACGCCGAGATGTGCCGCATCGAACGGTGGAGCGTCCGCACACTGCGGCAGAAGATCGACCGGATGCTATTCGAGCGGACGGCCGTGGCCAAGAAGCACGAAGAATCGATCCGGGCCGACCTAGATGCCCTGCGGGATGAAGACCGCCTGACCCCCGATCTGGTATTCCGCGACCCGTACTTTCTCGACTTCCTGGGGCTGACCGGGAGCTACAGCGAGAAGGATGTCGAGCAGGCCATCCTCCGAGAACTGGAAGCCTTCATCCTGGAACTCGGCACCGACTTCGCCTTTGTCGCCCGGCAGATGCGGATCACCGTCGATGACGAAGATTACTACCTCGATCTCTTGTTCTATCACCGAAAGTTGCGGCGGTTGGTGGCCATCGACCTGAAGATAGGCAAGTTCCAGGCAGCCGACAAAGGGCAAATGGAACTGTACCTGCGGTGGCTGGAAGAGAACGAAATGCAGCCCGGGGAAGAACCGCCGCTGGGCCTGGTTCTCTGTGCCGGCAAGACCGAAGGCCATGTCCGCCTGCTGCGTCTGGAGGAAAGCGGCATTCGTGCGGCCCAGTACCTCACCGAACTTCCGCCCCAGGACGTCCTGGAAAGAAAGCTCCACGACGCGATCCGCCTGGCCCGTGAGCGGCTTGCCCGACAACAGGAAGAGGAATCCGCTGTGCCAGCTCTCTCCGCGCCAGAGAAGCCCGCACGCCGCAAACGACGCAAACGCAAAACCACTGACAACTGACCACTGACAACGACCATGACTCCCTCCGACGTTCGCTCCCAACTCGTCGACGCTCTCCAGCTCGACCTGGTCGGCCCGGAGATAATCCGAAACCTCGGCACGCCCGATGAGATCTTGACGCAGTCGCCATCCCGTTGGTACCTGACCGGGTTTCTGGTGCCGCTGGAGGCCGACGAGACTCAGCGGGCCGAGGAGACGAGCACCGACGAGATGGACGAGGTGAGCGACACCCGTGGGCTTGACGACGCCACTCCCCCGGAGCCGGCGGCCGCGCGATTGGCCTACATGCCCTCGTCGATCGGCCTGAGCGTGCTGGTGGCGCCGACGGCGCGGCACCTTCGGGTGACGGTGCGGTGGGGGGACTACAGGCCAGTGGTCAGTGGTCCGTTGTCCGTGGTCAGTGGCAAGGGGGGCCAGCAACGGACCGTGGACGACGGACAACGGCCTCCGCTTTGGGAGCGAATCGCGCGGGAGGAAGTCGTCGCGCTCGATCTGCCGGAGCGGACGCAGCAACCGGTCGAGACGGTGGTGCCCAAGAGCAACGGCCTGCGCGTCGCTTTGTCCGTGCGGCCGGTGCCAAGCGACGGCCAGGGCGGCGGGCTTCCCAAGGGCGTGCGGTCCGTTTCTGTTTTTCTGGTCAACCGGCGCACGCCCGCGGCGGATGTGGTCCGCGATGAGGCGTTTGCCTTCCAGACGCAGTTGGAAGTGGCTTGCGACGCGCTGTTGGTACCCCGGCCCAACCTCCGCAGCCTGGGAAGCGACGACTGGGATGAGCGGGTGGCCGACTTGCAGTACCGCGATGCCTACGAGTTCGCCGTGGGACACAGCGTAGCGGCCGAGACGGTTTTCGAGGAGCCGGACTGCTGCCGGACCGTTCGGACCTGCTGGATTCCGCAAGCGGAGGTCGAGCGGGTCGCCCCGGCCCCGATCACGGGCGTCGAACTCTCGATGGAGGCACTCAGCGAGCTTGTGGATGGGGCGGATGCGAGGGCGAAACTGGGCGGCTTTGTGGGGCAGTACCGGGATTGGATCGGGAGGCAGTTGTCCGTTGTCCGTGGTCCGTTGTCCGTGGCGGGGAATCGGGGAGGCGGTTGGACTGTGCGGCGGGGGGAGACGGCGCAGGAGTTATTGAAACGGGCGGAGGTGGCTGCGGATCGGATCGAGCAGGGGATTGCGCTCTTGGATGATCCGCAGTGCCTGGAGGCGTTCAGGATTGCCAACCGGGCTATGGCCGCGGCGGCAAAGCGGAGGGCGATGGTCAGTGGTCAGTTGTCCGTCGTCAGTGGCAGGAAAGGAGAAGCTGCAACGGACGACGGACGACGGACAACCGACCAAGAACAACGGACAACTCCCCGCTGGCGTCCCTTCCAGCTTGCGTTCATCCTGATGAACCTGCCGGGCATCTCCGATCCGACGCACGCCGACCGCAGTGTCGTTGACTTGCTCTTCTTCCCCACCGGCGGCGGCAAGACCGAGGCGTATCTGGGGCTGGCGGCGTTCACGCTCGTCCTGCGGCGGCTCCGCAATCCGAAGGTTACCTCTGCCGGCCTCAGCGTGCTGATGCGATATACGTTGCGGCTCCTGACGCTCGACCAGCTTGGCCGTGCCGCAACACTGATCTGTGCGTTGGAACTTGAGCGGCAGAGGGACGTGGAGAAACTCGGCGAGTGGCCTTTCGAGATCGCTCTGTGGGTGGGCAAGGCTGCCACGCCCAACGTGATGGGTGCCAAGGGCGACGGCAACAGCGAGTCGGCGCGGGCCAAGACCATCGCCTTCAAGAACGACGACCGCAAGCCGTCGCCGATCCCGCTGGAAGAGTGCCCCTGGTGCGGAACCAAGTTCAAGGCGAACTCGTTCCAACTCCTGCCCAATCCTGACTATCCGACCGACCTGCGTGTGACCTGCATGAAGCGGGACTGCGAGTTCAGCCGGGGCCGGGCGCTTCCGATCCTGGCCGTGGATGAGCCGATCTATCGCCGCCTGCCCTGCTTTATGATCGCCACGGTGGACAAATTCGCCGCGATGCCGTGGACGGGCGAGGTCGGCGCATTCTTCGGGCGAGTGCAGCGTTACGACAAGGACGGTTTTTACGGTCCCTGCGACCCGGTGAAAGGCAGCCCGCTGGGCGTGGACCGGCTGCTTCCGCCGGATCTGGTGATCCAGGACGAACTGCACCTGATCTCCGGCCCGCTGGGCACGATCTGCGGTCTGTACGAGACGGCCCTGGACGAACTGTGCAGCCAGACGGTCGGCGACAAGAAGGTCGGGCCAAAAATCGTGGCCTCGACCGCCACGGTCCGCCGGGCCGAGAACCAGATCCGGGCCTTGTTCAATCGCCGGTTGGTGGACATCTTTCCGCCGCCCGGGTCTGATCGGCGGGACTCGTTCTTCGCCGAAGTCCACACGCCCGACGAGAGCAACGCGCGGCTCTACCTCGGCATCGCGGCACAGGGGCGGAGCCCCAAGGTAGTCATGTTGCGGGTGTACCTGGTGCTCTTAGCCGCCGCGCAGAAGGCATACATCCAGTCCGGGCCCAAGGGCTCGCCGGGCAATCCGGCCGATCCGTACATGACGCTCCTGGGCTACTTCAACAGCCTGCGCGAATTGGGCGGCGCTCGGCGGATCATTGAAGATGAGGTGGGCAACCGAGTTGGCGGATATGCCAGCCGGGTACGGGTTGGCGAGACCGATGGCCTCTTCCTGAACCGGAAGATCGCGTACGAGGTAGTAGAGCTGACCTCGCGGGTGAGCACCGACAAGGTGGCCGAGGCGAAGCGGCGGCTGGCCCTGCCGTTCTGCGAGAAGGACCGGGTCGACGTGGCGATCGCCACGAACATGATTTCGGTGGGGCTGGACATTATCCGGTTGGGCTTGATGGTCGTTTTCGGCCAGCCCAAGACGAGCGCCGAATACATCCAGGCCACCAGCCGCGTCGGCCGCGACCCCGATCGGCCGGGCTTGATCGTGACCATCCTGAACATCCACAAGCCGCGGGACCGCTCGCATTACGAGCGTTTCGCCGGCTACCATCAGACGTTCTATCGCAGCGTCGAAGCCACGAGCGTCACGCCCTTCTCGCCCCGGGCGCTGGACCGCGGCCTTGCGGGCACGCTGATCGCCCTGGCCCGGCAGGGTCACCTGGCGATGACTCCGCCCAAGGGAGCCGGCGAGATCCTGCGGGAAAGGCCCCGTTTGGACTTTTCCGTCGACGCGTTGGCGAATCGTGCCCAGTCGCACGCCAAGATGGCCCCTGCGGATGCCGCCAGGCTGCGGCAGACCGTCCAGCAACGGGCGCTGGACCTGTTGGATGAGTGGAGCAAGTATGCGAAGGACCTGAGCGACGCGGGCGTGGCCCTGCAATACCAGGTGGAAGCGGGAGCGGCTCGGCGGCTGTTGTTCGAGTTCCTCAACCCGGAGTTGAAGCTGTTGCCTCAGCGGCACAAGAAGTTCAGGGCGAACCGTTCCATGCGCGACGTCGAGCCGAGCGTGAACCTGTGGGTGCGGAACCTGGACGGCGTGGAAATCGAGGAGGAGGAAGAATGACGCAAAGACGAGCAAAGCGTCCGCCCGGGCAGCTCCGTCAGAGCCAGGTGGTCACCACGTTCGGCCCCGGAGCGATGCTCGACCTGCCGAATCACTCGGTGCTGGTGGCCGGCCTGGACTACTGGTCGGCCGGCGGAGAAGAGATTCAAGAGCCGCGGCTGGTCGAGAAGCTCAAGGCGCTGTTGGACGTGCCGGCGCTGAAGCTGGTTTCGCCGCCTCCGGACCAGGAAGACCCCACGGCCCCGCAGACCGGCATTACCGGCTGGCAGTTTCCCGAGTGGTTCATCACCCAGGACATTTACTCCACCGATCCCGGCTCGACGGTCCGTTCGCGGATGCTCGTACACCGGCTGGCGCTCAGTCGCGGCAAGTTCATCGACCAGAACAAGAAGAAACGGCCGGTGGTGCCGTTGCGGTTTGTGCGGGCGTGCCGTTGCGGGCATATCGGCGATATCGACTGGCGCGAGTTCGTTCATGGCGGTCCGTCGGAGTGCAGGCGGCAACTGTGGATGGACGAACGAGGGACCAGCGGCGATCTGGCAGAGGTGTGGATCCGGTGTGAGTGCAAGGCGGAGCGAAACCTGGGAGATGCCGCCATCATGCAGACCCAGGCGCTGAAAAACTGCGACGGTTCCCGCCCTTGGCTCGGGCCGTACACGAAGGAGTCGTGCGGCGAACCGAACCGGCTCTTGATCCGCACGGCCAGCAACGCCTATTTCACGCAGCAGATGAGCGTGATTTCGCTGCCCGACCGGGACGAGGCCGTCAAGCAGGCGGTGGACGCGGCCTGGGAATTCATCGAAGCGGTCGAGGAGATCGAAGAGCTCAAGTACGAACGCAAGAAGGCCAAGGTGAAGGCCGCGTTGGACGGGTTTTCGGACGAGGAGGTGTTTGAAGAAATCCAGTCGAGGCGGGGATTTGCCCTGGAGCAGCCCAAGTCGGTGAAACACGCCGAGTTGGAGACCCTCGTGGCCAGCAAGGAAGAACTCGGCAATGACCGCCCGGACGGAAACTTCTTCGCGCGCACCGTCCCCAAGGCGACGTGGAGCAAGCCGTGGATGTTGCCGATCGAGCGGGTCGTGCTGGTCCACCGGCTCCGCGAGGTTGTGGCGCAGGTGGGTTTCACACGGTTTGAGGCGGCAGCGCCCGATATCGAAGGTGAGTTGGAGATGGGCGTGCGCCGCGCGGCGCTGGCCCGCGAGATCACGTGGTTGCCGGCGGTCGAGAACAAGGGTGAGGGGATCTTCCTGCAGTTCCATCGGGAGCAGATCGAGGCGTGGGAGCAACGGCCGGACGTTCAGGACCGCGGCCGGAAGTTGCTGGCCGGCTTTGACTGCTGGAAGGACGAGCACCGCGGCTCGCATCGCAAGTTCCCGGGGTTGCCGTACATCCTGCTGCACTCGTTTTCGCACCTGCTGATTACCGCGGTGTCGTTGGAGTGCGGCTATCCGGCCAGTTCCATTCGGGAACGGATCTATGCCCTGCCCAGCGTCGGCTACGGACTGCTGCTCCACACGGGCACAACCGACGCGGAGGGCACGCTCGGGGGCCTGATCGAGGTCGGACGCCGCATCCACGAGCACATCCAGGCGGCATTGGAGCTTGGAGGCTTGTGCTCGAACGATCCCGTTTGCGCTCAGCACGAGCCTCAGAGCACGCACGAGCACCGGTTTCTTCTGGGCGCTGCCTGCCACGGCTGTCTACTGATCGCCGAAACATCGTGCGAGCAGCACAACGATTTCCTGGATCGAGCGTTGGTCGTGCCCACGGTTGATAATCTGGGAATTGAATTCTTCAAGCCGGCAGAGTCATGACCGAGCAATTCCTGCAACTTTCCGATTGCGACCTGCGCGAGATCGCGGCTGCACTTCGAGGGAACCGCCTGAGTACGCCGATCACGCCCGTCGGCCTCGGGCGGTTGCTGGCCGGTTGCGTTGCGGGTGCTGTGGCAGGAGAGCTGCAACAGATGATCGAGCAGGGGTTCACGCCGTCACAACTGGCAACGGTATTGGCGCTGATCGTGAAAGACCGCTGGCGGCGTCCGACGTTAGACGAGGCGATCGATCTGGTCGTCAGCGGGCCCGAAGCTCCCGGCCTGGCCGACCGCGATACCAGCGTCGTGGTGCGAGAGCTATTTGCTCACGCCGAGAAATCGGTTCTCGTCGCCGGATACGCCGTCTACCAGGGGCAGCAGGTCTTCGCGGCGTTGGCCGACAGGATGCAGGCGGTGCCGCAACTGAGCGTCCGCATGTTCCTCGACGTGCAACGAGGGCCGGGCGACACCTCCACCGCCGCCGAGGTCGTCCAGCGGTTCGCGCATCGCTTCAAGTCGCAGCAGTGGCCGCCGGACCGCCCGCTTCCGCAAGTCTTTTATGACGCGCGATCACTGGATTTGTCGGCGGACAAGCGGGCATGCCTGCACGCGAAGTGCATCGTGGTTGACGGGGAGTCGGTGTTCGTTTCTTCGGCGAACTTCACGGAGGCGGCCCAGGAGCGGAACATCGAAGTGGGGCTGCTGGTGCGATGCCGGTCGCTTGCGGAGCGGATTGCGATGCATTTTGAGGCGCTCTTGGCGGCGGGTTTGCTGGTGCGGGCGCTTTAGCAGTCGATCGTTCCGGGGCATCAACCTTGCTGGGCGCGTCGCCGATGCGGAAGTCTGGTGTGTTGAAGCGTTCAGGAGGACGAGAAGAGGAAAGCTGACAGAAAGATCGGTGACAGAGAAATGCGAGGAGAGCGTCGAACGGAAGGCGAGGCAACACGGCGACGCGAAGTGATTGAAATCGGCCTTCAGCCGCAATCTGTCCCATGGCGATCCTCAAAGCGCTGGTGGATATGGGTGGTTCCGGGGCAGCTTGATGGTCCAGCGGCCGACCAGAAGTCTCGTAGCGAGACGACCGGTGCGTCCCTGTCGTCTAGGTCGGCATTACCGACCTGCGATACCCGATTCTCGTGTTGGATCGGCAGCAGGAACAGCAACAGACTACCGCGACACTTACTATGTCCGTGGGCCTGCCGCACCAATTCAAAGGGACTCATATGAGTCGGTTTGTGGAAGTCCTGGCCGCGCACCGGGGCGAACTGACCATGCGGACGTTGCCGGCGATCTTGCGGGAGTTGAAGCAGAGGCTGGACGCGGAGACGGCTCGCGTCGAGGTGAGTTTCGACTATTTCCTGGAGCGAACGGCACCGGTGAGCGGAGCGAAGGCTTTGATGGGCTATCCCTGCTCGTTCATTGGGGAGGCAAACGGCAGCGCCGACGACTTCGTGCTCATCGTGGATGTGCCCGTGACCAGCCTGTGCCCTTGCAGCAAGGCGATCAGCCACTACGTGGCACACAATCAACGGGCGAATGTCGAAATTCAGGTCCGAAGCGAGCGCGACGGAGAGGGCAAGCCGCGGCTGATCTGGATCGAGGAATTGATCGACGTTGCCGAGCAGTCCGCCTCGTCACCGGTGTACCCCGTGCTCAAGCGATCCGACGAGCGGCACGTGACAATGCAGGCTTACGAGCGACCGGTGTTCGTGGAGGACCTTGCACGGAACGTCGCCGTGCGACTGCAGGCCGATCCGCGGGTGAAGTGGTTTCGGGTGAGGGCTTTGAATCAGGAGAGTATCCACAGCCATAACGCCTATGCGGTGATCCAGTGGGCACGGCCGGTGTGAAGCCGGCGAGGTGGCGGGGCCGCTGCCGAGGCGGGGGCGTGGGGTTTCGGAGCGTTCGGGAAGATGAGAAGGGGAAGACTGACAGAGAGACTGATGACAGAACAGCGGGAGGGGAGCGTCGAACGGTCGAGGCAATCACGGAGAGGCGAAGGGCTTGAGGCGGCCTTTGGCCGCAAGTGAAGGAGGATTCGGATCGAGATTAAGAGTAGGAGTAGGATTAAGATTAGGATCAGTACGGAGTCTGTCGGACGCAGGGATGGACCGGCGAAGTCGCCTGGCTTTGGGTCGAGGCGGGATGATGAGATAGCTGGTCCGCCTGGTGCCCGCCGGTTCGAGCGGGCTTTGTCAGGTGATGCTGGGTCCGGGAGGGTCGGCCGGGGCGGTGAGACGCTGCGCGTGGCGCGTGGGGGAGGATGGGGAGGGACAGGGACGCGAAGCGTCCGGGGATTGCGTTGCGACGCGAAGCGTCGCAACGATGGACTCCGATGGACTCCGGATTTCCCCCTCGCGGACCAGCCGTCGCGAGGCTCGTCTCCCCATTTCCTTTAATCGGACGCTGCTTGGACATATTCCCGCAGCTCCTCTAGTTCGCGCTGGAAGTTGCCCGAGAGGATCGGAAACCGGCACCAGCTCTTCGGATCGAGATTCTCGTCGTCGAGGTGGAAGGAGGGGGCGTAGCGCTCGCGCTTCCACTGGTTGCGACACCAGAGGAGAAAGAACCTTTGGACCCAGAGGTGAAGCTGGTCGGTCGTATACTCGGGAAAACGCGATCGCATCACGCGGAAGACTTCCAAGGGAAGCTGCTTGTCGCGGATCGCCGAGCGCTCGATGGCGTCGAGCACTTCGTACGGCATGAGGTCGGCTTCGTCGGTCTGCTTGGACTCCCGGGGGCGGAGTTCCGCGGTGGGCGGGAGTTCGTTGACCTCGGAGAGGACGGGCACCGGGCCGAATCCGGCGGGCCCTTCGTGCTGGACCCAGCGGAGCCATTGGCGGAGATAGGCCTTGTCGATGCCGGCGATGGGGCTCAGCCCGCCGCAGGTGTCGCCGTCCATCGTCGCGTAGCCGACCGCCGCCTCGGAGCGGTTGCTCGTCGACAAGAGGAGTGAGCCGCGGACATTGGCCAACAGCCAGGCGCTCGGGCCGCGGACGCGGGCCTGGATGTTCTGGAGCGGTATGTCGTCGGCCTGCCAGGTGAGTTTGCGGCCGAGGACGTTTTCCATATCGCCGACATAATGCTGGACGAGCGAATCGATCTGGAGGCAGGCCATCGAAGCGCCGAGGAATTCGGCGAGGCTGGTCGCCGCGTGCCGTGTCGCCTCGCTGCTGTTCTTGGTAGCCTGGTAGAGGCAGAAGAGCAATCGGCCCACGTAGGCGCGCGGCTCCGCCTCGCGCGGCAAGTCGGGGATGTGGCGGAGGGTTTCGCGGAACTGCTCGGCCCCCAGTTCCGATAAGGCGAACCGTGTCATCATGGCCACGAGGCATGCGGTGCTGGAGGAATCAGCGCCTCCACTGAGATTCACGACGAATCCCCGCGACCGGCTCTTCCGCATGTAGTCGAACAACCCCAATGCGACGGCACGGGCGAACTCTTCTTCCTTGACGTTGGCACCGGTCTCCCAGGCGGCGATCTTCGGCTGGGAGACTTCCGGCTCGATGTCGGGAAAAGGGAATTCGCAGACGACCTGGTTTTCGTGCGACCCGGCCAGATCCGGCTGAAAACTGCCGCTGCGGGCCTGGGCCATCCGCGTGGCCGTTACGTCGATGACGGCGGTGGTCAGTTCGAGCGGCTGGAACGAGAACCGCGAACCGGCGGCCAGCAGCGATCCGCCCGAGGCGATGAGGGCGTCGCCGTCGTAGATGATCCGGCCCGCTTCGTTCCCCAGCAGGTTCGCGTAGATGTAGCTGACGTTGAACGCTCGCGAACCTTCGATGACAATCCGCTTGCGGGTTTCATGTTTGCCGAAGGCAAAGTGGCTGGCGCTGGGATTGAGGATCAGATCGACCTGTTCGAGCGCCATGTTGCCGGCTGGGCGACGAGCCACCCAGGCGTCTTCGCAGATCTCGAACCCGATCTTCACGCCGCCGCAGTCGAAGATCAGGTCGCCGATCGGATGGGGCCGGCCGTCGAGCGTGATCGTGTCGCGGAGCCCCTGCGGCCACGCCTTGAACCACCGCGGCTCGTAGTGGATCCCTTCGCCGGCGAGAAACCGTTTGGCGACGAACCCGGCGATCCGGCCATCGACCAGCAGGCAGGCGCAGTTGAACAAGGCATTCCGGTGCAGGAGGGGTAATCCCACGGAGACAATCATTCCCCGCGTGGCGGGAACGATCTCGTTGAGCGATTCGAGGACCGACCGCTGCATGCCGAGGCTGTGAAAGGCGTCTTCGCAGCCGTACCCGGTGATGCATAATTCCGGGAGGCAGAGAATGCGGACCTCTTTGGGCCGGGCGGCTCCGATGGCCGCCAGGACGTTCTGGAGATTTCCGTGCCAGTCCAACGGCGTCTGGTTAAGCACTGCCGCCCCAACGCGAATGCGAGTCATGCGTGAAACCCTCGTGCGCGGAGGATCATCTCGGTCTTGCGCTGGTGGAGCCCTGCCTCCAGCCCAGCCGGGTACTGGTGCGGGTTGACGAATCGCTGAATGCCCGGATGAAACTCGGCCAGTTGCTCGCGGGCCCGCCGCCGGCATTCTTCCAAGGAGGGCATTTCGTAGACACATCGGCCGCCGCGGAATACGGGCGCCAGGAGATCCTCGAAGGACGCGTGGGCGGGGACAAACTTCCGCCTGGTCGGGTCGACGGGATCGACGACCACGCATTCGCCCTGGATCGGATGCCTCTCGTCGAAGATGGCGTCGGCCACTGGAGCGCCGCGAGTTCGGAACCGCCGGACCTGGAGAATTCCGGGCGTCGACGTCTTGACGGCCTGTTCGGAGAGCTTAACCCGGTCCTCCCACTCACCGCGGCGGTTGCGAATGGCCGAGAGCTTGTAGACGCCGCCCAGTGCCGGCTGGTCGAACGCGGTCGCCAGACGCGTGCCGACGCCCCAGACGCTGATCGTGGCGCCTTGCTCCTTCAAGCTGGCAATGATGTGCTCGTCGAGATCGCTGGAGGCCAGGATCGGCGTGTCTGCAAAACCCTCGGCGTCGAGGATCTTGCGGGCCTCGATGCTCAAGTAGGCCAGATCGCCCGAGTCGAGGCGGATGCCCAGCAGCGGATAGCCGCGCTGGCGAAGCCAGCGTCCGACGGCGACGGCATTGCGGACGCCTTGGAGCGTGTCGTAGGTATCGACCAGGAAGACGCAGTTGTTGGGCATCGCTTCGGCGTAGGACTGGAAGGCTTCCAATTCCGAGTCGAAGCACATGACCCAGCTATGGGCGTGCGTGCCCTTCACCGGGATGCCGAAGAGCCGCCCGGCCATCACGTTCGATGTTCCCGCGCACCCGCCGACGTAGGCCGCCCGGCTGGCCGACACGGAGCCGTCGATCCCCTGCGCCCGCCGCATTCCGAACTCGAGCACAGGCTGGCCGCGAGCAGCCAGCACCACGCGAGCAGCCTTCGTGGCGACGAGCGTCTGGAAATTGACCAGGTTCAGGAGGGCCGTCTCCATGAGTTGGGCTTGGAGCAGAGGGCCTTTCACTCGCACCAGCGGTTCGTGCGGGAAGACGACCGTTCCCTCGGCTACGCCCTCCACGTCGCAAGCGAGCGAGAACCCTTGCAAGAAATCCAGGAATTTCTGTTCGAACAACGCTGCGCCGTCTCGCCCCCGAAGACTTCCCAGATAGTCGAGGTCTCCGGAATCGAACCGAAGACGTTCCAGATATTCGATCGCGGCGTGCAGGCCGCAAGCGACGGCAAACCCTCCCCGAAAGGGGTTTTCGCGGAACACAAGATGGAACACGGCTTCACGCTCGTGGATGCGCTGTTTCCAGTAGCCATACGCCATCGTGAGCTGGTAGAGATCGGTCAGCAGCCCGAAAGCGGGCCGATACAGCCGGGAACTCGGGCCGGGCGGAGGCTCTAGCACAGTGTTTCTATCTACTTGTGCCACAATGATTTACAACCACAGCGCTGGGAAGCGGGCCGGATGTATGATACCGGCAGTTCAACCTGGTGGGAAGTCGGGTGGTGATCGGCGGCTTGACTGCCGGCGGAGCCGCGCTGTCTGCCGCCCGGCCGCCTTCCTCGGTCCGCCGTTCTGTCTGATTGGACCGGCGGTTTCAGTCCGGCTGCTTAAGAGGCCCTAACAAGACCGACCCAGGAGACCTTCGGTCGGCGGTTTCGGCGGGGTCAGAGACCCGCGCCGAGCGGTTGTCGGCGGTTTCGGCGGGGTCAGAGACCCGCGCCGAGCGGTTGTCGGCGGTTTCGGCGGGGCCAGAGACCCGCGCCGAGCGGTTTTGTTCGGGCCTCACAGGAAAAAGATAGGACAGGTGGGCTTGTCGAAAATCGGAAACTGGAGTAAAAAGCAGGGCGGACGATTGGCAAGTTGCGCGGGCAGGACGCCCACTTCTCCCTTACGGAGACCCTTTCCGACACGGATGTCGTGCGCTTGTTGTTCGGTCCTCGCGCGGTTTGCGCGAGGGTCGGCGGAGATATTCTATCGCCGCGACCACCGTTTCTTTGGAGGCGGAGCGAGCGTTGCCCCAGGCTCCTCCGCGAACGAAGTTGGAAAGGAGGCCCAACGATGCTGGTTCTCTCCCGCCGCGAGGGCGAGAAGATCGTGTTTCCCAATCTCGGCGTCACGCTTGAGGTGTTGCGTGTGAAAGGAAACACGGCCCGCCTTGGCGTCCGTGCCCCGGACGATGTCCGGATCCTGCGCGATGAACTCGTCGAAGACGAGGACTCGCCCGGTTCGAACGTGTTCTCACCGACCCGACGGCTCTCGCACGCGGTCCGCAACCGACTGCACGCCGCCAATCTCGCCCTGCACCTGTTCCGCAAGCAGTTGGACCGGGGCATGGTGGAGCAGGCGGAACAGACCTACGAGAAGATCCTTCACGAGTTCGAGGCGCTGGAGGCGGAGGCCGCCGCGTTGAAACCGGAACCGAGGGCGGCGGCAGGCCCCCCCCGGGCGTGCCGCACGCTTGTCGTGGAAGACGACGCGAATGAGTGCGAACTGTTGGCCGGCTTCCTGCGAGTGAGCGGATTCGAGGTGGCGACCTCCGGAGACGGCGCTGTCGCGATCGACTACCTCGCGTCGCACGATCGTCCGGACCTGGTGCTGCTGGACATGATGATGCCCAGGTTCGACGGCCGCGCCACGATCGCGTCGATTCGCGAGAACCCGCGGCTTGCGGACCTGAAGGTGTTTGCCATCAGCGGTACGTCGCCGAGCGAGTTGGGAGTGCCCACCGGCCCGCACGGCGTCGACCGATGGTTCTCGAAGCCGGTCAACCCTGAATCCCTGGTCCGGGAGATTTCCCGAGAGCTTCAGGAGAGGTGTACGTGCCCAGCGGGTAAGTAGAGGTATGAGCGTCCAGGCGAGCGAGGTCCTGCAACGAGCCCTCGAAGCGAGCGAGGCGCGGTTCCGTGCGGTCGTGGACCGGAGCGCCGATGGGGTCGTTGTTGTCGACTTCGACGGCATTATCCGTTTCATCAACCCGGCCGCGGCGGACCTGTTCGGCCGTGCGCGCGGCGTACTTCTCGGCGAGCGGTTGCCAGTGCCCGTCCCTGTCGGCGAGGCGGCCCAAATCGACCTGGGGGCTTCGCGCGAAGGGGGCTGCGAAGTTGCCGAGACGCGGGTCGTTGAGATCGAGTGGCAAGGCCGGCGCGCGCGGCTGATTACGCTGCGCGACGTCACTCAGCGCAGCCGGCGCGAAGAGGAAGCGCGGCAGGCGGTGCGGCGGCGCGACCAGTTCCTGGCGATCCTCTCTCATGAGCTGCGCAACCCCCTGGCGGCGATCGTCAATGCTTCCCGGGTGCTGCAGCGTGGCATCAGCGACGAACGCGCGCTGGGCCGTGCCCGCGAGGTCATCGACACACAGAGCCGCCAGATGACACGCCTTTTGGATGATCTGCTGGACGTATCGCGGATCTGCCTGGGCAAGGTCGAACTGCGCAAAGAGGTGCTCGATCTGCGAGAGACGATCCGGCAGGCCGTCCAGGTGATGCTGCCGCTGATCAGCGAGCACCGGCTTGAACTCGACACCGACTTGCCGAACGGCCCTCTTTACGTCGAAGGCGATCCCACGCGGCTCCACCAGATCCTCACCAATCTCCTCACCAACGCCGCGAAGTACACCGAGCCCGGCGGGCACATCTGGCTCGTCGCCCGGCACGATCGTGCGGAAATCGTCGTCTGCGTTCGCGACCAGGGAATCGGCATCGACCCCGACAAACTCGAATTCATCTTCGAGCCGTTCGTGCAAGAAGGGGCCGCGCTGGCAAGATCCGACGGCGGCATGGGCATCGGGCTGGCCCTGGTGCGGAGTCTGGTCCAGTTGCACGGCGGCACGGTCGTCGCCGAGAGCAAGGGACTGGGGTACGGGAGCACCTTCATGGTGCGGCTGCCCGAAGCTGCCCCGGCACGTCGCCCCAAACCGCAGTCCGCGCCTCATTCCGACATCTCCGAGATGCGGATCCTCATCATCGAGGACAACGCCAACGCGCGCGAGATGCTCCAGGCCGTTCTGGAACTCGACGGCCATGAGGTGGCGGTGGCCGAGTCCGGCCCGCAGGGGCTCGAGATGATCGAGTTCCAGCATCCCGAGGTCGCCCTGGTCGACATTGGGCTGCCGGGACTTGACGGGTATCAACTCGCCCGCGCGGTCCGCAAGAATCCCGAGAACGATGCCGTCTTTCTCGTGGCGCTCACCGGCTACGGCCAGCCCGACGACCGCCGCCAAGCGCTCGACGCCGGTTTCGACGCCCATCTGGTCAAACCGGTCGACATGGAGAAGCTCGCGGAGGCCTTCGCGAAGCGACGGCGGAAGCGATTTTAGATTTTGGATTTTGGATTTTGGATTTTGGATTCGAGGTTGGCCTCACTTGCGGGTTTGGGTTTTGTTCGTTGGATTGCGTGTGCGGAGGGTCTTTATTGAGGCTACGGTCATGGCGAGGATCTCGCCGAGCTCGTTCATGAGAGGCTGCAGGCGCCGTGAGGACATGATTCCGGCGTCACTGAGGAGTTCCAGCCAGTAGATGCTCTCATCGGCCTCCTCCTCAACAATTGCCAGTTTGGCGATCACGTCGGCCGCGGACTTCCCCCGGCAAGCCGCGCGATAATTGGCGCCAACCGAAGTGCCGGATCGTAGAAGTTGCGATCCGAGGGACTGCGCTGATTTGCTTGTCGGCAGCGATTCGACCAGACGAATCACCCTCAGCGCGACCTGCTTTGTTCGTGCCTTGAATTGCTCTTCGTTCATAGCACCCCCAATCCAAAATCGAAAATCGAAGGAGCTCGGCGCCGGCCAGTCGCAAACCCCGCGATATGGTCCCCGGACTACCTTTCGTCCTTGCCAATTGCTTCGACGGCGCGGCCGAGGGCGTGGCGGGCGACAGGCAGGGAAGTCCGGGCGAGACGGTCCTCGCCCAGTTCGGGCTGTCCGGCCAATTCGGTGAGGCCGCCGATACACTGCTCCAGCAACGCTCGCGACTCGCGCATCCCGTTTCGATCGCCCGACTGGATGCTGCGCTCGCAGCGGACTTGCCCCAGCCGCAGGCGGAAAAACTCCACAAGGACTTTGTTGTGAGACGGCAAGTCGGGAAACTCCGCGACGACGGCGTCTTGCACGTCGAGGGCTTTCTGAAAATAGCCTTCCGACTCGGCAAGGCGATGATGGTCCCAGCAGACGGTGCCGAGCTTGGCCAGGACCAGCGCCTGCGAAGTTGCATAGTGGGGAATGGTCGGGTTGTGGGCGACAAGCCACTGCGATTCGTGAAGCGACTTGAGCAGGCCATCTTCGACGGCCGGCGCGGCGGCGAACCGCCCTTGCCAGGGGAACAGGCCGACGGGGACCCAGGCGTACGTGGCGGTCAGTTCGTACCGATAATCGGCGACACCCGGATACTTTGCCTTGAGGTCCTCCAGGATTTGAATCGCGCGCCGGCGTCCCTGATCGCCCGCCGGAGTCCGCAGCGTCGGGACGACCCCCGACGGTCTGAGGCAGAGTGCCAGCAGGAACTGGTAGTCGGGCGCTTCCGGATATTCCCGCGCCAGTTCCTCCAGGATCCGGATGGCGGACGCCCGTTCATCGTCGGCCTGGCCGGCGTGCGGCCACTGCAAGGCGAGGGCGCCGGCCGGATCGCGTTTCCGGAGAGGGTCGTTCACACTGGGCCGTTTGCTGCTGAGCAGATATAGCGTGCGAGCGAGTTCATAACGGCCGTCCGCCCGCAGACTGCCGGAACCGCCGAGGGATTGGATTACGGACAGGGCTTCCTCGTGCGACTGAAGTGCCGCCGCGTCGTCCAGCCGCGCCGACTGGACATTGCCGAGTTCATTGCAGGTGCGGGCTAGTTCGGCGGCGACGTCTGCATCCATACCTGCCGAATTCCGCAACTCCGCCAGCTTCTCAACCGCCCTGCGGTAGGCCCGCTCCGCCTGATCGACCTGGCCGAGTCGCTGGCGTATGTCACCGACCCTCCGGCCCGCAACAGCCGATTCCAGCATCACGCGAAAGTCGCCGCCCGCCTGTTCGGCCAGACGATCGTAGAACACCAACAGGTGCTCCAGGAGCGCTGCCGTTTCGCGCGATGCCTGGACCTGAGCGGCGATCCGGCCGGCAGCCGGCGGCGATGGGTCGCCCGAACGAAGTCCGATGCACGCGCAAGCCGCGCCGCCCGGGTCGGCGACCGAGGAGATCCAGACGCGGTCAGGCGAGAGCTGCCGGTAGATATCGTCCAGTACGTCGAGCGACAGTTCCGCCGTCGCTTCGGCGCGGGCCAGGGCCCCGGTTGCCTCGCGGTAGGCCCGTTTGGCCTCGAAATAGCCGGCCGACGCCGTCAACACCACGGCCAGCAGCAGCATTCCCGCCATCGCCGACATTCCTGCGAGGGCGGGGTTCCGCAGGCACCATCGCCATGCGCGCTGGGCCCAGCCGGCACGACGCGCTTGGATCGGCCTGTCCCCCAGGAAGCACTTCAGATCGGCCGCCAGAGCAGCCGCCATTGGATAGCGTTTTGAGGGGTCATCGGCGAGACACTTCAGAAGGACCGTTTCCAGGTCTCGCGGGATGCTCGGGTCAAGTTTTCTGGGCCGGACCGGCTCCGCGGAGGCGTGGCGGCCGTCGAGACTCCGCCGACGGTCCGCGTCGAGGAACGCCGGTTGCAGGGTCAGGAGTTCGTAGAGCGTCAGACCGAGTGCATAAAGGTCGCTGCGAGCGTCCGCGCGGCCCTGGAACTGCTCGGGCGCCATGTATCGCACCGTGCCCGCCAGTTCTTCGCTGTGGGCATCCTCGCGGTCCACGGCCCTCGCCAGCCCGAAATCGGCCACGCAGACGGCGCCGTCAGCGTCCACCAGGAGATTGCTCGGCTTGATATCGCGATGGAGTGTTCCGGAGGCGTGCGCGTGCGCGATTGCCTCGGCCGCCTGGACGCCGATTCGGGCCACAATGCGCCAGTAGGAAGTGCGCCGGGGGCCGCGCGGGGCCGGCCACTGGGAATCATCCGGCAGGCGTGCCGGCCGCGCGGCAGCGCGCTCGCCGAATTTCATTGCGATGAGTGCCTCAAGGACGTCGCGGAAGTCGCGTGCGGAGGCATCGATGCCGTTGTGCTGCAGTGGTCCTGCCGCCGGGCCGCGATCGGGCCGCCGCAATCCCGCGATGAGTTCGTCGAGCCCGACGCCCCGGACCAGCGGCATGACGTAATAGTGCAGGCCGTCCTGCTCGCCGACGCCGAAGACCGGAACGATGTTGGTATGGTGCAACTGGGCAGCGGTCCGGGCTTCGCGCTGGAACCGCTTCAAGTCTTTTTCCAGGAGCAGCGCGTGTTTCGGCAGCACCTTCAAGGCCACGCGTCGGCCGAGCGACCGTTGCTCGGCCTCGTACACGATGCCCATGCCCCCGCGCCCGATCTCGCGGAGAATGTCGAAGTCGCCGAGGTGATCCGGCGGACCGGCCGACCTGGCCTGCCGGATCACGGCCTTGCGATCGGAGGTTTCCTGGGTGCGAAGCTGCTCCAGCATGCCGACGGCAGGAAACAATCGCTGGATCCGCTCGGCGTACTGGGGATACTTCAATGCATAGTCGGATACCGACGGGCGTTCGCCCCGCCTGCACCGCGAGGCGAACTCTTCCGCCAGCAATTCCACGGGGTCACGTTCGTCGATCGCGTCGATCATTGCTGCATTGCTCCCGGGGGGACGGGCCCGCCGCAAGGGCCTTGCCCGCCTCGCGCCGTGTCGAGTCACGCGGAGTTGTCGGCAAGCATCACGTTTCTCAGCCGCTCCAGGGCCCGAAGGTAGCGCTTGCTGGCTGCGGACTTGTCGATCCCCAGGATCTGGGCCACCTCGTTGTTGCTCAGTTCCTCGAGGTGCCGAAGCACCAGGACCTCGCGGTCGATTTCCTCCAGCGATTCCAGGGCCGCCCTCAGTTCCGCAACGGTTTCCCGGCGCAGGGCAGACTGGCTGGGCGTTGTGAGGCTGTCGGCCAGTTGAGCCGCCAGGCAGGCTGAATGCGTTCCGGCGGAAGCGACTCGGCAGAAGGCCGCCTCATGGCGGACGTCGCGCATTTTGGCGCCGAGGTATCGCCGGTGCGTGTCGATCAGGATCTGGCTGGTGATGCGGCGAAGCCAAACGAAAAAGGGCACGGAGGGACGGTCGAGATAGTCGTGGAGCCGCCGGGCGGCTTCGACATAGGCATCTTGAAGGACGTCCTCGCTTTCTACCTTGCCGAGGATTCGCCGATCGAGCCGCAGCGCGATCATCCGCATCAGCTTCTGCCGGTAACGGCCCACGAGGATCGACACCGCCTCCTTTCCGCGGCTGCGGAGCATTTCCAGCTCGTTGGTCTCTTCCGATTGGTCGATCATGTGCTGTCTCGCCTGCGTACGGCCCACCCCTATATGGTACGTGGCGGACCGCGCCGGCCGCAAGGAGGAAGAGCGTGGGGCGTGGGGCGTGGGGCGTGGAGCGTGGGGCGTGGAGCGTGGGGCGTGGGGCGTGGGGCGTGGGGCGTGGAGCGTGGAGACGTTCGCCGCAACGACCGTAGCCTCCATGCCGGAGATCCCTGGCTCGGAACAGACCCAAGCCCCTCATGAGCTCGATTCTCGGGCCATGTGTAGAGACGATCAGTATTGCACTCTCCTGCGCCCCAGGTTTCAATCGGCTAAGGATTGGCGAGTCAGTGACTGCGGCAAGGAAAGTATACTGCGTGCGGTCAGG
>JABWBD010000524.1 GCA_013360685.1 Pirellulales bacterium
GCCGGCGCCGGCGTCTTCCTGGCGGCCCCCCGACCCTACCTGGGCGACGACATGACCGCCACGCTCCGTCTCTGGCTCGAAGAGGGCGAAAAACCCAAGTCGCCCCTGGCCAAGAAAATCTTTGAAGACGGCATCCAGCAGCACCAACTCCCCGATCCCAATCGCATCGACTGCACATACGAGACCGATCTGCTCAGCGCGGCACAGCACGCCGACAGCAATCCTCCCCGATTGCTCACCGACGGTCTTTGGGGCAACCCGGTCCACCAGAGCGTTCAGTACGACGGCGACGTGAACATTGTCGTCGACCTGGGCAAATCGCAGGAACTGGACCAGCTCCGGCTGATGGCCTACCAGCGCGAGACCGACGGCAAGAAGAGCGGGTTTCTCGTTAAGAGCGTCACTGTCTCAACCAGCGACGATAAGAAGGACTGGAAACAAGCGGCGGTGATCGAGGAGGAACAGAATCCGCAGAAAACGGCCGAGGGGCGCTCGGTGACGTTTGCAGCACCGCTGAAGGCAACGGCCCGTTATGTCAAGCTCTCCGTCCAACGACCGCCGGATATCTCGCGCGTGCTCTTGGGTGAAATCGAAATCACCAGGCCGGGGTCGGCCAAGAGCGAGTCGGAACCCGCTCCGCGGCCCGCGCCCCGTCCGATGCACGTGAAAAAGACACTCGACGACGCCCTCATCGAGGCCGGCGTGCCGTTTCTCTTCGGATCCTACCCGACCGACGTGCTTCGCGACGCGGAGGGCAATCCGTGCGGCATCGTGATGGCCAACCGCGCGGGCAGGCAAGCCGTCATCGCCAAGATGATCATCGACGCGACCGAGCGTGGCCTCGTCGCTCGCCTGGCTGGGGCCGAGTTCCGGCCGTATCCGTCCGCCACGCACACTCTGAAACGGGTGGTGATCGGCGGCGAGCCAAACAACGGCCCTTCGATCGCCGCACGCGAGATCAGTCCGCCGTTCCGCGGCCCTTATCCCAACGAGGCGAAGACCTCCAGCGGCGTGTTCAAGATCATCGAGTACACGCTCGAACTTCCCATGCCCGACGACGGCCCCGCCTCCTGGGCGAAGGCCGACCAGCAGGCCCGCTCGATGACCTACGACCCCCAACAGCAGTTCACCTCGGATATGCTCTTCGAGGTCCCGCCGGATGCCATGATCGGCCGGCAATCGGCCGACGGTGTGTGGCAAGGGATGGATGCCATCCCGCTGGGGGCATTTCGGCCCAAAGGCGTTGCGAGGATGTACGTCCTCAGCGGTGTCGCCGATATCTCGCGTCCGCAGGCCGAGAAGTTGCTGCGGCCCTGCGCGCTCGTCGACGCCGGAACGCGCCTGGGCATTGCCGCCGCCGGCGAAGCCAAATCGCTTCGATCTCCCAAGGGGGCAAGACTGCCGGGCAAACCGGCGGCCCAGCCGGCATCCCAAGGCGATGTCCGCGAGTTCCTCGGCGGAGTCCGCCCGAACCAGGATTTGCCCAAGATTCCGCAGGATGCCCGTGCACTGCCCGTCTTGGGTCGATACGACGTCGTTGTCATCGGCGGCGGCACCGCGGGCGCGCCGGCCGGGATCGCGGCTGCCCGTCAGGGTGCCAAGACGCTCGTGGTCGAGTATCTCTCCGGCCTGGGCGGCGTCGGCACCACGGGGGCAATCTCGAAGTACTACTGGGGCAATCGGGTCGGCTTTACCGCCGAGGTCTTCGGAGGCCACTCCTGGGTGATCGAACAGAGGATGCATTGGTACCGCGACGAAATCCTCAAGGCTGGCGGCGATATCTGGTTTGGCGCGATCGGCGCCGGGGCCTTCGTCGACGGCAACACGATCAAGGGAGCGGTGGTCGCCACAGCACAAGGCCGCGGCGTGGTCCTGGCTGACGTCGTGATCGACGCCACCGGCAATTCCGACGTGGCTGCCGCGGCCGGCGCCGCGTGTTGGTATACGGATGAGTCGGAGTTCGCCATGCAGGGGACCGGCTTGCCGCCGCGGCAACTCGGCGCTGCCTACGCGAACACCGACTACTCGCTCAGCGACGAAACCGACATGCTCGACGTCTGGAAGATGTTCGTCCATGCCAAGGACAAATTCCCGACGGCCTTCGACCTGGGCCAGTTGATCGACACTCGCGAGCGGCGGCGGATCGTGGGCGATTACACCCTGAACATCCTCGACCAGGTCAACAACCGCACGTTCCCCGATACGATTGTCCGCGCCTATAGCAATTTCGACACGCACGGCTACACGATCGATCCCTACTTCATGCTCGAACATCCCATGAAGAAGGGCGTCTACTGCAATATCCCGTATCGCTGCTTCCTGCCAAAGGGATACGAGGGATTGTTCGTCGCCGGCCTGGGGATCAGCGCCCATCGCGATGCCGTGCCGGTGATCCGCATGCAGCCGGATATCCAGAACGGCGGCTACGCGGTGGGTGTGGCCGCGGCGATGGCCTCCCGAGCGGACATTGCCTTGCGCCAGGTCGACCTGAAAGCCCTCCAGCGACACCTGGTCGAGATCGGGAACCTGCCGCTGAGCGTATTGACGGACGAAGATTCCTTCCCACCGTCGCCCGATGAGATCAAGGCCTCGGTGGAGACGGTCGCCGACGAGAACGCTCCCGGGGCGGCCGTCGTTTTGGCCTGCCCTGAGCAGTCGCTGCCGCTTCTCCGCGAGGCTTACCAGAAGGCAGACGCCGCGCGGAAACTCGGCTACGCCAAAATCCTGGCCACGATGGGCGACGCGGCCGGCCTGCCGACCCTCATTTCCGCGCTCGAAGCCGCTTCCGATTGGGACGAAGGCTGGGACTTCAAGGCAGGCGGCCAATTCGGCCATGCCATGAGCCCGCTGGATTGCCTCATCGTCGCCATGGGCCGCACGCACAGCCCCGAGGCCGTCCCCGTGATCCTCGACAAGCTTGCCTTGCTTTCGGCGGAGACGGCGTTTTCCCACCACCGGGCCGCCGGACTCGCCCTGGAATTGATCGGCGACCCGCGCGCGGCAAAGCCGTTGGCCGAACTCCTCCGGAAGCCCGGCATGACCGGCTATGCGCACGTATCGCTCCAGCGCGTACGGGAACTGGATCAGGGCGGCAACCCGAATGCCACCCGCCGCGACTCGCTTCGAGAACTGATGCTCGCCCGGGCGCTGTATCGATGTGGCGATTACGAGGGGCTCGGCCAAGAAATCCTCGCAGAGTATGCCAAGGATCTTCGCGGTCACCTGGCCCGCCATGCCCAGGCAGTGCTGGCGGCGACGCAATGAAGAGCGGACCCAAAAGCGCGGAGGATGAAACCGCCATCGGCGTGCCGTTTGCCGTGCGCTGGCCGGGCGTGCTGAAGCCGGGCGCCGCGATCGAGGACCCCCCTCTTGCGCGACCCGTAGTGAGCGCGCCGGCGTTCATTGGGTCTGGATCGTATCCTGTTCGATCTCCGAATGCATCCACCGCTTCAGCAGCGGCGACAGGGCAAAACAGATCAGCGTGGAAATCATCGCGGCCACGGCGATTTTGCCGAAGACATCGCCGTAAAGATCCACCGTCTGGCTGGGAGGAGGGATGGTCGGCTCGGTGCCGGCCTCGTGCGAGACGCCGGTGAATTGGGCAATGATCGCCGCGAGGAACTGCGAATATGCCATCGCCAGAAACCACACGCCCATCACCGTGGCTACCAGGTAAGAAGGAGACAGCCGCGTCACCATCGACAGACCGACCGGCGAAAGGCACAGTTCACCGGTCGTGTGGAGCAGGTAGCCGAGAAAGAGCCACTCCAGCCCGACCATACCTCGCTCATCGGCATGGACGGCGCCGTACCAGAAGGCGCCGAACCCGAGACCCAACTGAAGCAAGCCCAGCGAGAACTTCACGGGAGTGCTCGGCTCCAGACGGATTCTGGAGAGGCCGGCCCAAAGCATCGTGAAAACCAGGCCGAAAATGAGGATATAGACGGGGTTCACCGATTGGAAGATGCTGGCGGGGATCTCGTGGACGCGATTCGCGACACCCATCCCGAGATTCTCTTCCGTCACTTTCCACTCGATCTCGAAGTCAGGGGCCTTGTTCCGGTCGCGCAAACGGTCCAGATCGCTCAGGGTGAACAAATTCGGGCCGTTGCGGTAGCCGAGTTGTTCTTGTGTTGGCTGAATGAGGATCGTGGTGCCGATCTCGTTGGCGGTAATCGTCCGCTGCTCGAAGACGCGGTCCACGTTCCGGTCGGTGAAGTTGTTCACCGAACTGCCAGCATGCTCGAAGAAAGCCCAGAAAAGCATCGAGAAGAACATGAGGACCAGGACGACGAACATCCGCTGGC
>JABWBD010000106.1 GCA_013360685.1 Pirellulales bacterium
CAGGCCGGCTTGCAGGCCGGGGCACAGGCGGGCTCCGGGGCGCAGACCGGGCCACAGGCCGTGGCGCACGGCCCGCACGAGTTGCACGCAAACAGGTCCTTCAGTCCAGCGAACAGGTCGCAGCCGCCGCAGGAATTGCAGCTAGGCGCGCCGCAGGCCGGCTCGCATGCCTGGACGCCGCAGCCGCCACAGCTTCCGCAGCCACCGCAGCCACCGCCGAGGTGGATGCTGTAGCCTTGGGCGCACAAGGCGACGCTGAGCACCAGCGCTCCAATAATCATCTTGGCGTTCATCGAGCAAACTCTCCTTTACAGTGAACTGGGGGTGGCTTGCATCCCGTCTGACAACCACAAACCGGAGCACCACACACGGCCGATGCGCGATGCATCACACTCTTGGTGGGCGGGTTCTCCCATGGGATAGAACCGACTCAGGCGTGGTTTGCAGTCGCGGGTGGGAAGGTGGGTCTCTACCCGCAGTTCTCACGGCATATCGCGCCAGGGCCGTCGAGCCAGTCCTTGGCCCGATAAAAACCCGTTTCGGTGAACCTGACGCTCCCTTGAACGTACCACCTCAGCACGCTTGTCTTTTCAAGGGTCAGATCCGGTATCGGCACCCTTGCGCAGCCGCCTTGAATGCGCGGAAGTAATTTCCAATAAATGGTTTAGCGCTCCTAGTGCGCAAAGATTTCTGCGCGCGTAAGCCTGGAAGACTTTGACGGCTGCAAGGGCCCGCATCATTGGATTCGGCCCATTCCCGAGCTTCGCAACCGGCAAACTCCCCGCAGATTCACTTGCCGGCGGCCCCATTTCCGCGTCCGCACAATACCGACCCCGGCGGTGGCTCGCTGCCGGAACGCCTGTTAGAATCGGTAGACTCGGTGACGGGCCAGGTCGGCCAGGCCGCGGTGCCGTCGCGAGCGTCGTTCATGATGACGAGGGTCCCCTTTCCCACAAGCCTCTGAGAATCCGATAACCCGACAAGAGATGTTCCCGATGGAACAGCCCAGGCGCTATCGCATCGTCGACTTCGACCAGGTGGCAGGGGTGGCCTGCCCATGCGGCACCGCGCATCGCGCATTTGCCGATGTCCCGGAGTTTCCCGCCACGGTTCACCGCACGGTCATCACCGGCGATGCCAAGCCTCACTACCACCGAACCCTTACCGAGACCTATTACCTATTGCAGTGCGGGCCCGACGCCCGGATGCAGTTGGACGATGAACTGGTGCCGGTTCGAGCGGGCACCTGCATCATGATTCCCCCCGGTGTCGTCCACCGCGCGGTGGGGCAAATGACCGTCCTGATCTTCGTGCTGCCAAAGTTCGACGCGGCCGACGAAGTACTCGTTTGATTCCACACCCCGTCTCCACCTTCCCAGATGCCATGCCCCACCGATTTCACCCACCCGCCCAAGTCCTCACACTTCTGGCTGTCTCAGTCCTCGCTACCGCAGGCCCTCGCTTCCTGGCCCATTCGGCGGACCGCGGCCAGGCACCTAACACGCGGACTTCCGCTGTCAGCTCCGACTGGCCCCAATGGGGAGGTTCCCCATCGCGCAACAACGCACCGAATGCTCGGAAGCTGCCGGTCGAGTGGACGGTCGGAGAATTCGATTTCCGCACGGGGAAGTGGCTCGGCGGCGATGTGAAGAACGTGCGTTGGGTGGCCAAACTCGGCAGTGAGAGCTACGGCAGTCCCGCCGTCGCGGGAGGAAAGGTCTTTTGTGCTACCAACAATGCCGGTTATGTGGCGCGGTATCCTGCTTCCGTCGATCTCGGCTGCTTGCTCTGCTTCCGCCAGCCCGACGGCGAATTCCTCTGGCAGCACTCCGCCGAGAAGCTCAAGGACCACGAGATCGACTGGCCCAAGCAGGGCATCTGCTGCACGCCGCTGGTTGAGGCGGATCGCGCGTGGCTTGTGACCAACCGCGGCGAGGTCGTCTGCCTGGACACAGAAGGCTTTCGCGACGGGGAAAACGACGGGCCCTTTGCCTCGGAACCGTCGAGCGACAAGAACGAATCCGACGTGGTCTGGCGCTACGACATGATGGCGGAACTCGGCACCATCCAGCACAACATGGCCAGTTGTTCGGTGACGGCCGCCGGCGGCTTGCTCTTGGTCCACACCTCCAACGGCATCGACAGTTCTCACCGGTCCGTTCCCGCTCCCAAGGCCCCCAGCTTCATCGCCCTGGACAAGCGGGCCGGCCGACTGGTCTGGGCCGACCGTTCACCAGGCGAAAACATCCTGCACGGCCAATGGGCCTCCCCGGCGCACGCGGTGCTGGGAGGCGTGCCGCAGGCGATCTTTCCCGGCGGCGACGGCTGGGTCTACAGTTTCCTGGCCGAACCGGGCAGCGACGGAAAACCGAGACTCCTCTGGAGATTCGACTGCAACCCCAAGGAGTCGGTTTGGGGAGATGGCGGCGAGGGCGATCGCAATACGATCATTGCCACCCCCGTGATCTACGACGGACTCGTCTACATCGCAACCGGTGAAGATCCGGAAGCCGGCGAAGGGCCCGGCATCCTCTGGTGCATCGATCCCACGCGCCGCGGCGACGTCAGCCGCGAACTGGTCGTCGACCGCCAGGGCCGCGTGGTCCCGCCGCGCAGGGGCCTGGCCGTCGACAAGGACGCCGGCGAATCGGTCCGGCCGAACGCGAATTCCGCGGCCGTTTGGAAGTACACCGGCCACGACGCCAACAAAGACGGCGAACTCGCCTTTGAAGAGACCATGCACCGCACCTTGAGCATGGCGGCCATCCGCGACGGACTGCTCGTGATTGGCGATTTCGCCGGCCTGGTCCACTGCCTCGATCCGAAGACCGGGCGGCCTCACTGGACCCACGACATGCTGGCCGCCGTCTGGGGTTCGCCGATGTTGGCCGACGGTAAGACCTACCTGGGCAACGAAGACGGAGACATGGTCGTCTTCGAACTGTCCCCAAAGCTCAACGTGCTGGCCAAGAACAACATGGGCAACGCGATCTACGGATCGGCCGTCGCCGTCGGCGACACGCTCTACATCTCGACCCGCAGCCACCTCTTTGCCATTGCGGAGACAGCCACGCAGCCAATGACGAATGACCAATGACCAATGACCAATGACCAATTCGTCAACGGCCGGTGATGGTGCCTTCGGTCGGGCTGCTGGCGGTCGCGTAGAGTTTCTTGGGGATCCGGCCAGAGAGATGGGCCAATCGGCCGGACTGGCAAGCCAGTTGCATGGCGCGGGCCATGCGGAGCGGGTCCTTGGCGTGAGCGATGCCCGTGTTGAGCAGCACGCCGTCGACGCCAAGCTCCATGGCCACGGTCACGTCGCTGGCGGTGCCAACACCCGCGTCGACGATCACCGGGTAATCCGGGTCGCCATCCTTGAGATACTCCAGGCAGATGCGGATGGCGTTGGGATTGAGCACTCCTTGCCCGGAGCCGATCGGGCTTCCGGCGGGCATGACGCTCGTCGCTCCGGCCTCCTTGAGCCGCCGGGCCACGACCGGGTCATCGCTCGTATAGACGAGCACCTGAAATCCCTCGGCCACGAGCTTCTCGGTCGCTTCAAGCGTGGCAATCGGGTCGGGTAGCAGCGTCTTCTTGTCGCCCAGCACTTCCAGTTTGACCCAGTCCGCGCCCGGGTTTCCCATCTGAGAGAGGATTTCTCGCCCGAGACGGGCAACGCGGATCGCGTCGTCGGCCGTGAAGCAACCCGCCGTGTTGGGGAGAATGGTGTAACGGTTCGTGTCGACGTAGTCGAGCAGGTTCTTGCCCGCGGCATCGATCAGCCGTTCCCGCCGCACCGCCACGGTGATGCATTCGGTCCCCGAGATGTCCAGGGCCTGCTGCATCACTTCGTAACTGGAGTATTTGCCCGTGCCGACGATCAGCCGGTTCGAAAAACGGTGCGAGCCGATCACGAGCGGCGAGTCGGCGGCGATCTGGGTTGCCATGGGATTATCCTCCACCCACAAGGGTAACGATTTCAATGCGGTCGCCGGCCGCGAGCCGGTATTCTCCATGCTGCAATCGCGGGACGACCTCTCGATTGACCTCGACGGCCACGTAACGGCCCGTCAGGCCGAGTTCTTGCAGGAGCCCCGCGATCGTCGCCCCGTCGGCTACCTGCCGCGCCTGCCCGTTGACGATGATTTCCACGACCGGTCTCCCTGGTCCGCAACACCCACAAACCCTCTATCTTAGAGGGTATTGCGCAAGCCGGTCAACCCGTAGGGACATGATGAACGCCCCCTTGAACTTCGGCATGGTGAAGTCGTTTCTCATCAAGAAACGCAAGCAGGCCGAGGCGGCGAGGAAGAGAAACCGCAAACCGCCTTAATAGTCGTACCAGAGCCCGAACCCGATCTTGTCCTCGAACTGGTCGTAGAACTCGTACTGGTCGCTCTTCCCGGTGTAGTACTGCATCCCGGCGCGGAAGAGCTGCCCTGCCACGCCCCGCCACGCCCACCCGGTCTGCAAGACCAGGTTGCCGCCGAAATCGACTTCCTCGCGCAGGTGCGTGTTGACTGCCAGAAAAGGCGCGGGGCGCAACCCGGTCGGAGCCGAAGGCGCGTATTCCGCGCCGAACTGGAATTCCCACGGTTCCGAACCGCCGACCGCATAGAAGGCCCATCCGGCCTCCGCGTAGAGCCGCAGTTCGTCCGTCCAGTAGAACGAGTTGCCCCACACGAGCACATTGCGGCTATAGTTGATCCGGTCCAGCGTCTCCCAACGGATCATGTACTCGTCGCCCAAGTGCGAACTGAGGTGATAAACGGCCAGTTTCGTCTGGAACCGGCGATTGCCGAAAGAAATGGGCATGCCGAAGCGAAAATCGGTCGCGATCACGTCTTCTTTATGTTCCAAATCCAGCCGCGGGAAAGCGGCCCCTTCGAGATCCACCTGGACTCCCTCGGGAAAATCCGGCGCCTCGCTCCCATACCGCACAAGTCCGACCCGCCCGCCTATGGCAATGTCCCAGATCCATCCCCAATCGCGCTCATTGACCCAGGTGCTGGCAAATCGCGACTCCTTTTGCCCTGCCAGGTAGGACCGATAGATGAGCCCGCTCGGCAGCGCCTGGACGGACCACGGGTCCTCCGTCGAGGCGAGGTCCGGGGCTCCGCCGTCGAGAATACTCGGCGGTGCCGCAGGGGCGGAGAGATATTCCCTCGTTACCCCGTCGTAAGGATAGGAAATGGATGCGTCATCGAGAGGGTTCAGGGCCGGCTGGCTATCTCGTATCTCGCTTTCCAACAGCGCGAAAGGGGCCGGTCCATGCGCACGGAGCTGGCCCGACTCGCACCAGGAAAACGGCGCCAGCAGTCCAAACAACGTTGCCACCCGAAGAAAGACCTTTCCCAGTCCCGGAAATCCCCCCATTCTCTCTGCCTTTTCTCAGCGTTGCGGGCGCGTTTCGATGCCGCTCTGCGCGATACCACATCCCAGACCGTTTATCGTCAAGGCCGGCAGACTCACCCTAAGCGAATCGATCTCCGATCGGTTTCTTTGCCCGAAAGTCCCCCCCAACGTCCTGATTGGCCCGCTGGCCAGCGTCGAATCTCCGCTTCTTGGGCAATTATTCCAGGCATCAAAGCGGGGCACCACGCGGCTTGAGCCGTTCCCACGCATGCCGTACAATTCCTCCCCTCGCAGCGGATCCGTTAATCAGTCCCCTCAGACGACGGGAGGCTTTCCGCCCATGGAACGAACGCTCGTTTTCCTAAAGCCCGACAGCATCCAGCGGAGGCTGGCCGGCAGGATCATTGCCCAGTTTGAGGACAAGGGCTTGAACATTATTGCCATGAAGTTGATGCGGGTTTCCCCGGACTTGGCGCGTCGCCACTATGCCGAGCACATCAAGAAGGACTGGTACCAGGAACTGGAGACCTTTATTACAGGCGGCCCCATCGTGGCGATGATCCTTGAAGGTCCCGAAGCAATACGGGTTGTTCGGGAAATGGTCGGCGCCACCAACGGCCTCACCGCGGTGCCTGGGTCCATCCGGGGCCAGTTCAGTTCCAGCCGCCAGATGAACCTCGTCCACGCCTCCGACGGCCCGGATTCGGCCCTGCGCGAGATCGGCATTTTCTTCGACACCGAGGAGATCCACAGCTACGAACCGACGATCCGCCCCTGGCTACGCGCTCCGACCGAGGAGTGACGCACTCAGGAGTCGGCGAGGAGCGGAATCCTGGAGTATTGCAGCCTTCGAGCAGAGCGATTCCGCGCCCTCCACCTTCCACTCTCCGCCCTCCGCCTTCCCCCTTCCATCACCCCGCGCCTCTCCCTGTCAGTCGCCCCGCCGGCGTCTCTGCGCGGAGTTCCTCGATCATGTCCCGCGCGGCTGCTTCGATGGCTTCCTGCCATCCAGCCTGGCCAAATCGCTCGGCGTAGGGGTGGCGAGCATAGGCGAAGATGATGCCTCGCGAGTTGTTGACGATGGCGCCGGTCCCGTTCACGTCGAAAGCGGGAGCGACGTCGCGTGCCGTGGCGCCCTGGCTGCCGTAGCCGGGCACGAGAAACCACGTGTGCGGCATCTCGGCGCGGAGTTCGGCCAATTGTTCGGGGTAGGTGGCGCCGACGACTGCCCCCACCGCCCCGTAGCCGCAGTCGCCCGACGTCTGGCTCGCCAACTGCTCGACGTAGGCGCCGACATGGCGGTAGAGCGGTCGGCCGTCCGCGACAAGATCCTGGAACATTCCGCCGCCGGGATTGGAGGTCTTGACGAGCACAAAAACCCCCGCTCCGCGCTGCCGGGCCACGTCGACGAACGGTTCGAGGCTGTCGCCGCCGAGGTAAGGGCTCACCGTAATCGCATCGGCTCTCCAAGGGCTCGCGTCGGCCCCCAAGAACCCGTTGGCGTAGGCCGAGGCGGTCGAACCGATGTCGTTTCGTTTGCCGTCCAGAACCACCTGGAGTCCCTTTTCCCTCGCGTGCACGATCACTTCGGCCAGGGCTTCCATGCCCGGCGGTCCCAATTCCTCGAAAAACGCCGCCTGCGGCTTCACGCACCCCACCAACGTGTGAACGGCGTCGACAACTCCGCAGCAGAACACCCTGAATGCGTGTGCCTGGGCCGCCCGGCCGCCATTTTCTGCCGTTCGACGAATGCTCTCGGGCAAGGCGTCGAACCGAGGGTCCAACCCGACCAGAACGGGGGTTCCTCGTTGCCTCACCGCACCGACCAATCGATCCGCAAAGTTCCCCACGCTTCAACTCCCGGCGAAAAGGACTCCAGCAAAGCCGTCCCGCCCAACGGATCGGGACGGATTGAAACGAACCCGAACCATTTTGTAGGTCGACTGTCAAAATTGGAAAGGGGGGGCTGGCCGCAGGTCAGCCGTTGCAAACCCGCCGCGAATCTGCGATACTTAAGGTTCCGCGAGGTGAACCCCTCTCGGGATCAGGGCGTAGCGCAGTCTGGATAGCGCGTCAGACTAGGGGGCGATGGGTGCGTCTCCGGCGTCAGTTCCTAAGCCATTTTCTATCAAGCACTTACGGTGCATTCTTCTTCCCCAACCCGTATCGCGCCACCGATCCGGTAGTGGGGCAAATTACCTCGTTCGATCAGGGCGTAGACGGTGCTGACGGAGCAATTCAGCCGCTCGGCGACCTGGACCACTCTGAGCATCGCCCGCCTCCTTCTTCTCCTGCTGCTGCCGCATGTTGAGCAGCATCCTTAGCGACTTCCAGGACAGAAAACCTTTGAAGCTGCCGTCCTGGAACGTGCAGTACACGCCCTCCGCCTCTTGCTGGGTGAGAGCGTCAACGTCAGTCCCGAGCTTCTCGATCGTGACCACTTTGGTTGCGAACCGTTCAACCGATTGCTGGGGCTTCTCTTGGCTTTATTGAGAAGCCATTCGATCAACACGTTCTGCGCCTCGAGCTGCGACGTTACTTGGACGACCCGCGGCTGCCCATGGACAACAATGAAACCGAACAACTGATGAAGCAGATCGCGCTGGGTTGCAAGAACTGGCTCTTCGCCGGCAGCGTCGTTGGCGGCGAACGGAACGCCGGTTTCCTGACGCTGGTCAGCAGCGCGCTGCGCAACGACCTGGACGTCTGGCTCTATGTCAAAGATGTTCTCGACCAACTGCTGGTGGGCAGCACCGACTACGGCGGGCTGCTTCCGTGGAACTGGGCTGCCTCGCATCCGGATGCGATCCGCACCTATCGTGTGGAGGAGCGACGTGACCGCTCGGCCCACCGTGCCGCCCGGCGAGCCAACCGACGCCCGGGTTCTCACTGCGTCTGAGGCCCCGGCTGGCACTCGCTTCAGGCTGCCGCTTCCCTACGCTCTTGCCATGTCGCCTGCCCGGCCGCACCGCCCCGAGTTCCACGGCCGCGGCAGGGATATGGTTCTGGTGTACGCTACCTGAAGGCTTACGAGCGGACCGGCAGGGCCAAGGAAGACAAGGAGGCCCTGGGTTCCCACGCCCGAGAGGCAGGGGTATAATCGATTCATCGGGAAATGATCCTACCTGTTGGCTCAGACTGCGAGGCGATTCTATGGCAGTCGTCGCAAGTGGAGAAGGCGAAAGCCGCGTTGTGTTGCGCAAGGTCAGTTGGGAAACGTTCGAGGCCCTGCTGGCCGAGACCGACCGCGCCGGCGTTCGTTTCACCTACGATGAGGGAGTGCTCGAGATTATGTCGCCCTCAACAAAACACGAACGAATCAAGACGTTGCTGGCGCGAATGATTGAGACGATGACGTTGGAGTTGGGGATTCCGATTGCCAGTTCGGGAAGCTCAACTCTGAAAACCCAGTTGAAGCAGAAGGGGATCGAGCCGGACGAGTGTTACTATGTGGCCAATGAACCGCGCGTCCGCGGCAAGATCGAAATCGACCTGAATGACGATCCCTTTCCCGATTTGGCCATCGAAATCGATATTAGCTCAAGCTCCCTTGACCAGTTGCGGGTCTACGCAGCCCTTGGAATCTCGGAAGTATGGATTTGCGACGGTCAGGCGATCCAGGTTTATCAACTCGGGGAGGACAAAAGCTACGTTCCCGTGGACCGCAGCCCGTCCTTCCCCTTCCTGCCGACCGATCAGGTGGAAGATTTCCTGGGCCGCGCGCATACGGCCGACGAGACGACCTGGCTCCGGTCGTTTCAGGCCTGGGTAAGATCCGAATTGAAGCAGTAGGGTCACCGTGCTCGACGGACCGTCGTACGCCCGCAGGTCTTTACGAAACGGAAATGGCCGAATCGTGAGAGGACTCTTCCGTAGGAAAGGCGACCTCGACTTGGTGCGTGTCCAGGACGTAGCTCTGGGCGGAGAAGATGACGATGCGGTTCTTGAATGGTCGGAGAAGCATGGCCGCGTTTTGTTGACTCACGACGGCCGGTCCATGCCGGCTCACGTTAAAAGCCGCCTGGCCAGCGGCGCACACGTGCCAGGTGTTTTGGTCGTCGACGATCTGGCTTCCATCGGCCGCTGCATCGAAGACATCTTGCTCGTGACTGAGTGCAGCGAGGAGGGCGAGTGGGAAGAGGCCAAATTGTCCAGGCATCTGGGGATTTCGGCGGCGACACGCGCGTTGTTACCTCATGGATGAGGTGCACCGGCGTTCGGCGGAATGCAATGAAACACACCGAAGGTGGCGAAGTCCTCCGCTTCGCCGGATTGCGGGAACGAGTGACGTCGGCCGGCGCAACCCTAACGACCCGACCAATAGCGAGGGTCGCGCGCGGTATGTGTGTTCGAGGAAAATCGCTACCTGTAGCATATCCACTATCCGCACTTGAAGCCTGCGGAAGTCCATTCCGCGATGTATTGGCCAATGCCTCGGTCACCACCCCATCCACTTCCAGGGGGCTTGTCTTTGGGCATGCTCCTCTCCCGGCAGGACCCGATCCGGCCGGGCGACCCCGGCCCAGTCAACCACCTATCCTACCATCTCGCTGCGGGCCGTGCATAGCTTGTTTGGCGGACGTTTCGCGCGCCGGACTGAGTGGTCGAAATCACCGGCCGCCGACGCTCCAGCCGGTTGCGCGCGCATGGAAGGCTTCCCGGCGAAGGCAAACCCTCGTCTCGGGTGCTGTAGTCGGAAAAGGCTCGCCCTCCCGTCAATCAAGCCTCTCTCCCGACTTCGATCTTTTCCTTCCCCATTTCCCGCTTTCCCCTTTTCCCTCCCCGCAGAGCCAATCCGAACGTTGGACAGGCGAGGGTCTCCTGGTAGAATCAACCCCGTCGCGCCGCCGGATCGGCCGCGAAAGGCGCCTGTTCCTCCGATCTCCTCCTGGCCGAAGCGTCAGAAAGGACGTGATTCTTGGAAGGTGTAGACCTTGAGCCGCGGGCCGACCTGGACCTGCCCCTCACACGACCCAGTCGCACGCGCTACTGGGTAATCGTCTTCGCCGCGACCTTGGCGCTGATCACTTATATCGATCGCGTCTGCATCTCCCAGGCCGCTCCCGCAATGCGCGAGGCCCTCGGCCTGAGCGAGATCCAGATGGGCTGGGCCTTCAGCGCATTCTTCTGGGCCTATGCGCTGTTCGAGATCCCCGGCGGCTGGCTTGGCGATCGTTGGGGCGCTCGCCTGGTTCTCACGCGGGTCGTCGTCTGGTGGTCCTTTTTCACGGCGTTCACCGGTTGGGTCTGGAATCTACCCTCGCTGTTGGTCACGCGCGCCCTGTTCGGCGCCGGCGAGGCGGGCTGCTTTCCCAATCTCACCCGGGCTTTCATGTCCTGGCTGCCCGCCAACGAGCGGGTCCGGGCCCAGGGCCTCATGTGGCTCAGCGCCCGGTGGGGCGGCGCTTTTACGCCGCTCTTGGTGGCCCTCGTGTTCCAGTTCGTATCGTGGCGCCGAGCGTTCGAGCTCTTCGGGGTGATCGGCATCATCTGGGCGCTGGTCTTCTATCGCTGGTATCGCGACAATCCCAAGGACCACCCTTCGGTCAACGAGGGCGAACTCGCTCGCTTGCCCAAGGCGGAGGATGTGAACCTTGGCCACGCCGCGGTTCCCTGGTCTCGCCTCGCGATGTCCCCGCGAGTCTGGCTCTTGTGGGCGCAGTACACCTGCCTGGGATACGGATGGGTGTTCTACATCACCTGGCTGCCTACTTACCTCAAGGAAGCCCGCGGACTCACTTTTGAGAAAGGCGCCCTCCTGGCCGGCCTGCCGCTCTTCTTCGGCGGTCTGGGCTGCGTCTTCTCCGGCAGCATCTCGACCGTGGTGGATCGTTGGACCCGCGACACGCGCACGAGCCGCCGCATCCTCGCCATGACCGGGTTCCTGGGCGCCGCCCTCTGCTTGCTGCTCTCCATCCGAATCGAAGATCCGCTCTGGGCCATGATCGCCATGGGCGCGGCAAGTTTCGCCAACGATCTCGTCATGCCGCCGGCCTGGGGCGCGTGCATGGACATGGGCGGCAAGTTCTGCGGGACCTTGTCCGGCAGCATGAACATGATGACCAATCTCGGCCAGGCCGTGGCCCCCGTTCTCACTGCCTTGCTTCTTGAATCGACGGGCCACGACTGGACCGTCGTCTTCTATGTCTCCTCCGGCAGTTATTTCCTCGGCGCCGTGTGCTGGTGGTTCCTGGACTCCGTGACTCCGCTTGAACAAGGTTGATCCCCATGACGACATCGGCACCCGACATCAAAGCCCGACTGGATCTCGCCGTCGAAGCGGCCGAAGAGGCCGGCGAGATCACGCTGCAGTTCTACCGCCGCGACGACCTGGAAGTGGAACGTAAGCCAGACGACTCGCCCGTAACCGTTGCCGACCGCCAAGCCGAGCAACACCTCCGCCAGCGAATCTCCGAGGCGTTTCCCGAAGACGCCATCCTCGGCGAAGAGTTTCCCGAGCGGCCCGGTTCCAGTGCGTACCGCTGGATACTCGATCCGATCGACGGCACCAAGTCGTTCATCCACGGCGTGCCGCTCTACGGCACCCTGATCGGGATCGAGCGCGACGGGGAGAGCGTCGCGGGCGTGATCCTCATCCCGGCGCTGGAGGAGTGCGTCTACGCCGCGATCGGGCAAGGCGCATGGTATGTTTCGGGCGACAATCCGCCGCGCCTGGCGAAGGTCTCCGATCGCGCCCAACTCGCCGAATCCTGCTTCCTCACCAGTGAGGTGGGCAGTTTCGACGAAATCGGCCGCCGCGCGGTCTACGACCGGCTCCAGACTGCCTGCCGGGTAACGCGGACCTGGGGCGATTGTTTCGGCTACCTGATGGTGGCCACCGGCCGCGCCGAACTCATGGTCGATCCGATCATGCAGGTCTGGGACGCGGCCGCGATCCTTCCGGTGATCCAGGAAGCCGGCGGCACGTTCACCGACTGGCAGGGCCGCCCCACCACGCACTCAGGCCAAGGGATTGCCACGAACGGCCGCATCCTCGACGAAGTGCTCGCCATCGTCCGCGAGTAGCAAGCCGGACAATCCGGACAAGGAGAAAGGGAGACAAGGACGCGTCTTCGCTCACTGTTTTTCTCCTTGTCTCCCTTTCTCCTTGTCTCCCCTTCCAGCTTTCTCCGGATATCCCGGCCAATCCGCCCGTTCCGTCCAGACAACGTCCTCGCCCCGATAGAAGACCGCTTCGATCCGTCCGGGCTGGGCGAAATCCTCCCTCGGCAATTCCAGGAAGAGCGTCTTGTTGTTGACTGCCCACGCCTCTAAAAGGCCGTACACCGCGCGGACCCCATACCGCGGTCCGGGCTTCTCGGACTGGCAGCGGACCACGACCGAAGGCTTCTCCAGCGGATTGCGCCTCCCGGTCACGATGAACCTGACTTCGTCCTTTGTAAACTCCGTGCTGGCCGGGAGCCCTGCGGAAAGCTCCTCACACCGATACATGGCCGCCAGGTTCGTCCCGTGCATATACTCACTGCCGAAATAGAGCGGTCTGGCAGCCGTGGTCTCCGGTGTGTCATCGAGTCGTCGGATCTCGATCGTCGGCCGCTGGTGCCGGATCCACGGATAGTTCACCACGAGGATCGGGTCTCCGGTCAACTGCTGCTTGACCTCCAGGAACTCAAACGGCGCCATTGGCTTTACCACCGCTTGCTCCTCAGCGGCGCCGACTCCGCCGAACCACATCGGCCCAACGGCGCCCAGGCACGTCAGCCAAACGCTTGTCGCTGCAAAACGTTGCACGGTCATCAGTTCCTCCGTTGCCTCGGGCGAGCGGCTCAAGTGAAGCCATTCCAAACAGCGGCGGGCGCCGTCGTAAATCCCACTGCCACAACTCTATTCTGGCCTCCCGACGCCTTCCATTTCAACGCTCCGGACTCACGTTCTAAGTTAACCCGTTCCTGCCGCTTGTCTAAAGAGCCGCGTCCCTCCCCACCCCCCCCAATGGTCCGCGTTGCCGTAACGGGCTTCGCCCTTGTGTTGCCCGGCCTACAGGCTATATTGGGAGTTTCCTCTCTCGTCGCCGGAGCCGTGCCGGGGTGGAGTGAAGCGAAACGAAGCAAATTCAAGAGAAGTCCGATGGCTCAAGTCTGTGAAGTCTGTGGTAAGAAACCGAACATGGGAAATACGGTAACCACCCGCGGCCGAGCTAAGTACCTCGGTGGAGTGGGAACCAAGGTCACCGGCATCAGTCGCCGGAAGTTCCGGCCCAACCTCCAGAACGTCCACGTTACCACCTCCAACGGCACGAACAAATCGATGCGGGTCTGCACCCAGTGCATCCGGAGCGGGGCCGTAACCAAGACGATCCGCAGTGCGCCCTTCAAACTTCCGCCCAGTGAGGCCACCGCCCACAAGGCGGAACCCGCTGCTGCGGCGCCGGCGCCTCCGAAACCGGAAAGCGTGAAGTCCCGCAAGCGGCGCAAGGCCAAGGAAGAGAAGGCGGCCCGGGAAAAGAAGTGAGTCTTGTGGTCACCCCATGTCGATCTCGCGCAGTGAAGTCGAAAAGGTCTCTCTGCTGGCTCGCCTCCGGCTCTCGGACGACGAGTTGGACCGCATGACCGCCGAAATGGCCCAGATCCTGCGTTACATGGAACTGCTGGCGGAGGCAACCACCGACCAGGTGCAGCCGATGGCTCACCCGGTCGACGTCACCGATGTGTTCCGTGAAGACCAGGTCCGCTCGAGTCTTTCGCGTGAGCAGGCCCTCGCCAACGCCCCCCATCACGACGACGAATATTACCGCGTGCCCGCCGTGCTGGGTGAAGCGTAGATCTTGCCCCGTCAGGAGTTGCCATGTCGCTCTTCGACATGACTGCCACGGACCTTCTCGCCCAGCTCCAGTCGGGCGGCGCGACTTCGGTCGAGGTCACGCAGGCGTTTCTCGCTCGCATCGATTGCCACGACAAGAGTGTCGGGGCGTTTCTGCGGGTCAACCGGGAAGCCGCTCTCGCCCAGGCCGAACGGGTCGACCGCAAGCGTGCGTGCGGCGAACCCTTGGGACGGCTGTCCGGGTTGCCCGTGGCAATCAAAGACGTCCTCTGCACCGCGGGCGAGCCGACGACCTGTGCCTCGCGCATGCTCGAAGAGTTCCGCCCGCCCTACGACGCCACGGTCGTCGCGAGGCTCAAGGCGGCCGATGCGGTGCTTATCGGCAAGACGAACATGGACGAATTCGCCATGGGCGGGTCGACCGAGAACTCCGCCTTCCAACTCACGCGCAATCCCTGGGACCTCCAACGGATCCCCGGCGGATCCAGCGGCGGGGCCGCCGCCTGTGTCGCCGCCTCGATGGCGCCTCTGTCCATCGGCACCGATACGGGTGGATCGATCCGCCAGCCGGCTGGCCTCTGCGGCGTGACCGGCATGAAGCCGACCTACGGCCGCGTCAGCCGCTACGGCCTGGTGGCCTTTGCCAGCAGCCTCGACCAGGCGGGACCGCTGGCTCGGACCGCGGAAGACGCCGCGATGCTCCTCGAAGTGATCGCCGGCCACGACCGGCTGGATTCCACCTCGGTGGACCGCCCCGTCCCCAGCTACAGCCAGTCGGTTCGCCGACCGCTCGAAGGGCTGCGGCTTGGCCTGGCCCGCGAGCATTTTGGCGAGGGCCTCGACCCCGAGGTCGAGAAGGCGGTCCGCGAGGCCGTGCGGGTCTACGAGTCGCTCGGCGCCACGGTGCACGACGTCTCCCTGCCGCACAGCAAGTACGCGGTCGCCACCTACTACATCATCGCCCCTTGCGAAGCCTCCAGCAATCTCGCCCGCTACGACGGCGTCCACTACGGCTACCGGACGGACCAGAGCGATAGGGTGGCCGAGTTGGAGACGGAGCTCGCGAGCCGTCGGGCCGAAACAAGTGCCACGGTCCTCGACGAGATCGACAACCCGCTGGTCCGCATGTACCGCCGCAGCCGCGCCGAAGGGTTCGGAGCGGAAGTGAAACGCCGCATCATGCTCGGCACCTACGCGCTCAGTGCCGGCTACTACGATGCCTACTACCTCAAGGCCCTCAAAGTGCGCCGGCTCATCCGTCGGGACTTCGACGAGGCGTTCGCGCAGGTGGATCTGATCGCCGGACCGGTCGCTCCCACGCCCGCCTTCAAGATCGGCGAGCGGGTCAACGATCCGCTCTCGATGTACCTGTTCGACCTGTACACCGTCAGTACGAATCTTGCCGGGATCGGCGGCATTTCGATTCCATGCGGCCTGAGTTCGGCGGGGCTGCCCATCGGGCTCCACCTGCAGTCACCCCCCTTCGCAGAAGACTGCCTCCTCCGCGCTGCCCACATGTTCCAGCAGGCCACCGACTGGCACACCCGAAAGCCGGTGTTGGACTGAAAGTCGTTTGGTGCCCGCCTCTCGGCGCCGACTGCGAAAAAAAGTGTCCAGTCCACGCGAGCATTGCTCGCCGGCTTGAACGTCCGGGCAGTGGCCTGCGATTCGTCTTGACCCTCTGTTCTCGCCGAAACCCCTGGCGCTAACATTCTCAAGCAAGGCTTTTTTCCAACAGGTCCCGGCAAAACGGGGACCGGCTCCGAGCCAAACATCGGTAAGCACCAGGAAAAACATTTCGGGGCGAGGTGCCCGTCCCCGTTTTGCCGGGGCCTCCAAGCAAGACACGCTCTTTGCGAAAGGAGATACCCATGCAGCGATTCTTGTGCCTGCACACCCTGCCTGCCGGAAGCATGACCAAGGATCAGGTCTATCAGATCGCGGACGCGGTCCAGCACGATGCCCGGGTACACGGGTATCGGAGCTTCCTGAACCTTTCTGAGGGGAAGGGATGCTGTATTCTGGAGGCAAATGACCGGGAAACAATCGCTTCCTGGTTCCAAATGATGGGCATTCCCTACGATTGCATCGTCCCCGTGGAACTGGAAGGTGAACGCGGAGTGATTGAAGACCTGAGGGAATCCCTGGCCCCGGCCGGAGTTGCCTAGCATCAGCAAACCCAAGGCAGCCGCAAGAAAAGTAGCAGGCACGCTCCGCCGTGCCGTCCGCTTCGACGCGCCGGAGGTGCCTGCGATCTTGAATTCCATCGTTCGAGGCCGCCTCGCTTCCCTGAACCTCCGCTTCACGGCGCCGCCAGCAGGGTTTCACACTCTTTCTTCTGGTGCGGCATGATTCCGAACGTGGCCAGGGCCTGTTTCAGCGTGGCGACGGCTTCCGTTTTCCGGCCGGCGGCGATATGGACCTTGGCTGTTCCGATAAGCATCGACACACCCCAGGTTCCGCCTTTCACCGGCGAGCCGGCATAGCACTCCAGCGCGTCGTCGTAACGCTGCTGTGAGCACAGCAGTTCGCCGCAATTCACGCGGGCCTGGAGCCCCGGCCATCCGCCGCCGAAGTCCGACATGCATTTCCGGTAACACGCTTCCGCCAGGACCGGGTCGTCCAACAGCTTCCAGCACGTGTCGCCCAAGCGCTGGAAGGCGGCCCACTTGTCGTACGTTTTGGCCAACTGAAACGTCCGCAGGTAATCGCGAGCCGCCTCCGGGCCGCTCTTGAGTTGGAAATGGGCCGCTCCGCGCACGGCGCAGCCCACGGCCGCCAGCGGCTCCGGCCAGGCCGAAAAGTCCTCGTCGCCAAACTCGGCCAGCACCTGCTTCGGCGACGACGTCCACTGGTAGATACTCGCGCGGGCCGCTTTGACGTACGGCTCGGCGCCGATCTGCCGGCAAGTCTCCAGGGCTTTGGCCTCGTTGCCTTGGTGCAAGCGGACGCATTCGGCGGCCGCGGCGATGGCCTGGTAGCGCTCTTCGGGGTCGCTCTTCGACTCGCCAAGCCGGAGCCACGCCGCGATCGCCTCGGCGTGGTTCCCGGCCTTGCAGAGCGTGGAAGCGGCGGTCAATCCGGCTTCGAACTGGGCCGTGTCGGCGGATGAATCCCGGCCCGCCTGGTCCCCGGCCGCTGCGTGCTCGGCACCGGCCGTCCTGCCCGGCGCAGGCGGCAGGGCCGCCAGCATCTTCTGAAATCGGGCAATCCGCGGGACAAGGTCGGGATGGTCGGCGGCCAACAGATGCGTCAGGGGATCGGCATAGCGTGCCCGGCCACGTTCCATCAGGCCGAGATAGTAGGCTTTCAGCGCGGCCACGGCCGACTCATACTGCGTGCTGGCCGCCGCTTTCACGGCCCGATCGGCCTTTTCCTGGTACGATCGCATCGTCGCCTCGCTAAAGAGCCGCTCCCAGATCGTCGAGGCCGCGGACTTGCTCCGGTACCGCTCGATGCACTTCGCCTCGATATCCGCGTAGATCTCCGCCACCAGCGGGCCGGCCTGGGGACCGTAGAACTTCAGCACGTAATCCTGGAAGATCTTGCGTTCGTCCAGCGTCGGGTCGTAGAACAATTTCATCAGCAGGTAGCGGTTGAAGAGCTCGAACTCGATCGAGTCGGCCATCATCTCGCAGAAGACGTGATCGCCGTACTCGGCCATCACGCGAGCCGCCCGGGCGTACATCGCGGGCGTATGCTCCGGGATGCCGACGCTTTCCTCGTCGCGGTTCGACGCCAGGTAGTGCTGCCAGAAGGCCAGCTTTCCGTGTGCCCGTTGGGCCCAACTGCGGACCGACTGCTGGTACTGCTCAAAAGTGTCCTTGTAGTAGAGCGACGCCGGGTGGGAAAACGCGCAAAACCCCACTACCACGTTGGCCGGCAGCTTCTCCATTCCCGGATACGGCCGCGCGTAAGACCCGTAGGCCAGGCACGTCACCTTCGCCTCGGGCGCCTCCGCCGCGCAGCTTGCGACGTACGGCCACACGAGCCGGCTGTGCTCCGCGCCCTTCTCGCCGGAGCTGGAAATCAGGGCCTCGCAGCGCTCGCACGCGCAGGGGCGGAAACCGTCGTGCGGCAGCAGCGAGAAGTAGCCGGCATAGGCGATGTGCTCAGGCCACCCCTTGTTGTCTTCGTTCATCGGCCTCTTCGTGATCGGGTGGATGCGGGAAATGCCGCGCGACTCGCAATCCCGGCCCGCGATGAATGCCCGAATGTCGGCCACCGACTCGCGGACGACGCCGGGCTCCGTGTAGCACAAATGGCCGTCTTCGGCCGGGTCCACGTTGGAGCGGGAGCCGTCGGGGTAAACGGCGAAATACTCCGGGTGCTCCCGGCCAAATCGCTCCACCCAGCGCGTGCTGGAAGGATAGTGGTTCAACGGAATCTGGAAGGTGGCCCCGCGCATCCGCAATTCCCACATGCGGTTCTCGACCGGTGTAAAACCGATCGCCGCGCGCTCGCCGGGCATCACGGTGATCTTCTGATAATCTTTCTGGTAATAGCCGCCCGGCCAGAGCGACCAGTAGCCCACGGTGCGGCTGATGAAGTGCGGATTCTCCCGGATCGCCCCGGAAAAAACGACCGAGTTCGACTGTGGCACGCGCTGGCCGAACTCGCCGGGCAGAAACCACCGCACGCCCAACGCCTCCAGGAGCCGGTAGACGCCGTAGAGCGTGCCGCGCTGGAAGTCCCAGGTGGGCATGCTGTGGGTTTCGTTGCGGGCCAACAGCGCCTCGATATCCGTCCGCGGCCCGGCGTCGTCGATCCCCGCGACGCACAAGTCCGCGCCGGCCGGCAGGATCACGTAGCCGTCGCGGCGGATGCCTTTCAAGTCCTCCGGCGAGAGCACTTCGCGCGCGGCCGGACCGAGGCGGATCGCCGGCGTCCCGGCCGCGGGCCGCGCCGTGATCGGAAGCTCGGCCCCCGACATCTTGGCCACAAACGCGCAAAGCTCCTTGGCGGCGAAACGGACGGTCTCGGGGGCCGGATCGCCAATGACGATCTGGGCTTTCGTTTGCCCGTCGGCCACCAGAGTAAACGAGTCCGCGGCCGAAGCCTGGGAAGCAAACACGGCCAGAAGAATGAGGCAATAAGACTTCATGGAACTTACTCCGGCTTGGGTTTCGGGTCGGTTTGTCTTACCAGGATCGCAAAGTGATCGCTGGGCATGCGAATCGCGTAAAGTCGCTTCTCGCCCTCGCGCTCTTCGCTCACCAATGCCCCAGTCACGCGCCGGCCTTCGCCGTTGACGACATACACCTCCGCTGCCCCGCCGTCGGCGAAGCCGAACCGCCCGGAAACGGCCGTATGGATCCGCTCCCTGCCAAGCACGTAGCCGGGCCCGATCTGCTCGGGCGTGATGGGAAACATCACGGAAGTGAAGTTCCACGGCGCGGGGTCGCGGGCGTAGTAGTGGCCGTAGTAGACCGCGCCGCGCTTGAGCAATTCGCGCACGTGCCGGGCGCTCTCGGCCTGCGTCGGCTCCTCGCAATGGTTGCCCAGCCCCAGCGCGCAGCCCAGGTGCGAGTCGGACAGGGCCGAGTACGAGCCGGTCTCGACGAAGCGCACGATCTTCTTGCGCATCATGGTCCGCGTGTGCGCCTGCGAGTTGGCCATGACGAATAGTCCCTTGCCGCGGATGAAATCCACGATCTTCTCGCTCAGCGGCTGCATGACCAACGGCACGCTGGTGAGTTTTCCCTCGACCTCGTGCGTCCGCCGGTTGATGCTCACCGTGTGGCCGTCCCACGGCATGCCGTACGCCACCCGCGCCACGCTGTAGCTCATCTCGTCCCAGTAGACGCCCTTCGCGCCGATGTCGTCGATCAGCGTCCTCAGGTATCCCCAGATCGCCTTGCCGTAACTGTTGGTCTCCGTCGGCACGAACAGCGGCAGAACCATCTCGTGCGGGTAGTCGATCTGCTTGCCCTGGGCATCCAGCAGCCGCGAATCGGCGTACTTCGTGCGGGCGTCGGGTTCGGTGCAGCACTGCGCGTGGAAATACTGGACGGGCACGAGGCCCGGATCCGCCGCAAACATCTTCCGCGACCAGTCTCGCTCCCGCGCGACGAACTCGGGCGCGAAGAGGATGCCCGTGCCGTGCGCATACGTGCCGTCCGCGTACTGGGCGATTCCCCCGCAGAGATATTTCAGCCCCCGGTCGTGCATCCACTGGGCGTACTGCTCACCGCTGAGCCCGGCCGGCCACCGGTGGCCGAAGGAGAACGCGCCCGGAATCGTGTAGTTGACTTCCCAGTTCCGCCGCACGGCATTGACGAAGGTCCAGTAATCGCCCCCCAGGCTCGGGTAGATCGACCACTCGAGTGTGACGCTGCTCTCGGGCGCTAATCCTAGGCGGTCCTCGGCCAGGCCGAACGACCGTGCGTCGTGGAGACTCCGCGCGTGCACTCGGAACACGTCGTCCTCGGCGACCATCCCCACGCCGAGTTCCTTGAACTGGGCGAAAACGCTGGGATGCGCCGCTTCCCAGGCGTTGCCGGCCTCGGAAAACGACTTGTGCCCGGCCAGGTAGATCGCCTCCGGCCGGGCGGCCATCTCCGCGTAATGCTCGACCATCACACCGATCAGTTCGGCCGTGGGATTGGTGAATGTGTCGGCGACGTGCACGTGGTCGTCTTTCACGCTCACCCGGCGCGACACGCGGCACGCGCCGGCGGACCACTGCGTCGGGCCGGTTGCCTGCGGTTCTCGCCACTGACCGCCCGGCGGACTGACGCGGGTCCGCACGGTCACGCTCTGATCGGCGAGGCGGACGGTAATGGCGCCGTCCTCGGCGCGGGCGCTCAGCGGCGCCG
>JABWBD010000525.1 GCA_013360685.1 Pirellulales bacterium
GACCGCGGGGTCGCAAGCGGCGCCGACCGCAGCACCGTCGCCGAAACACCCGCCCCGCCGCACCGCGGCCAGGAGATCGGCCGGCGACCACCTGTCCGACCCTGGTCCGGCATTGACGGGACAACTTGCCGCGGCGGTTGCCCTGTGCCGGCAATCGCGGTCTCCGCTCAGCCTGTTGATTGTCGACCCGGCTGATTCATCCGAGCTTTTCCTCACATTGGGCTCCGACGAATACGATCGCTTCCGTCGCTTTCTCGAAGCGGCCTGCCGGACCATCGATCCATCGGCGTTGTGCCTGCCAAACGGCGAGGCCGGCTTCGCCGTCGTCCTGCCGGGCTTTGAGCGGCAGGCAGCCGTCCGGATGGGCAACCAGTTGATCGACCAGGTGCGGCGTCTGCCGTTGCGGTCCGCGGCGGGCAGCCGCCGTGCCGCCTCGCTCGCGGTCGGGGCCGCCACCGTGTCCCTTCCGCCCAAGAATTTCCCTCCGGATGATCTCTTCTCGGCCGCCAATCGCTGCCTCTACGGCTCGCGTCTCTCCGGCGGCGGAGTGGTCAAGAGCATCGAGATCTACTGAGCTGATCCGCCATCAGTCATTCGTCATTCGTCATTCGTCATTTGTCATTGGTCCGCCCTACAGCCTGGCCGCCATCACAATCATCACGACCACTGCTACCACCACGATGATTGCCGCGGCGATCGACCACTTCATCCAGGCCTTGGCAATCGCCTCCTCCCGCTGCGCGCGCTCTTCCGCCTTCTGGCGGCGATACTCCAAACTGTCTTCGTAGCGGAGAAGGAATTGCGCCTGGCAATAAGGGCAGAGGGCGTCCTGGCCGAGCATCTCACGCGGCGTCTCAAGTTCGTGCCCGGACGGACACAGCAGATGCACCACCGACGGCAACTCCCGATTGTGCTCCTGAGGGAACTCCGCGTGCTTCTCCGCCGTAGTATCTGGCGAGCCGGTCTGAGGTTCTGCCCGAACGCCGGCAGATAGCGCCTCGGGCTGCTCACCTTCGGCCGTCGGGAAGAGCCGCGACATGTTGGGCGCCGGCGAGAGCTGCGGCGGCTCCGAAACGCTCGGATGGAACGTGCCGGGCCCGATTGCCGGCGGACCCTGCGAAAACGCGGGCTGGTGCGGCGCTTGCTGCTCGGCCGGCAATTCGAGCGGAGCCGCGCGCGGGGGCTCCGGCACCAGAAACGTGCTTTGGCAATGAGGACACATGCACGGCTGCCCAATCTGCGACGGATCAGCCTCCAGCAGGTGGCCCTGCGGACAGAAGAACAGCATCGCCATGAAAGACCTCTCCAGGACGCCAACCATTCTGCCAAAACGCGCGAATCGCCATGCCCGGTCTATTCTGGTCCATAAACGGTCCCTCGTCCAATCATCGCCCGGCCATGGAACGAGCCTCCGCGCTTGGGGGGTCGCTAAATTCTCCGCCGAGCCGCCAGGGAGCCGCTTGGAGAAATGCGAGTGGCTTTGCTAAAATAAGGGATTCCTGGTATCTGGCGGCCTGGCAGCAGACAGACGGATTCAGAAGCTTTGGACGTGTCCAAGAACAACTCCGTGAATTGATGTAGAGCGGACTTTAGTCCGCTCCAGCGGAATGAATTCCGCCCTACGAACTTGTTCGCGGACAGGTGCTATCGGGAAACGAGGATTAGGAACCCCGGTGTTACGTACCGGGCCTTCCATCGATACAAGAAGGGTGCGTATCCCCTCCGGATCGCCACTCAGTGAATGGGGATTGCTGAATGAGCAATGACGAGAACGACCGGCCTCGCCGCAAAATCCTGATCGGCTCCCAGCGGGACGCCGCCGCGTACCGCCCCCGACCGAAACGGGATGACATCCCGGTAATCGATCCCGACGCTCCGCCACCGGCCGAGGATGTACCATCGGCGAGCCTTGCTCCTGAAGCTCTGCCTCTCGAAGCCGAAACCCTGCAGCCAGTGCAGCCGTACCCGGAGCCGGTGTTTGAAATCCCGGCGACCGCGGTTCCGGAGACAGTCGCCCCACCGCAATCCATCGAACTCCAGACGCCGCGCGTAGCCGCGCCCCAGGAAGAGCCGCTTCCGGGGCCCGCTTCACGGTTGGAACCGGCCACGGAACTGGAGCAGTTCGAGGAAATCGAGCAGCAGATGGCGGCGCTGCCCGAGTCGCTGCCGTCCGAACTGCCGCAGCCCGAATTGCCGGCCGGCGGCAAGCGGTTTCCGCCGCCGAATATCCGCGCCCGCTTGTCGCCCGATCTGGAGCAGGAATTCCAGGCAGCGTTGGGCAACGAGTCCTTGGACGCCCTGATCGAGGCCGGCCAGGCCGTCACCCAGCAAGAGCCGCTGGAGTCCGAGTCGAAGCACTCCGCTCGCGTACTGATGATCCGCCGTGACGATGTCTTCGTCGAATTGGGCGGCCGCGAGCAGGGAATCTTGCCCTTGTCCGGGTTTGAGCAACCGCCCATGCCCGGCACGATGCTGGACGTGGTCGTCTCGCGGTTCAACCGGGAGGACGGCCTGTACGAACTGGCCCTCCCCGGCACGGCCGCCAATATCGGCGACTGGTCCGACCTGGAAGAAGGAATGCTCGTCGACGCCCGCATTACCGGCCACAACTCCGGCGGGCTGGAATGTGAAGTGAACCACATTCGCGGCTTCATCCCCGTCAGCCAGATCTCGCTGTACCGCGTGGAGAATATCGAGCAGTTCGTGGGCGAGAAGTTCACCTGCCTGGTGACCGAGGCCAACCCGCAGCGGCGAAACCTCGTGCTCAGCCGCCGCGCCGTCCTCGAACGCGAGAAGCAGCAGGCCCGCGAGGCGCTGCTGGATTCGCTGGCGCCTGGACAAGTCCGCGAGGGCGTGGTCCGCAAGCTGATGGACTTCGGCGCATTTGTCGACCTGGGCGGCGTGGATGGTCTGCTCCACGTCAGCCAGTTGGCGTGGGGGCGAGTCAACCATCCCAAGGAAGTCCTCCACGAAGGCCAGCACATCAAGGTCCGCGTCGACAAAGTCGACCGCGAGAACAACCGCATCAGTCTGGCCTACCGCGACATGATGGAAAATCCCTGGACCGGCGTCGAGCAGAAATACCCGATCAACACGGCCGTCCGCGGCAAGGTGACGAAGTTGATGGAATTCGGGGCGTTTGTCGAGTTGGAGCCGGGCGTGGAAGGGCTCGTCCATATCTCCGAGCTATCGAACAAACGCGTCTGGCGAACCAGCGACGTGGTCAATCCCGGCGACGAGGTCGACGTGATGGTTCTGGCGATGGACCCTGCGGCCCAGCGGATCAGCCTTTCCATGAAGGCCCTGATGGCCGAGCCGGCCGCGGAGAAAAAAGAAGAGGGCGAACCGCAACTCCCAGAGCCCGCCGTCAAGGCGAAGCCGCGCAGGGAGCCCGACAAGCCGCTCAAGGGCGGCCTGGGCCGCGCCGGAGGCGGCGATCGCTTCGGACTGAAGTGGTAGCCGCGTTTCGAAACTCGCTTCAAGCAGTATAATCGCTTCGCACGGCAAATTGGCAAGGCTTCCGCGCGCCCATTCTGCCCCGAAAAACGATTGTGCCACCCGTCGGAGAGTTGTTCACTTCCCGGCGCCCGCCGACCCGATAGGAACTATGGCAGACTGGAGGAGATTTTCCGGTCCGGCCGGACGCGAAAAGATTGCCCGCCCGACTCCCCGGCAACCGCGTCTCCACCAGACTTCGAGCTCGGCCGTTTCGTCGCCCGTGGACACAAGCGCACCAGAACCGTCCCCGGCACAGACGGCCGAGCTTTTTTCACGTCCACCCGACCCGGATGCGCCATTCACTTCTCCGCGATCAGGTCGACGGCCTCGGCGGAAAGGCCCGCAGCGCACGCGATGCGGCCTGGCGGACCTCGGGCGTGTCGTCCATGCGGGCTGCCCGCAGCGCGGCGATGGAACGGACGTCGTGGATCTTCCCCAATGCTTCGGCGGCTGCGCAGCGGACGTACTGGTCGGCGTGTTCCAGGGCATGGACCAGCGGGTCCACGGCTTCGAGGGCGGCGATTTCGCCGAGGGCATACGCCGCAGCCAAACCGACGTCGGGCCCGTCGTCGGAAAGCACGCGGACCAGCGGGCCGACCGCGCGCGTGTCCTTGATCTCCGCCAACGACAACGCCGCCATCAGACGCACATCGCTCACCTCGTCCTCCAGCGCTGCAATCAGAGGTTCCGTTGCACGCCAGGTGCGAGGCGAGAGCGGCAGAGAGGCCTGCGGCGCCCGGAGCAGCGGACCGGTCGCGGCAACGTCTGCCGGCGCCTGCTCCGACCCGACG
>JABWBD010000526.1 GCA_013360685.1 Pirellulales bacterium
ATGACCGACCCCAAAACCGCCCCGCAGCCGCGGCGGTATTACCCGGTGCTGCAACTGATCCTCGCTCGCGTCCGCGAGTTCCTCCGCGAGCCGGAGGCGGTCTTCTGGACCTACGTGTTTCCGCTGGTCTTGGTGGTGGCGTTGGGAATTGCCTTTCGCGGCCGCTCGGCCGAGTCGTTCCGGGTGGCCGTCCAGCAGGACGCCCCGGCCGAATCCGTCGTGTCCCGGCTCAACGCCGACCCGCGGTTCCACGCCGTCCTTTGCGACGAACGGGACTGCCGCATCCAACTCCGCACCGGGCGCGTCGACCTGGTGATCGTCGCGGCCGGCGAATCGCAAACGGGCTACGAGTACCATTTCGATCCGACGCGCACGGAAAGCGTCCTGGCCCGCAACGCCACCGACGACCTCTTGCAGCGCGCCGCAGGCCGGCGCGACGTCGTCCAGGTCCGCGACCGCAAGATGGACGAGCCCGGCGGCCGCTACATCGACTTTCTCGTGCCGGGGCTCTTGGGGATGGGCCTGATGGGCGGAGGGCTCTGGGGCGTCGGCTACGCGATCGTCGACATGCGGATCCGCAAATTGCTGAAGCGTTATCTCGCCACGCCCATGCGCCGCAGCCATTTCCTCGCCTCGGTGCTCATCAGCCGGCTGGCCTTTACGCTGCCGGAGGTCCTGCTGGTGCTCGTTTTCGCGAGGATATTCTTCGGCGTCGCCAGCGAAGGCGGCTACCTGGCAATCGGGCTCTTGATCCTGCTGGGGGCTTTCGAGTTCGCGGGCATTGGGTTATTGGTGGCCAGCCGCGCCCAGACGATCGAGACCGTTTCGGGGCTAATGAACGCGGTGATGTTGCCGATGTGGATCGGCTCGGGGATTTTCTTTTCGACCGAGCGGTTCCCGGAGATCGTCCAGCCCCTCCTCTACCTCCTTCCCCTGACGCCCCTGATCCACGCACTGCGCAGCGTCATGCTGGAAGGCGCGACGTTCGTCGCCCTCACTGCCGACGTTCTCCTCCTCCTCGCCTGGGGTCTGGCAACCTTTGCCCTGGCTCTGCGTTGGTTTCGTTGGACGTAACCCAGACTTCCCTCTCCCGTTTCGCCTCCGAGCGCGCGATCGCCTCGGCACCCGTCGGCAAGAACCGACCAGACTTCAGATCGTCGATCAGCGGCACCAGGACATGCGACGGCACGGTATACGTCTCGGTCCGCCCCCCGCGAGCGATGTTGATTCCGACCACGCCGCCCGCCAGATCAACCAGAGGACCGCCGCACTCGTTCGGCTTCAGGACCATGTCGTGCTGGAGAACGACAGGGAAATCGTCGTGCCGCCGGCTGACGCCAACGTCCGAACGGTTCTGCATTTCGCGTTTTCGCGCGGCGGCGTTGTCCACTTTTCCCAGGACCGTAAGGATCTCCAACTCATCCACCCCGCGGCGGATCGTGAGCCGAACCGGATCGCCTGGCCGACGCTCTTGGAGCGCACCGATCAGTGCCTCCTGGTCCTCGACGGGGCAGCCGTCGAGATGCGTGATCACATCATTTTCAAGAAGCCCCGCTTTCTCGGCCGGTGTATCGGACAGCACTCTTACAACCCTCGCGCCGGGTCCGGCGCGGCCAAGCCCCACTCCCAGCACGCCGCGTTCGCCGGGAATCAGACGTTGCGGGACGCTCACCACGCCCAGACCCAACGGCGATGCCGCACCGGGCCCGGGCGCCGCGACCCACTGACCCACCGTCGGGGTAGCCGCCGAGTTCCAGGAGATCTCTTGGAGGCCGTCCGCGTCGATTTTCAACATTGCCAGGTCGAACTTCTCGTCAACACCGACGACTTGGGCATCGAAGCGTCTGCCATCCGCCAGACGGCAAACCGGCGGGCCGTTCAATTCGCTGGCCTTGGTCAGGATCCAACCGGCTGTGCCCACGACGGTCCCCAATGCCACGCTCTTGCCGCGGCACTCGACCCGGACGACGCACTGGGCCACTTCGCGGGTGAGCCTTCCGAGCGCCTCCGTCACTCCGCGGGATTCCTTTCGGGGCAGATGGTCTTCCCAACAATCTCCCCGCACGAGCCGGTCCCATGCGTCGCGGAAAACACCAACCGGCACGTGATAGTTCATGTCCGTCGAACTCCCGATGCGGCTGTTGATCCCGATCACACGGCCGTCCAGGTCAAAGAGCGGGCCGCCCGAGTCGCCGGCAACCAGGGGGCAGTCGGTGTGAAGCTGGCCATTCAGGACGCGGAGCACGCGTCCCACGCGGACGACGGGCGGCCGCTCGTCCTGGTAGCCCAACGGATGACCGGCGGCAATGCACCACGCGCCCGGTTTGAGATCGGCCGATTCCCCCTGCTCCGCCGCCGGCCATGTGCCCTCGTCGGTGATTTTCATCAATCCGGCATCGAGCGTCGTGTAGATGCCGAGCGTTTTTCCGCGTACGGTCGTTCCATCGGAGAGGATGAACGTGGCAGCCTGGCCCGGCTTGGAAATAACGTGACCGGCGGTGAGCACGTACCCGTCCTTGCTCACGATCACCCCGCTGCCCTGCGCCGGGCCCACACGGATCCCGACCGTCGCGCTCAATGCCTTGTCCAAAGCGGCCTGGACTTGCCTCTGAACCGAAAGCAGTTCATCCAGCGTTTGCGACGTCGCCGCGGACGCGGCAATTGGTTGCGATTCGGCGGAAAGGGCCGGCGAGAGGCACAGGCCGGCTGCCAGAACCAACCACAGGCAGGTCAGCAGAGCAGAGATGGGGCGGAAGGGGGGAAGTCTCACGACGGCTCCCTCCGATGTTGCGGATGGTGGGCAATGGGACCTGGCACTTCCCGACCAGATCCTCGCATGGGACTTCTATTATTGCTAGAATTCATTCAAGATTTCAACAAATTTCGTTTTCATTTTCCATCCAGCCGGAACTCCTTGCGCAATGCCATGCCCCCGCAACGAGTAAGACTGCCACGCAAGCAGCCATCGCAAACCATCCTATCGAATACACCTCTCGAGCTGGGTTTTTTCGCCGCGGCTTTTCACCACCCCCTGGTATTCAGAGGCAATCCGGGACAAAATCACGGTTCCGCGCCCGAGAGCGACCAATGGGGCAAGCGGTATCTGCGTTGGTAAAGGCCAAGGGGGGACTCCATGGAATCCACACGGATCGAGCGTGCCTATGAATTGGCCAGAGAGCGCTATCTGGAGTTTGGGGTCCGGACGGACGATGTGTTGGAACGTCTGAGACGAATAGCAATCTCCATCCACTGCTGGCAGGGCGATGACGTTGGTGGATTCGAAAGCGACCAGGGCCTGTCCGGGGGCGGCATCATGGCGACCGGGAGCTATCCCGGTCGGGCAAGAACGCCGGACGAGCTCCGAAGTGACGCCGAAAAAGCGTTCGGTTTGATCCCAGGTCGGCACCGATTCAATTTGCACGCCATGTACCAGGAAGGCGGCAAGCCGGCAGATCGCAACGAGATCCAGCCGGCCCATTTCCAGCGGTGGATCGACTGGGCCAAGGAGCTCGGCATCGGCCTGGACTTCAACCCTACGTTTTTCTCCCATCCCAAGGCGGCCGGCGGCTTCACCCTGGCAAGTCGCGACGAAGGGATCCGCAGGTTCTGGGTGGAACACGGCATCGCCTGCCGGAAAATCGGTGAAGCGATTGGAAAACAGTTGGGCGCTCCGTGCGTCACCAACGTCTGGATTCCCGATGGATACAAGGACGTCACCGTCGACCGCAAAGGGCCGCGCGAACTGCTCCGGAAGTCGCTCGACGAGATGTTCAAGCTGGCGATCGATCCGAAGGCTAATCTCGACGCGGTGGAGAGCAAGCTGTTCGGCATCGGTTCGGAGACTTATGTCGTCGGATCGCACGAGTTCTATCTGGGCTATGCCATCCGCAGCGGAAAGCTCCTTTGCCTCGATGCCGGCCACTTCCATCCCACCGAGTCGATAGCCGACAAGATTTCGTCGGTGCTTTTGTACCTCGACGAAATCCTCCTGCACGTCAGCCGCGGCATTCGTTGGGACAGCGACCACGTGGTGATCCTCAACGACGATCTGCGCGCGATTGCCGAGGAGATCGTCCGCGGCGGGTTCTTGGAACGGGTCCACATCGGATTGGATTTCTTCGACGCCAGCATCAATCGCGTGGCGGCTTGGGTGATCGGCGTGCGCGCGATGATCATGGCCCTGCTGGGAGCCCTCCTGGAGCCGACGGGGATGCTGCGAGAGCGGGAAATCGAAGGGGATTTCACTGCGCGGCTGGCCCTGGTCGAGGATGTGAAGACGCTGCC
>JABWBD010000527.1 GCA_013360685.1 Pirellulales bacterium
GGAGATGATCTCCAGCACGGTGGCCCAGTTCGTGCGGCGGAACCCCCCCTTGCCACGCGCCTTCTGCCACCGCTGGCGCGCCTCCGGATCCTCGACCAGCGACTGCCACGCATCCACCGGGTCGTCGAACTGCGCACGGGCCTTCTTCCACAGGTCGACCAGCGCCCCGCGGATGTATGGATACTTCACGCGCAGCGGGCTGTAGAGATACCAGGAATAGGAGATGCCTCGCTGGCAGCCGCGGGGCTCGTAGGGCGGCAACCCCGTTTCAAGGCTCGGGTAGTCGTAGCCCTGCATTTCCCAGGTGACCAGCCCGTCTTTGACGTGGATCATCCACGTGCAGCCGCCGGTGCAGTTCACTCCGTGGGTGCTGCGGACCACCTTATCGTGCTGCCAGCGGTTGCGGTAGAACTCCTCCCAACCGCGGAGCTGGGGGTCGCGCTCGTCCTTGATCCAGGAAATCGCATCGCGCAGGAACATCACTCACCTCGTCTCATGGCCGGTTAGAAAGCGGCGGACACCGTGGAACCGACTGCGCCAGATCGCGTCCATGCCGACCAGTCCCAGGGCCGCGCCGCCGATGCCCAGGAGCAGGAAAGCCAGCGGACCGCTCATGTCTTCCTCGCCGCTATGCTTGGCGCTGTCTTCGAAAAACGCCACCAGGGCGTGGATCTCTTCCGGTCCCAGCGGCCGGGACTGGAACGTCGCCTGCATCGTCGCCGTGGCCGGGGCCGACAGCCACGCGGAAAGGTTCTTTTTGCCCTGTAGTCGCTCGTAGACCCGCGTCAAGTCCGGCCCCAGCCGCCCCCCGCCCAGCGCGCCGATTCCGCGGACGGCGTGGCAGGAGATGCACGAGGTGCCCCCACTCGCCAGGCGCGACGTGCCGAGGAAGAGTCGTTTGCCTTCGGCAACATCGGCCGCAGTAAACGGCTTGTCGGAAAACAGCGAGCCGGCAAACTGGGAACGTTCCAGCTTCGATTCCGCGGCGATCAGATCCAGGAGCCGCTCGGCCAATTCCCGCGTGATCCCCGGCGGCTTCGGCATCACCACCCCGCGGGCTTCCTCTTGGAGTTTCGCCGCGTAGGGATCACCGCTTTGGAGGACCGCAGACGGATCGAGAATAAAGCGAGTCAACCATTGCCGGTCCCTGCGATCCGCGACGTTCTTCAGGTCCGGCCCCGTCAGTCGCCCGCCGCCGATCGTATGGCAACTGGCGCAGTTCTGACGGAAGTACTGCGCCGCGTCCTGGGCCGAAGCGGCGCCGGAATACGACAGGGATCCGACGAGGAGGAGAAGCCGCAGCGATGGCCGAAGGCGATGAAACCAGGGGAACGGTCGCTCGCGGTCAGTGCGGGCGGCGTTGGGAATCGCAATCCGGCGGTTTCGCTGTGAGCGCATGACAGATATCTCTTACGACTGCTTGACTTTCTTCTTGACGAGCTTGCCGTCTGCAGGCTTCTGGGGCCTGGAAATGTCGGCGATCGTGTTCGACTCGAGGAAACTGAGGTACGCGACCTTGACTTCCTTCCACATGGCATGTGCCGGACAAGGGGTTTCGTCGGAGCAACCGTGCTTCTCGCCGAGCAGGCAACCTGGCCTGCCTCGCACTCCCTCGAACAACTCCACCACGTCGATCAGCTTGATCTGGTTGGGCCGAGCGGACAGACGATACCCCCCGCCAAACCCTCGGGTGGTTTCCACATAACCCGCATTTCGAAGGGTCAACAAGATTTTGGAGAGGTAATTGGCGGGGATGCTCGCTCGCTCCGCCAAATCCCGCCCCAGGATCGACTCGCCCTCCGGCAAGGCAGCCATATGGACCAGCGCACGTAAGGCATGTTCGGTGGTGGCAGTCAACATTCTTGACCTCCAGATGTAGAAAGAATATAATCGACCCGTCACGGATGTCAACAGGTCTGCCGGACAAAAATATTTTTTCGCACCGTCTCAAACGCCGATACCTCATGGCCCGCTCCCCGCGGATCATCTAAAACATGGAAAGCTAAATCGAGTTGCTGGATTCTGGGAGGCCGAGCGATCCACCGTAGGCAGCGCCCTCCGTGGCGTTCCGCGGAGTTCCCCGGCAAACGGAACGCCACGGAGGGCGCTGCCTACAGTCGGTTCTCCCAGGATCGTGCAACGTTGTTTACCCGAAGTCGCGAGACCTCGGCAGTCCATCCACACTCTCCGACCGCTCTTGACTTACACTGAAAGAATACAGGAAACGCCGCTCGAAGGGGATACGCCATGATTCGCATGCCCGCGGGGCCGTTGCCCGCCCAGGGCCAACCCTCTCCCCGCTTGCCTTCCTCCCGGTACATGATTTCTCCCGAGGAGGCATTGAGCTACGTTCTTCAGTCGGCCCAGCCGCTGGACGCGCGTGCGGTGCCCTTGGACGACGCCTGCGGCCTCCGGCTCGCGGAGGAGGTCCGCGCCGACCGCCCGTACCCTGCGTTCCCCCGCGCGATGATGGACGGCTTCGCCGTTCGCATGGCCGATGCGGGCAAGACGGTCAAGATTGCCGGCGAAATCGCGGCCGGGCAACCGAGCGACCTGGAGCTCACCGACGGCCACGCGATTTCCATCATGACCGGCGCCGTTTGCCCGCCCGGCGCCGAGGCGGTAGTCCAGAAGGAGCACGTGCGATGCGACTCCGGTCAGGTGCGATTGCCGGATCGGCTCGCTCTCGGTTCGCACATCGCCCCGGTGGGAAGCGAGTGCCGGCCGGCGGCCCTCGTGCTGCAACCCGGCGACACGATCGGTCCCCTGGCCATCGCCGCCATGGCTTCTTTCGGAATGGAGTCGGTCCTTGTTCGGCCCAGACCCTCGCTGGCGATCATCACGACGGGAGCGGAACTGGTCGGCGCTGGCCAACCTCTCCAGCCGCACCAGATTCGCAATTCCAATGGCCCCATGCTCGCGGCGATGGCCCGGGAGATGGGCCTTGACCGACCGCTGGCCGTCCACGTTGTCGACCGCCTGGACGCGATCATGGCCGCTTTCCAGCAAGTTTCGGAGCGCGACGTGGTTCTCCTCACCGGCGGTGTGTCGGCGGGCGACTATGATCTCGTGCCGGAGGCCCTCAACCAATCCGGTGCGGAGACCCTGTTCCACAAGGTCAGGCAGAAGCCGGGCAAGCCGCTCTTGTTGGCTCGGCGGGGCCGGCAGTTGATCTTCGGCTTGCCGGGCAACCCCCTGGCCTGCCACCTGGGATTCAGCCGCTATGTCGCCACTGCCCTTCGAATCATGCAGGGCCTCGAGCCATCGCCGGGCCCCTTGGAAGGGAGATTGACGGGCCCTGTCTCCTACCGGGGCAATCGGACCTACTTCGGACTGGCGCGTGCTGATCGAGTTCAGGGATTGTCCAGCGTCTGGCATGTCGTCCCGCTCTCGGGTGTGAGTTCCGCCGATATCTTTACGCCATGCATGGCCAACTGCTATGTGGAGGTCCCGCCGGGCGTGACGGAGATCCCGGCAGGCGAGCTCGTCCGGTTTACCTGGATCCCGGGCAGCGGCGACTAGAAGGGAAAAGATGTGAAACGGCTCCACATCGTCGGCCGCAAGAACCACGGCAAGACGACCCTGTTGGTGGAACTGGTGGGCGAACTCCGCCGGGCCGGGCTGCGTATTGGCACGATCAAGCATACAAGCCATGTGCACGAACTGGACAAGCCTGGCAGCGATTCCTGCCGCCATCGCCTGGCAGGCGCCGACCCGGCAGCCGTCGTCAGCGGCCGGGCGATCGCGGTCCACCTGCCCTGCGAGGGCGGCGACTATCTCCGTCAGCTCGCGCCGATGTTTGCCGGTTGCGACCTGGTGCTCATCGAAGGGCACCTCGACGGTGAGGGACACAAGATCGAAGTGTGGCGAGCCCAGATGGGAGACGATTGCCTGGCAAGCCAGCGGCGGGACATCGCGGCCGTGGTCACCGATGATCCGGCGCCAGACGGCGTGCCCGTCCTGCCGAGGAGCAACCTGGAGCCGCTGGTCGATTACGTCCTCGGTTTCGTCGGCCACCAGCGCCAGGAGGTCCCGTCGTGAGTTTCTCCTGCCCCCATTTCGACATGGATCACGAATTCTGCATGAAGGTCCGCAATTCCTGCGTCCCCGGCCAGCCCGGCTGCGTCCTCCGCCACAATTCCGTGTTTGCGGTCCCGGTGGAAGAGCGCCTGGCAGAACAGAAAACACCCAACAAACAAGAGCTTAGATCTTAGGGCTTAGATCTTAGCAATTCGCCACCAGGGTCCAGTATCCAAGCACGCAG
>JABWBD010000528.1 GCA_013360685.1 Pirellulales bacterium
CTATCGCGACGGCTGGGGAGTGCTCACCGCCGACGAGAAGAATCCCACCGCCGAGCACACGGTCCGCGATGCGGTGCAAAAGCTGGCAATTGCCCACGACTACGCCGATGGAGTCCGCATCTACGGCCTGGGGATCGATCACGATGCCTATCAGGCCATGGCCGGGCCGCTCCAACAATGGCAGTCCCGAGGCGCTGCCTGGGGGCAGAAACGCGAGGATCCCGAGTCGCACCTGGAGCGGTGGCGGCGAGACCTCGGCGAAGGGCCCTACCTCGGCACGCTGTTGAACTTCGAGCGTGGACTGGGCCGCGACCTGCCTGGCGCATCGGCGTGGCCGAGGATCGAAGTCCTCCGCGATCTTGCCGAAGGCCGGTTCACGCCCGCCGAGGCGGCACGCCGTTATCCCCTGATGCTCGTGTCCAAGGGCAAAATGCCGCGCTCCTGGCCGGGGCTCCTGGCCGGGTACGCGCGCGCCGGTGGAACGCTCTTCCTGGAGTTCCTTCCCGGCTGGCAGCTTGATGCATCGGCCGGCCCGCCGTCTCCGGGCGAAAAGGAGGCCGGCGACCAAGGTGTATTGACGCTCGAGTTCGCGAAGCTTTCAGGGATCGAATTCCACTACGAGCCCAGGGGATTTGCCACGCGGTGGCGGGTTGCCAAGCCGCACCCGTTGACCGAGGGCCTCGCCCCGGTCGGCGTCTGGCAGGAGACTACCTTCAAGCCGGGCCAAAGCACCTACGAATACCTGGCTAGCCCGGTCAAGCCGGCGGGCGCGGAAGTTCTCATCGAAGTCGAGCATGAGCAGTGCCCCTACGACGGCATCCACTACGTGCGCAAGGGCACCGTCAACGGAATCTACCCGCTGCTGACGGTGAACTCTGTCGATCAAGGCACGGTCGTCCGTCACTACGCCGCCGTCAGTCCTCGCGAGGTGTTGGCAGACGCCTACCCCAGGCTGATGACGAATCTGGTTCGGCATGCCGAGAGCGGCCCCAAGGCGGCCAGATGAAAACTCCCTCGGCGCCGGTCACTGGCAGAACCGCAGCGAGTACAGGTCGGCGTCGCGGAGCACGAACCGAAGCCGCACGGGCGTGCGCGCAAGCCTGCCCACGTCGTCTCCGCCTTGCCAGCGCACCGTCGCTTCGACCCGATCGCCGATGATCTCCGGGCAGTCGGCCAGCGCAAAGCTGGCGATCGCGCGGCCGTCCGGCGACTGGATTTCGACCTGCATGCCGCCCGCTGCGGACGTCGCATAATTAATTAAGCGCCAGTCGTCGGCCTGAGAAGACAAACGGCTTGGTAATCATCTCTCCGCCGGAGTACGGGGCAGAAACCGAGACAAAACCGTCGGGGCGGAGCGTGTAGCGCCGCATGTGGTTGGTCGGATAGCCGGAGTTGTGCTTCACGTACAGGGATATCTCTCCATCGGGGGTTTTGATCATTCCGCGAGCGGCATAGTTGGCCCGCGAGGTCCAATTCCGCAGATCGCAGCCCGGACGGATAAACGCTTCCAGAAACATCCGGTTGAACTCGGCTCCGCCGCGGGTGGAACAGAACAGGATGTCCGTGCAGTCGTTCGCGTAGCCCCACTCCATCGGCGTGCCGATCCGGCGGGCTTCCTCCTCGGTCACCACGCGGCGGCCGGGGAAGAACCGCGTCGGCAGTCCCAGATAGATCTGCGGCGCCCGGAAATAGGGATGAAACTGGTTGGTGTAGAGGTGCTGGCGCGGTTTTCCCCCGAGATCCAGGTCCACCGGATCGGTCCAGTGCACGAAATCCTTCGACGTGGTGCGGGCGATCCAGCGCGTGTCGTCCCGGAAGACGCGGAAGTAGCAGACGTACCGCTTCTCGCTCTCCGACCAGAAGGCGTTGTTTTGCGAATCAAATGCCCCTTTCGTGATCACCGGATCGGCCTGAAGCTCCTTCCATCGAAGGCCGTCGGGCGAAACCATCGCGATCAAACCCGGGTCCCCGGTGCCTCTGAGCGCCTTGTAACGCTGGTCAGCCGGGGCGTCGGGATTCGTATCGAGAAAGGGAGCCAGATTATGGCAACCCCGGTGGCGTGCCAGGACGACGTTATTGTCCTTCGTGCCGTTCACTTCGTAGAGACCCAGCTTGGGCTTCATCCAACGAATCCCATCGGCGCTCTCGGCGACGCAGGTCACCTCCGCATCGAGCGTGTGTTTTGCGACCGGCAGGCCGCGATAGTAAAACCGGAATCCGCTGCCGGTGTCCAGAACCGTTTCGTAGCCGCTATAGATCCCTTCCCACGGCTGGTCGAATTCGAGCACATTCTCGCGCGGCTGCGGCGAATGCATCTCGAGCCGGGCGTCTTTGAGCTGATCGATCAATCGCCCGTCGACGAACAGCTCGAGGCTCGTCCCCAAATCGATCGGCTCGCTGGCCCCGGCGATGTCCAGACAGCCGGCCAACACCAGGATGGAACATCCCAACGCTCGCGCAAGGAATCTTGTCATGGTGCATCTTCCTCAGTAGGATCGTGTTTGTTCAAATGTTCGAACCAAATAGAGTTGCAGGTTTCTGGGAGGCCGAGCAATCCACTGTAGGGAACGCCCTCCGTGGCGTTCTGCGGAGTCCCCCAGCAAACGGAACGCCACGGAGGGCGTTCCCTACAGTCGGTTCTTCCAGGATCGTGCAAGGTCATTTAGATTATTGCTCCGGAACGCCAAGCCTCTCAGGAGATCATCATGCACCGGCACCCCACGATCGGCAAGTACCTCGCGTCTTTTCTCCTCCTCGTTGTCGCCATTCCCACGTTGCTGCCTCGCACCCTTCACGCGGATCAATCGCAGCCCAAGAGACTCCGCGTGGTCGTTTTCGGGGCCCACTGCGACGATCCGGAGTCCGGCGCCGGCGGGCTGATCACCCTGCTGGCTCGCGGCGGCCACGAAGTCATCGTGGGCTACGCGACCTCTTTCCGGGGCGACCGCAAGATCGGCGGCCGGCCGGAGGCCGAGGTCCGCCGCGCGGAAGCGGAGGCCGCATGCAAGATCATGGGCGCAACCCCGAAGTTCTTCCCCTATGCCCACGAGAAACTGTTTGCCGACGAGGCGACTGTTAAGGAGGTCTCTGCGTGGCTGGAGGATGTCAAACCGGACATCGTCGTCGCGCACTGGCCTCTGGACACGCACCCCAATCACCATGTCGTCGGTTCGCTGGCATGGCAGTCCTACCGGCATTCCGAGGTCTGGAATCTCTATTTCTTTGAAGTGATGACGGATCGTCAAAGCCTCGGCTTCCACGCGGAACTCTACTTGGACGTCGGGCCGGTGCGAGAGACGAAGCGGCAGGCCTGCTTTTGCCACAAGAGCCAAGACCCCGACGGCTGGTGGCAAGTCCACGAAGCGATGCACAAGCGGCGCGGCGCGGAGTGCGGCGTCGAATACGCGGAGGCGTATACGCTGGTCGAGGCAAACCCCGGGTCACCGCTCCTGCCGGTCGAGTTTCGCAAGAAAGTCGCTCCGAAGAATTGACGAATTGCCGAGGCCGACCCCTCCGCCTTGTGTGTCCACCGTGGCGTCAAAGAACTTCGTACCCGCTGGCGAATTGCCGCCCTGGACATTTTCTCTCTGGAACGAGAGAATTCCATGGATCGACCCTCGCAGAGCACGATCGGATCATGCCACGCTCTTGGGAATTTGAACTGCCCACGCGAATCCAGTTCGGACGTGGAGGTCTGAAAAGACTGGGTGAAACAATCCGGCCGCTCGGCCGTTCCGCATTGCTCGTCGGCTACCGCGAGCAGAGCGGGCTGGAAGATAGGTACCAGCGCGCGACGGCCTCGCTTGAGAAGACGGGAGTAGCCGTCTCGTGCTTTGGCGTCGATCCGGAGCCCGATGCCGAGAGCATCCTTGATGGGGCCGCGGCCGCGAGGGACGGCGGCATCGACGTGGTTGTTGCGCTCGGCGGCGGCAGCGTAATCGACGCGGCCAAGGGAATCGCCGCGATGGCTAGGGCCGGCGGAACGCTTTGGCAGTATACGGTCGGAATTCCCGATGCCCCCCCCATCCCCGAAGCCCTACCGGTCGTTGCCGTGCCCACGACCGCCGGCACCGGTTCCGAGGTCAGCCCGGTCGCGGTGTTCACGTTCCGGGGTGTCGGCTCGCATCCCGAAACACCGCTGAAAGGGACCATTTCCTCAGCGGCACTCTATCCGCGGATCGCGGTGGTGGATCCCGATCTGGCCGCCGGCAGCCCGCCGCCGCTGACCGCGCGCTGCGGCGCCGACGCGCTGGGCC
>JABWBD010000107.1 GCA_013360685.1 Pirellulales bacterium
CGCGAAGGACCGCGACGTCGTCTACGTGAACGAGCACCTCGCGTTGCTCGCGGTGCTCGCGGCGAAGCTGCGCGGCAAGAAGTGCGCGATCCGCATCATGGTCGACGGCAGTTGGGAGATCGCGCATCGCTACGGCTGGACCGACGACGACATCGACGCATACCAGCGCAAGACGTACGGCTTCAAGGTCTGGCTCGCGCGAACGCTGCAGAAGTGGTGGTGGAATCGCGTCGACGCGATCGTCTCGTGCTCCGACTACTTGCGCCGCATCGTGATCGGCTACGGCATCGAGCCCGACAAGGTCCGGCTGATCCACAACGTCTACAACGGCCCGAAGACGTTCGCGACGACCAAGGCCCAAGCGCGCGAGAAGCTCGGCGTGCCGGCGGATCGCAAGGTCGTCGTCACCGTGTGCCGGCTGATGGTGTGGAAGGGTGTCGACGGGCTGATCCGTGCCGGCTCGGCACAGCGTGTGCTCCTGATCACTTCCGAGACCTATTCGAAGTACATCCACCCCAGCGACCGTTCGCTCCGGACGATCTTTGGGGACGGCGCGGCGGCCACCCTCGTCGAAGCCGCCGACGAGCCCTCGCTCGGTTCCTTCATCTTCGGGACCGACGGCCGAGGCGCCGCCGCCCTGATGGTTGCCGACGGAGGGGCCCGGCCACCGGAAGCCGCGCTGAAGCCCAACAAGCGGAAGCGATGGCCGAGCCGGCTCTACATGGACGGGCCGGAACTCGTGAAGTTCACCCTCGAGGTGGTGCCGCCCCTGGTCGACCGCATCCTGGCCGACACCGGGCTGACCAACGAGGAGGTCGATTTCTACCTGATGCACCAGGCGACGGTTTTCATGATCGACCACCTTCGCAACCGGCTGCTGCTGGACTCCGAAAAAGTCCCGGTCGACCTGGACTATTGCGGCAACACCGTCTCCTCGACCATTCCGATTCTGATGCACGACCTGCGCCGGTCCGGCAAGCTGAAACCCGGAAAACGGTCGATGATGATCGGTTTCGGCGTGGGGTTCTCCTGGGCCGGCTGCATGTGGACCGAGACCTGGGCCGCCGAGCAGGCGCTGGCCAACCCGGCCGCCTCCCACCAGGCTGCCTGAACTTGCAGACCCGCCCACGGTTCGAAATCGCGGCGGCTTGCGCCCCGGTAGCCGAATCGTGAGAATTCAGGACGACCGCCGGGCAACGTGCGAAGCTCCTGAAGTCTCACGTCTTCGGCCACCACTCGACTGAACCGTTGCCGTGTCACCGCGGATCGGCGTCCCCGCCTGAAATCCGCTCCAAGGCGACGTCCAAGAGATCGCGAAGCGTCTTGCGGCCGAGCTTTTTGCGCGCTTCCTCGGGCCTGTACCACCGCCGCTCGCGCACCCCCGCTTCCTGCCAACGGTTTTCCGCCCTCGTCACCCGCATGAGATAGGCGGACACAGACAAGTCTGCTCCCCATTTGGAGTAGGTGTACTCGCCGAGCTCGCCTCCTTCGATGCGTCCGCGCAGCCCGGCTTCTTCACGGGCTTCTTTCAAGGCGGTCTCCTCGGGAGTCTCGCCCGGATCGACGACGCCCTTGGGAAACACCCATTTACCTTTTTTTGTGGTGGTGATCAGGCAGAATACGGGATGACCGTTCTGAAGACGGTAGGGAATGGCGCAGGCTTGGGAGATTGGATGGCTTGCGTCGTAGTGCATGTTGCCATTGTAGCCCGCTGCCGCAGAGTAGCAACGCCGATTTTTCCGGAAGGCACGGCGCCTGTGGCACGGGGCCGCTGCTCCGGTCGTGCGGAGTGCTATACTTAGGGAGGCCGTTCCTGTGAATCCCAGAAGCCGAGAGCGCGACGATGCCCGAGCATTCATGGCAAGCGGAAGTATCCAGGCAGGTTTGGAGATTGCAGCTCATCGTGGCTGCGATGGTGATCGGCTCGTTGGTGTTCCTGGCGGTCGTGCTGGTGCTGGTCTACTCCGGGGCCGCGCGCGAAGCCGCCCTGGAACTGCCGCTCTCCTATGTTCTGGCCGTATTTGCCGTGGCCGCGCTCGCCGCTCGGGCCGTCGTGCCCGCGGCCATCGTCTCCAACGCGCGCCGGCGGATTCGCGAAGGGGTATGGCAACCGCTGCAGCCGTCCAACGTGCCGCAAGGTGTGCAAGCGTTCTTGGAGCAGACCGGTGATGCCGGCAAGCTCTGGCAGGTGCTGATGAGCCGGACGATCATCGCGGCGGCGACTCTTGAGGGAGTCGCCTTCTTTGCCTGCATCACCTACATGCTCGAGCACTCGTGGCCCAGCCTCGTCGTTGCGGTGGTCTTCATCGCCTGCCTGGCACTGCACGTGCCGTCGCAGACGGGCGTCATCCTCTGGATCGAAGAGCAACTCCGCCTGATCGACGAGGAACGCCAGCTCGGCCGCTGAAGTCCTTCTTGAACCATGCCACCATTTTGTCGCGACTGTTGTCAAAAAGGCGTCATTCGTTTAGGATCCGGGCTGGCAGCGTCATCGTTTTGATTCCGTCCTTGATGCCCGTCGCTCGGCTCCATGCAGCGCAACTCACCTCTCGACCCGCCCGCCAGCTTCCCCTTCCGCACCAAGCCGGATGTTGCTTCCGTCGCCGCGGAACTCCTCTGGAGGGTGACGCACACCACGGATCCGGTCGCCTATCTAGGCGCCGTGCTGCCGGTGGTCTCGTCGACGGTGGGCGGCGACTTTGCCAGCTTGGCGGAGGCGGTGGAGGGGCGCTGGTCGTCGATTGCCCAGTCGGGCAATCGCCGCGCGCTCCCGGCGACGCTCCTGGCCGACTCGCTGGACCGGGAATCGCCCGCGGCAGCCGACGACTGGATCGTCGCACCGCTGGGCAGCGGGAATGCTCCGGCGCAAGCGGTCGTGGTCCACCTGGCGCCGGACTCCAACCCCACGAAGGCGATGGCGGTGCTCACCGAGCTGGTCCCGGTGCTTCGGGAGGGCCTTGCCGCGGTGGGCGACCGCCATCAGGACCGGCGGCGCGCGCGGCGGCTGGAGACCATCCTGGAGATCACCAACCAGTGGAACCGCACGCGCGAAGTCGAGCCGCTCTTGGTCAAGATGGCCGAGGCCGCCACGCGGCTCCTGGGAGCGGACCGCGCCAGCATCTTTGTCTGGGACCGGCGCAACCATGAACTGGTCGGCCGGCCGGCGCTGGGCGTTCGCGGCGGCGAGCTGCGGATCCCGGACGACCGGGGCGTCGTCGGCCAGGTGATCAAGTCGGGCAAGCCGCTCCGCGTCGACGCGGCCACCGAGCCTGAAAAGATCGACCACCGCGTGGACACGCAACTCGGCTACCAGACCCGCTCGCTCTTGTGCGTGCCCCTCCGGGGAAGATCCGGGGAGCTGTTCGGCGCGTTTGAGCTGATCAACAAGCTCTCGGGCAGCTTCACTTCCGAAGACGAGACCGCGCTGGGCGAACTGGCCGCGCACGCCGCGATCGCCCTGGAAAACGCCCAGGACCGCGAGGAGCTCCTTTCGACCACCCGCCAGATCACGCAGCAGGCCGCCGACCAGGTCCGGCTCATCGGCAGCAGCCCGGCGATCGAGGCCCTGCGGTCCATCATCCGCCGCGTGGCCGACACCGAACTGGCGGTGCTCATCCTGGGAGAAAACGGCACGGGCAAGGAGGTCGTCGCCCAATCGATCCACTACCTGAGCCGCCGTCGCGGCAAACCGTTCATCGCCGTCAACTGCGCCGCGATCCCCGACACGCTCGCTGAAAGCGAACTGTTCGGACACGAAAAAGGGGCCTTCACCGACGCTCGCGACTCCCGGCTGGGTAAGTTCGAGCTGGCTTCCGGGGGAACGCTGTTCCTCGACGAGATCGGCGACCTCAGCCTCAGCGGCCAAGCGAAGCTCTTGCGCGTGCTGGAGGAGCGGATCCTGGTCCGCGTGGGCGGCTCCGTCTCGATCCAAACCGACGCGCGCCTCCTCGCCGCGACCAACCAGGACCTGGCCGAGATGGTCCGCCAGAAGCGGTTTCGCGAGGACCTCTATTTCCGGCTCAACGTGGTGACGCTCGAAATCCCGCCCTTGCGCGAACGTCCGGGCGACATCCTGCCGCTGGCCGAGCACTTCTTGGGCGATTTCTGCCGAAAGGCGCGCCGCCCGCTCCCCAGCCTTTCCGCGCCGGCCCGGAAGCGGCTGGAGTCGCACACGTGGCCGGGCAATGTCCGCGAACTCCGCAACCTCATGGAGCGGATCGCCTACCTCTCCACGGAGGACCATATCGAGGCGGAGGACCTGGCCTTCATTCTTTCGCCGAGAGGAAGGGACGAGGGCTCGTGGCTCCTCGACACGAGCCAGACACTGGCCGACGCCACGGTGCATTTCCAGAGCGAGTACATCAAGCGGGCGATCCAGCAGTCCGGCGGCAACATGAGCCAGGCGGCCGCGAGCCTCGGACTTCACCGCTCAAACCTCTACCGCAAGATGCGCCAGCTCGGAATGGCCGTTCCGGATTAACTCGATCGGCAAAGCCTGCCGCCCCGAACGAAACAATCTCGTGCGCTGCGATGGCGGCTTTGCCACAACAACCACACGACCAAGGAGCAACCATGAACCGAATGTTGTTGACGCTCACGGCCCTGCTGCTTCCACTGGCCGCGTTGCATGCGGAAACGGCCGCCCCGCAACGCCCCGTCAAGAAACTGATCGAATACGGCTGGGACGTGCCCTATCCCGATCAGGTGCGAAAAGAAATCGGAAGCATGGAAAAAAAGCCCTTCGACGGCATCATCTTCCGTCTGCGCGAGTGGAACCACGCCTTTGACCCCCGCCCGTGGGACAAGGCAAGCCTCAAACCTCAGCTCGACGACCTTGCCGCCATTGACTGGAAATCGTTTACCGACAACTTCCTCTGTCTCTACGCCGCCAACAACTGGAAGATGGACTGGTTCGACGACGAGCAGTGGAAGAACATCGAAGCCAACCTGCGGTTGAGCGCGGAGGCCGCCAGGATCGGCCGCTGCGTCGGCCTCGTGTTCGATCCGGAGCCTTACGGCGACAACCCGTGGGCTTACACCGGGAACAAGAACCGCAGTTTCGCTGAGGTCGAGGCCCAGGTCCGCAAGCGCGGCGAGCAGTTCATCGAGGCCATCCAGTCGCAACTGCCTGAGGCGAGGGTCCTGACCTTCTTCCACCAGAGCCTCTTCGACGCGTTGCTCGACATGCCCGATGCCAATGAGCGGCAGCTTGAGCTTTCGAAGCAAGACTGGGGACTGCTTTCCGCGTTCTGGAACGGCGCCCTGGAGGCCGCCGCGCCGGGCGTGCGGATCATCGACGGCTACGAGCCGGCCTATTATTTCACCCGGCGCGAGCCGTTCTTCCGCGCCTATCACCTCATCAGACAGCGCTCGCTCTCGCTGGTGCCGCCCGAGCTCCGCGCGAAACATGCCGTCCAGTTCCAGGCGGGCATGGCCCTCTACGTAAACCAGGTGCTCGCGCTGCGGCAGCCGCCCGACAAGTATCTCAGCACCTACCTCGCGCCCCAGGAGCGGCTGCGCTGGTTTGAACACAACGTCTACCACGCCCTGGCCGCCAGCGACGAATACGTCTGGTGCTACAGCGAGCGGATGAACTGGTGGCAGGGCCAGATCCCCGACGGCGCCGAGGCCGCCGTCCGTTCCGCGCGGAAAAAGATCGCCGACGGCCGGCCGCTCGGCTTCGACATCGCCGAATCCATCGCAGAAGGGCAGAAAAAGATGAACGAGGCGGCCAAAGCGGCAACGAAGTAGAGCAAACGTTGACTTGCCTGGAAAACCAACCCGCTCGGACGACTTTCCGATGGACGGACGAACCCGCATCCGCCACGCCATCCTCCGCCGGCCGCTGGACCGGATCCCGCGGTACGACAGCTTCTGGGAAGACACCCTCTCCGCCTGGCTCGCACAGGGCATGCCGACCGGCGCCGGCCCCGAGGATCTCTTCGACTTCGATCTGCGCATCATGAACATCGACGCCTCCTTGCGATGCGAGCAGGAGATCCTGCGGGAAGACCCCGAGTGCGTCGTCTTCCGCGATCGGGCCGGTTACACCGCGCGGAAATTCATGGGCAAGTCGCGGGCCCTGGAGTGGATCGATCATGTTACCAAGGACAAGCAGACCTGGCAGCGACTGCGCGACGGTTTTCGGGTGGATCCGGCCGGCCCCGCGCGGCTCGATGTCAAGTCGTACTTCTTTCACATGGACCCGTACCCCGCCTGGTCCGAGGTCAAGCAGCAATACGACGCGATCCGGGCCACCGGCAAGTATCTTGCCTACGCCGTCTACGGCCCGTGGGAAGGCGCCTGGCGCCACCGCGGCTACACCCCGTTGCTCATGGACCTGGCCGAAGATCCCCTGTGGGTGGCGGAGATGGCCGAAGCGCAGAGCGAACTGGTCGTCGCCATTCTCCGCCACTGCGCCGCGTTATCGCTGAAGCCCGACGCCCTCTGGCTCGTCGACGATCTGGCTTGCACTCGGGGCCTGCTCTTCTCACCGGCCACGTGGCGCGCGGTCTTCAAACCCATCTATCGCCGGCTCGGACAGTTTCTTCGCGACGAGGGGATTTCGTTCTGGCTTCACTGCTGCGGGAACTGCCTGCCGCTCCTGGATGACTTGATCGAGTGTGGGCTGGAGGTGCTTCAGCCGCTCCAGGCCCAGGCCGGCCTCGACGTTCGCGAGTTGAAACCCGCGTACGGCGACCGGATCACATTCTGGGGGAACATCAACGTCGTCAAGCTCAGCGGTCCCGCCGAAGCTTGCGAGGCCGAGATCCGCGACAAGATTATGGTCGCCAAACAGGGCGGCGGATACATCTACCATTCCGATCACTCCATCCCGCCCGAGGTCACTTTCGCACGCTATCAGTCGATCATGGAACTGGTAGAGAAGTATGGGAGATATTGAGGACCGGCGAATCAATAAGTGTTCAACCTGGAATGGGGTGGGTGTGGAGAGGGATCTTTCCTGCGACGTCGAGTCGTTTTCGCATCTGGGCCTCGCGCACAATACGCCGGACGCGACACTTTGGCGGCGCTGTCAGTAGGAGCTCCGAAACCGGCGATCCGCGCCGCTCCACCCTCTCTCTACCTTTTCTCGCCATCTGCCGCCTCGGCGGCGGATGGCGAGAAAAGAAACGCTCCCCAGCGCGATGCCGCCGCTCGCTACGTTCTGCCCCAAGAAACCCGGCGGCCAGAACAACGCCCGTCCAGGACGTACAATAGAAAGCCGGAAGCAAACTCCCCGGCAGCCCAGCCAACGTAAAGAGTTGAGCACCTCCGCGCAGCCGATTAGTTCAACGGTCGGCCCTGCCGACGCCAGTGGTGACGTCGGGGAGGACGGTTGATTCTGTGTTAATATTACGCACTTCTTGTCGTCTGCACCACCGGTCGAGGCGTCCCGGCACGGATGCCGGGCTTAGCGGCAGCGCTCATGTTGGCTCGATGCTATTTGCTTCGAGCATCTCCGTCAGCTCAGCAATCCAGACTTCCCCGATCCAATCCAGACCGGCATAAGGGACGACCCGCGAACAACGCCAGCCTGAGTCGTCGAGCACCATCGCCATGCCGGGAGCTGCGAGGTTGTTGGTCGTATGGATCAATACCGGACACACTGGCTTCCTTGTGGCCAAGTAGTCGGCTACGTCCCGTCCTATTCCCGGATCAAAGAACTGTCCGTCCCTACGCCGATTCGGCCCGAGGTCGTGATCGAGGCAGATCATCCCGAGTTCTTCGAGGTTCTCCTCCATCCAATCGATCATCTCGGGGGCGTTGTCGAAAGTCACCACGTCCGCGTCGGGGTAGCGGAGCGATAGCCACCGAAGCATCTCTCGGATGCGCTCCGGCTCGTCGTCAAGGATTACGATCTTGCGTCTCCGGGTCATGCACTTGGGTTCAGCCAACGAGACGCCGGCCCGACGCCGCTCCGCGCGGAGCGAGAAGCCGCCGAGAACCGACCTCCTTCTACTACCCCTCGGCTGACTGCACCACACCCGCGGCGTCCGCGAAGCGGCTTAGCGGGCTGGTGAGCTTGGCGATGATTACGATTCCTGTTCCGTTAGGCAAAAATGTTCGTGTGCCCTGCGCTCGTTCAGCAGTGCGGCTATCGTCTCGAATCCGCTGCCATCGACCGTTATGCGTGCCGTGTGTCCACTGGGAACGAAATCGAGGCAGTGGCGGTAATACTCGACAGCGGTGAGCCGAAATGACACTGAGGCGACCACGCCAAGATCGACCGACACCAACTCGCCGCGCTCGTCACGCGCACCATTGATCCGTGTCTTCTTGACAAAACCGAACACTGTGCCGACGGGGATGTCTTCCACATCGTTTCGCCCGACGATCTTGTTTGGGCTGTGAATCTCTTCGACCCAGAAACGAATCCCTGCCATGGTTCGCTCCGCCGGCCAATGGTTGTTCTAGCGCACAAGGTGTCGCATACTGCGAAAACGCCGTGCGAGGCAGCCCGATCGGGCGCGGTGCCGACAGCGTGTTCCTTCTGGTAATCTACCACGCCCGGCGCGTTCGGACAAGAGATAGTCTAGAATCCACGAGAATCCAATCGGATCAAAGACAAGAATCGCCTGCACGCGAGGCGTAACGCCGGCGAGTCGCAGACCACCAGTGCTTGGACCACGAGCAGCCCTCAGCCACTCTGGTCTTTCAGGTCGCGCGGAATCGCGCCGGTCCCTCTACGGGCCAGCCGACTTCTTCCACGCCAGATAGCGTCGTGTGACGTGCTCCTGCACCAGAGCATAGAACTCCGGCGACTCGATCCGCTCGCGCTGCGCGGCGGTCACTCCGCAATGCGGTTTTTCCCACGCTTCCAGCGCCGGCACCTCCCGCATCACCAGGCCCGGCCGCGGCTCGCGCACCACGATCCCCTTCAGCCCTTCCCTGGCGCTCCGCGATCCATCCGTCGATGAATCCAATTTCGCAATCTACCGGGTGGCCCTGGGCGGTTGCCCGCCCAGGGCTCCCACAGATCCGTCCCTGCACCGCGGGATGGCTGGGACGTGAGCGACGCACGCGAGTCGTGTTCCGCCCGGCGGAGGAGCGCGAAAAGCCTTTGAACAAAACACGAGCGTCAGATCTCGGGCGTACGGTAGACGATGCGGCCGGACACGCGGATCTCGGCGTCGACCAGGTACCGGCGGACGGCGCCGAGATTGGGCTCCACGCCCAGGCCGCCGCCGTCGGGCACGTGGACGTAGCCGTCGCCGTCGGGTTGCAGCGCACCGCAGCTCAAATCGCTGGCCAGCGGGGAGGGTTCCGCCGGGTACTCGCTGAGGTCGTCTGCCGCGCTGCCGGCGTAGGGCTGTAGGGACGCGCTCAAGGCCAGATGGGTCGTGAACGTATGGTTCACAAACTGGACTCCCTTGGCCCGCGCGTACTCCGCCGCCTGGTGGGCCGGGGTGATGCCGCCGATCCGGCCGGCGTCGATCTGGATGTATCCCAAGCCGGCATAGTCGATCATGTTCTTCGCCTGGTAAAAGCTGTGACAGCCTTCTCCGCCAGCCATCCGTAGACCGTTGGCCTCGCCGGCCAGTTGCCGATAGGACTCCAGCGCGCCGGACACGAAGGGCTCCTCCAGCCACTGCGCACGGCAGGCCTGCAGGGCCGGCAACCGTTGCCGAGCGTATTGGACGTCGTCGCCCCAGACGGTCCCCGCGTCAACCAGCAGAACGCCGTCGTCGCCCAGACCTTCGCGGGCGGCGTGCAACTGGCCAGCGTCGTCCTCGACCGAGCCGCGGCCAAACGGCCCCCAACCAAACTTGACCGCGCGATAGCCGGCTTGACGCTGCGTGCGCGCTTTCGCGAATGTGAGTTCCGGCGTCTGGCCGAACAGGACCGAGGCATAAGCCAGCTTGGGATGGGCGCGGTCGTAGCCCAACAGCCGATACACGGGCTGTCCGAGCCGCTTGCCCAACAGGTCCCACAAGGCCACGTCGATGCCGGACAGCGTGTGATCGGCCTGGAGCAGGTCCAGACTGTTGGCGCGAACCAGCGCGTTGATCCGGCGAATGTCGTCCGGGCTGTCGATCGGCTGCCCCAGCACCGAGGCCGACACCGGCTTGCAGGCCGAGTGAGACATGGGGCAGTTCCAGGCCGCGATGGACGCCAACGGCGACGCCTCGCACTCGCCCCAGCCCACCAGGCCGCCGGCAGCGACGCGGACCAGCAGGGCGTCCTGGCTGCCGTCGCCGATATCGCGGACTTCGGGCATCGACAGGTAGAAGAAATCCACGGCTTCGATTTTCATAAACCCAGTCACTCCTGCCGCAAAGCTACCAGAACCAGACGTAAAGTCCGAGGAAGATCACTGCCAGAATCAGCCACCAGAGTTCCACCCTGGCCCACCAGCGAACCTCCGCCTCCGAGCCCAGCAGTGACTGGTCCCACATTCCGGCGACGGGCAGCGAGCGGTACAGGAGCGGCCAACCGACGAACACGACCATTGCCGCGGCAACCAAAGCGGCCGTGATGGCCGGACTCCACACGGCGATCCCGACCACCGGAGCGCACGCGGCCAAGGCCAGTCCCCAACCGACGGCCGGAGACCACCGGTCGCAAAGCGCCGCCATCAGCACCCAGCAAACCAGGCTCACCGCCCCCGCCAGCACCAGAGGATTTTCCAGGTTGGCGGGGAGGAAGTGAATGCCGGCGTCGGCCAATACGGCCCGGACGAGCGTTAGCGGGACGGTGCCTACCGCCAGCCACAAGCAGGCCCGCGCTCCACGTTCGCCAGCGCTGCGCCAAAGGGCCGCGCAGAGGAAGACCACCACGACGGGCGCGGCCAGCGGAGCCCAGATGTCTTGCGCGTAGCGAAAGATGCTTTCCCAACGCATGACGAGCGGCGCCAGCAGTGCCCCGATCAGCAGGGCCCCTGCTCCCGCCCAGCGGCCGACCCGCACCAGACGATCTTCCGGCCACTCGCGTCCGCCCCAGTGTTGGACGATGTCCAACGCGACGATCGTGGACGTCGAGTTCACCAACCCCGAGATGGTCGACATGATGGCTCCAACGATCGCGGCCGCCACGAACCCTCGCAGGCCCACGGGAACCACGGCGGCGACGACCTGGGGGTAAGCTGCGTTGAAGTCTTGGAGGCCGGGATCGATCACGCGGTAGATCATGCCCGGAAAACAAGTGGCCAGCGGCATCAGCAACTGCAGCCCGCCCGCCAGCAGCACGCCCATCTTTGCATGCCAGTCGTCTCGTGCAGCCAGGCAGCGCTGGTTGATGTACTGATTGGTCGCGTAGTACCAGACGTTGGTCGAGAGGGCCAGGATGAGAAACGCCGTCCAGGGAACCTCGGGATGGTCGGCGGGCGTCATCAAGCACGCCCGTTGACCGCTTCCCAGCACGGCCTGGAAGTCCCAGCCGATCTTGGCCATCCCGGCGAAGAAGACATACAGCCCGCCGCCCAGGAGCAGAACGCACTGGAACGAACTGGTCCACGCCACGGCCGATAACCCGCCATAGACCGTGTACAGGCCGGTGATCGCCGCCATGATCCACACCGCCGTGAGGCGATCCAGGCCCCACATCGCTTCCAGGGCGAACCCGCCCGTGTAGAACACCAGGGCGAAGTTCACGAAGACGTAGCTGGCCACGGACAGCCAGGCGTAGAGCGTGCGCACCGACGGGCCGAACCGCCGCTGGAGGTACTCGGGCATGGTGGTGATCCGGTCGCGGACGTACAGCGGCACGAACACCCAGAGCAGGATCGACAGCGCGGGAAAGACGAGCCATTCCCAATTGACCACCGGCATGCCCAACTTGTAGGCGTAGCCCATTTCACCGACGAACTGTTCGGAGCTGATCCCTGCGGCCACGATCGACAATCCGATTGTATACCACGGCAACCGGTGGCTCCCGCGGAAGTACCCGTCCACGGACATCTGCTGCCCGCGCCCGCAGGCGAAGCCGATCGCGACGACGGCCACGAAGTACCCCAGAAAGACCAACATGTCCACGGCGGTGTACATCGCGGATCGCCTACTTTCCGCAGCGCTCGAAGGGAACCCCGAATTCCGCCTCGGCCTGGTCGAAGACGAGTTCCACGCTCCACAGCGGGCCGGCCACGTGGGTCAGCGGGCGCGCAGCGGCCTGGGCCGTGTCGGCACGCGGCCGATAGCCGTCGGGCACGTAGAAGTACACCCGCCCCGAAACGCCCGGCATGCGGCGGCATCGCCCCGACAGCGTGAGTCGCGGTTCATCCCAGGCCAGCCGCTGGATCTCATGGTAGCCGCCCAGCACGTGCAGGTTCGTGGCGATCGCGGCAGGCCGGGCCGGCAAGCGGTGCATGAGGAGAATCCGGGCGGTCCCCGGGGCCAGCGACACGGTCACGCGTTCCTTGTGCGTGCCCAGGAACTTCTCTTCCCAGAACTCGAACACGGCCACTTCCGCGTCGGCAGGCAGCCCCAGCGAGGACAACTCGACGGTCCGCTGCTGCGCTTCGTCCTCGAAATTGAAGACGCCCACCGCATCCCACTCGCCGGCCGCATTCTTGCAGTGCATGTGCCAGAGGGAAGGCCTTTCCCGTTCGAACAGGTCCAGCGGCCGGGCCGGCGGGTTGCCCGGAGGCAGGCACTGCTGCATCATGCGGATCCGCGGCGGCTCCAGGGGGCGGAAATCGTCGCTGAACGAGATGCTGCAACCGCTCATCGTCATCAGGGACATCTTGAAGCGGGCCTCCTCGACGCTCGCCTTCATCCCCACGCTCATGTCGCAGACTTCGCGGTGATACAACCGGTCGTTGACCCAATAGCTGGCAGCCAGCAACGGGGCGTTCACCCGCTCCAGGTGCATCCAGCTTGCCAGGCCGGCGTCGCCCGTGTCGTCGCCGATGTAAGCACTGCTGGCCAGCCCGGCGGACAACAACGGCGGCGTCTGGCAGTAGCGGATCCAGGCTTCCGGCCCGGCGCCTCGGCGAATGGCCGCCATCGCCCGGCGGAGGGCCGGCGAGCCGGCGATGAAATCGATCTTGTAGTAGCGGGCTCCCTCGGACGTGAGCCGGGCGAACGTCTCTGCGATCCATTGCTCGGCGCCGGGCTGGGAGGCGTCGATCAGGCCCATCTCCGGATTCGGCACCCAGAACCAGCGCCCGATGGAGGCCGGCTTGCCCTCGGCGTTCTTCATCAGCCACTCGGGATGATCGCGGAGCAGTTGACTGGTGAAGGCCACGTTCGTGGGGGCGATCCACAGCCCCAGCTTCATCCCGTAACGCGACTGCAGTTGCTCGGAGAGCCATTTCAACCCGTGAGGAAACCGCTCGTTGGGAAACCAGTCACCGCAGATGTCGCCCCGCTGCCAGCCATGATCCAGTTGGATGACCTCCATCCCCAGCGGCCGGAAATGCTTCGCCGCAATCTCGGCGTGGGCCAGCACGATCTCCTCGCTGATTCCCATCCGGATCGGATACCAACTGCACCATAGCGCGTTGGCCCCTGTGCGAACGGGCTGGGGCGCATGAGTGGCCGCCGCGTCGCCGTATTGCTCCAGCATGTCGTAACGGTTCGCGTCGACCGACAACCAGACGGGATCGACGGCGAGCGTCTGGCCGGGGTGTACGACGGCGCCGGCGTGGAGGGCTGCCTCCAGCGACGTGCCCCCTGCGCCGGTCTGGAACGCGGCACCCATCGACGGCCGGCCCGCCTGGGCCGACAGCGCGCCGAGGGTCAGTCCGCCCGGCGAATCTTGCTGGGCAAGGGCCAGCACTCCGGAACTGCCGTACTGCTGCACCGTGCCGCCCTGCATTTCCTCGTCGGGGGCAGGACGGCACGGTGGCGAGGCGCCCGGGTAGCCGACGGCGGCCGGCGCGCGCATCAGGCCCGCCAGGTGCCACCAGCCACGGTGGTCTTCGGACAGACTGAGCATCTTCGCCGTGCCGAGCGTGATGTCGTGGTCCGTCCGGTTGGCAATCCGGGCGGCTACGACAATGGCCGGCCGGCCATCGTAGACGCGGATGCGGCGTTCGATTTCGACCCCTTGGCCCCAGGTCTGGCGGATTTCCATGCCGCTGCCGAACGTATCGCTGAACGGGGCCGACTCGGCCCGCACTTTTTCCGGCGCGACGCTCTGCCCGTCGACCTCGACGGCAAACCGCACCCGCCGCACGGCCGCGTCGATGTTCCCCAGCCACGTCGCGTCCCAGGTTCCGTCGGCCTCGTTCAAGACGACGCTCACGCGGTTGTTGACAAGACACGCCGCGGCGCCATCGCGGACCGCGGTCACGTTCTCGCCCGGGGCGGATTGGCCGGCAGCCTGCCGAGCGGCGGCGATGTCCTTAGCGCGGCCCGGCCACACGGCCGCGGCCTTCCCCAGACCTTGAAGCGTCCGCCTCGCTCTTCCTTCGAGGCGTTCGATCTCGGCCGCCAGGGAGTGCCGGTCGGCTTCGCCGAGCGAATCCCACCGGGCGACGCGCTCGACCAGCTCTCGCTGCGCGCGCTCGGTCGAAGCCACGGCCCCTCGCAGTCCCGCGAACTGCGGATCGGTGGTCAAGCCCAACTTCTCCGCCAGGGCGGCTACTTCTTTCCCGCGCGCGGCACATCCGGCCAGTGCTTCCGCCGCATACGCCTTGAGTTCGGCCGGCGAGATCGGCGGACCGTAGACTTCGATTTCGTACACGTCCGTGTGCGGGGAAGGTCCGCTGGAACGCGTGATCCACAGGCGCACGGCGCCGGTCTTCACCGGATCGAACGTGGCCAGCCAACTGCCCGACCTGGCGTCCGCGATCGTCGCCACGGTCTGAAACTCGCCGGGCTTCGCGCCGGCCACTTGAACCTGGGCATCCTGGATGCCGTCGTTGCCGATCCGCTCGCCAAAGACGGCGACGGCGCTGGCCGTCTGGGCGCGGGAGAGTTCCAGCGTGATCCACTGGGGCGCGGTTTGGCTGGGCGCAACGCTGGCCACCCATTTCGTCCCCCGCTGGCCATCGATCGCGCGGGCGGGCGCGTACTGTTCGCCCTCGGGTGTCAAAGCCGAAGAGGCAGCGGCGTGGACGACGGTAATCCGGCGCAGGTCCGGCGTTTGCCAGTTGCCGGGGATCTCGCGCACCTGCTCCGCTGCCGCGACCGAAGTGAGGCTGGCGCAGACAAACAGTTTCAACATGCAATGAAAACAAGTCATCTTCCCTCTCCCATCACACGGGCAGCGACACCCGCAGGCAGTCGCTCCGGCTCAAAAGGTAATGGTCAGTCCGCCGTCCACGGTAATCACCTGGCCGGTGATGTACGAGGCGTCGGGTCCGGCCAGGAAGGCGGCGACGCCGGCGATCTCCTCCGGCTGCGCGGCACGCCGCAGCGGAAGATGATGGCCTTCCACGTAGTTCCGTCGAAACCAATCGCCGTCGAGTTCGTTGGTGCCGTCGGGCAGCACGCTCATCGCCGTGCGGACAAACCCCGGGGCGATGGCGTTGACGAGGATCCCGAGCGGGGCCAGTTCCAGTGCCAGGCTCCGGCAAAGCTGGTCGAGGGCGGCTTTGGCCACGGCGTAGCTGCTCGCCCGGGCCTCGACCCGGTGGCCGTGAATCGAGGTCACGTGGATCAGCCGGCCACCGTCAGGCATCAGCGGCACGGCCATCCGCGAGACGAGCATGGCGCCGCCCAGCAGCGCGTCCAGACAGCTCCGCCACTCGAGCCACGGGGTGGCGACGATATCGGTGTTCACGAACACGCCCGCACAGTTCACCAGCACGTCGGCGCGGCCCCACGTGTCGCGCACGGCCCGCCCGATCCGGTCCACGCAGGCTGGGTCGCTGTAATCGCCGGGACAAACGAGGTGGTCGCCAGGAGCCAAGCTATCGGCCACTTGTCGCAGCAACGGTTCGCGGCGCGCGTTGAGGCAGACGTCGTACCCGTCCGCGGCAAAACGGGCCGCCGTGGCCCGGCCGATTCCGGACGATGCGCCGGTGATGATGGCCTTGGGACGATGGTTCATGGGCAATGTCCGGCTCTGCTACGCACAACTTCAAGAGGCGAAAACGCCCGGAGTCTCACGACTTCGGCTACGAATCGGGTCCGGCGTACAGGGACACTTCCGTCTCCAGCACCTCGCCGGGCAACAGCCGGCTGCAGCGTCCGTGGCGAATCGCCTCGTCAACGCGGATCGGCATGGTGGAACATGGTTCCAGGACTATGGTGTAGTGCCCGTCGAGGCCGCCATAGGACGCAAACAGCCATGCGCAGGGGAACACCTTGGTGTCGAACGTGTATTCGAATCTCAGTGGGCCCGAGGGGGGCGCACGCCGGAGGCCCGGCGGGGCACTCTCGCGTCGCCAGGCGATCCGGCCGGCTTGCAGATCGAACAGGTAGAAGAAATCCACCGTGCCGTTCTGCGCCGGGACGACGTCCGCACGCTGACCCTCGATGTGCGGCCATGCAAACGGTCTCAATGTGCTAAACCGCGAGTAGGCCAGATCGACGACCTGGGCCTGCCGCGCGGGGCAGTCGATGACGTCTCCCTCCTCGACCGCCAAGGCGGCATGCAGTTTCCACAGGAAATGCCGCTCGGCGCCGGTCGGGTTGGTGAGACGATAGTGGAAGTCCACGTGGGGGCTGTCGGCTCGCAGACGCATCCTCCGCTCGTAGGTGAGACCGAACTGCGGGAGTTCGCCTTCCAAGAGCAGCGTCCGACCGTCGATCCGCCAGTCGAGGCTGCGGGTCCACAGCTCGCCGTGATCGGGGCAGGCCACGCCGCCGATGGTTTCGGGGATGTCGTTGGGCAGCAGTTCATCGATGCCGCCGTAGAAATTCGGATCGTACTCGCTGCCGGGCCGACAGCGTTCTAATCGGAGCCGCGAGTTCCTCCACAGGAATTCGTGTCCGCTGCCCAGATGCCGGATTCCGACGATGCGGCCGCCGACCTGCGGCGCCACATCCACTTCGAGATGCTCGGACCGGAGACGCACGATCCGCAAGCCGTCTTGCTGGAGGCTGTCAACGATTTCCGTCACGTTTGCGGCTCCTCGTGGACTGTGACCGTAGCGGCGCGGTGGAAGTGATGTGCTCCTGCAACGCCTCGACCGAGGCTTCCGGATCGCCCCGGCGAAACGTATCGATCAAGTCGCGATGCTCGGCGTAGATCTCCAGCGGATCGGCGTACCGCGGATTGTTGGCCCGGAAATGACTCCGCACGCGGGCCACCAGCACCGACCAGATCGCCAGCAGGTCCTCTTGGCCGGCGCGCTGCAGCAAGGAGCGGTGCAGCGCCATGTCCTGCTCGGCGATCGCCGCATCGTCGCGTTTTTCGCAGGCCGCCTTCAAACGGACCAGGATCTCTTCCCATCTGGCAAAATCCTCTTCGCGGAGGTCGTTGACGAACAGCCGCAGGGCGAAGACCTCGATGGTCTCGCGGATCGGCGTGACCAACTCGCGGATCGAATCCGGCGGGTCCGGCGCGACCCGCGCGCCGCAGTTGCGCAGGCTCACCAGCATGCCCTCATGGGTGAGCTGCTGGAGGGCTTCGCGGATCGGGCCCCGGCTGACGCCGAACCGCTCGGACAATTCCACCTCGCGCAGCGGCGTCCCCTCCGCCAGGCGTCCCGACAGGATCTCGCCCCGCAAGCGTTCGACGATTTGTTCCCGCAGTCCGCGGATCAAGGCGTCTGCCGTCATTGGCCGTCTCGTTTTCCGGCAATCGTGGGGAGCCACCGGCGACGATCGAATCGCGCCAAAGAAATGGCCGGCGCCTGGGGCCGTTCGAACCGGATTCCGGCACCCCAGGCACACCCATTTGACAGTCTAGGGGACTTTCTGTAAATTGTCAACAATCGCCAATTAACATTTCTTGAAAGAAGACCAGCCGCGCAGGCGGCCGATCGCTGGCTCCGATTGGCGAACCCTTCGGTAGATCAACGCAGAAGGAGAACTCCGATGACTTGCTACCGACTCGCACTCGGATTGCTCGTGGGTCTGGTGGGACTCGTCGCGGCATTCGCGATCGGCCAGACCGCTTGCGGCGACGTGATGAAGACGTTTTACGTTGCCCCGGCAGGCGACGACGCCAACCCGGGCGCGCGGGAACGGCCGCTGGCCACGCTCGCCGGGGCCAGGGACGCCGTGCGCGGGGTCAACCGGAACATGACCGGCGATATTGTCGTGATGCTGGCGGGGGGCACGTATCCGATTTCGGAGCCGATCGTTTTCGACCATCGCGACTCGGGCACGGGCTGCCACAAGATCGTCTATCGCGCTGCCGACGGGCAGAAGCCGGTCCTCAGCGGCGGCCGGGCCATTGCCGGCTGGCAGCCCGACGCCGACGGACGCTGGAAGGCGTCTACCAAGCTGAGCAACTTCCGCCAGTTGTACGTGGACGGAAAACGGGCCGTGCGGGCGCGGGGCGCGGCGCTGCCGGGCGCGGAACTGCACGGCAAAGACGGCTACCAATCGACGGCCGTCGAGATGGCCGGCTGGAAGAACCAGCAGGACATCGAGTTCTGCTACTACGTGACCTGGTGCCACACACGGTGCAAGGTGCGGAGCATCCAGCGGGAGGGCGACCGCGCGATCGTCACCATGCTTCAGCCTCACTTCACGAATGCCCGCGAGAAGGAGGGCGTGCAGGTGAATCTGCCCAGCTACATCGAGAACGCGTTGGAGTTGCTCGACGAACCCGGCGAGTGGTATTTCGACCGGGCCGCGAAGACGGTGTACTACAAGCCGCTTTCGGGGCAGGACATGACCAAGGTCCGCGTCGTTGCTCCGGCCGTGGAGAAACTGGTTGAGTTGCGGGGAACTCTGGATCAGCCCGTCGAAAACGTCCACTTTGCCGGCATCACCTTCGCCGAGGCTGGCTGGCTGTTGCCCAGCGAGATCGGGTTGGTCGACGTGCAGGCCAACTTCCTGTTGAATTGGAAAGAGCCGATGCGGCGTCAGCACGGCATCACAGCGGTCCACAACGAGCAGATCAAGAGCCCCGCCAACGTGGTCTGCCACGCGGCCAAGGGGCTCCGCTTCGAGCGGTGTACGTTCACGCGGTTGGGCGGAGCGGGAATCGACATCGAGTTCGGTTCCCAGGGCAACACGGTTTCCGGCTGCCGCTTCTTTGACATCTCGGGCACGGCGGTCCAGATGGGCGACGTGCTCAAGGATGATCACCATCCGGACGATCCGCGCAAGATCGTCAAGAACAACGCCGTGGTGAACAACTGCATTCACGACTGCTGCGTGGAGTACATGGGCGGCGTGGGCGTGTTTGCGGGCTACACGGACGGCACCGTGATTGCTCGCAACGAGATCCGCCGGCTGCCCTACTCCGGGATTTCCGTCGGCTGGGGCTGGGGCGAGGAGGACGCCGGCGGCGGCCACGAGAGCTACTACATGCCCTTCAAGTACAACACGCCCACGCCCGCCGGCAACAACCGCATGGAGTACAACCATATTCACCAGGTGATGGACCCGCTGCAGGACGGCGGCGGGATCTACACGCTGGGCAACATGGAGGGCACGGTGATCCGCGGCAACCACATTCACGACAACCCGGGCGTGCCCGGCGGGATCTATCTGGACGAGGGCAGCGGGTTCATCGAAGTGACCGGCAACGTGGTGTACAATGTCCGCACGCCGATGAACTACAACAACCGCAATCAGAACCGGATCGCGACGTGCAAGGAGCACGACAACTACTTCGGCATCCGTCCGGGCGGCCCGCCACGGGCGCCCGGCAAGCTGGGCACGGCGCTCGCTTGCGACGGCGCCGGTGTTTTCGAGTCTGTGCCCCACTCCGACAAGCTCGATCCAAAACGTCTGACTGTCGAGGCCTGGATTCAACTCGACGCGTACCCCGGCGGGGACGATCCACGGCGTTGGATCGTCAACAAGAACACCCACGAGTTCACCGAGTCGCATTACGCCCTGGTCATCGACGGCCGGAAGGTGGCCGGTTTCTTGAACATCGGCGGGGGGCAGGAGAATGATTACGAAGCCTACACCGACGACGTGCTCGAACTCGGCCGCTGGCACCATCTGGCGATGACCTACGACGGGTCGGTGCTCAAGGTCTACGTCGATGGCCGCGAAGCGGCGGCCAAGAAGATCGACAAGGAGCGCACGCCCGGCGGCACGCCGCTCGATATCGGCCGGCGCCAGGACGGCTACATCTACTTCCAGGGCAAGATCGACGAGGTACGGCTCTACGGCCGGGCCCTCTCGGCCGAGGAGGTCAAGAAGAACGCCGCGGCCACCGGCTCGGCGGACTCGCAAGACGAGGTCGTGGCCCCAGGCTTGATCGGGCATTGGAGCTTTGACGACCCGCCGGGCGCTTTGCCGGAGGTCGAAACGATCATCACCAAGGCCGGTCTGATGCCGGAGTACCGGGATCTGTTGGAGGAATGAGGAAACTCGGTATGACCGTTGACCGTCACGACGCCGCGGCCGGTTCGCCGCCACGACGGCCGCTGCGCGCGTCCACGCTGGGGATGGTTTACTCCGTCCTCTCGGCGGTCTTCTACACGCTGATGGGCATCTGCCAGCGGGAGCTGTCGACCATCCAGGATCTCGCCCCGATAGAGGTTCGTGACCGGCACTTCGGCCGTCGGGTTGAGGAACAGGTCGTCCTCGCCGATGTGGTACATGTCGCCCTCGAGCTTGGGCAGCTGCCCGGTGCCGTA
>JABWBD010000529.1 GCA_013360685.1 Pirellulales bacterium
CCCGCAATCACTTACAACACCGATGGATTACCGAAGTGCCACGCAACACCAGCCTTGATGCGTTGCGTGGACTAGGCACGGACGGTACGGCCCCCTCAACTTGATTGGAGGGAGAGCGACCGGAAATTGGGAAATCTGCAGAAGCGTCCGCCACATCGATCTCGCCGGCGTCGCGGCGGATCGATTACGGTTCGAAACCCCACAAAGGATTGCGGCCAGAGAATCCCCTCGGGCCCCCGCGTGCGGCGTGGTATCATGTAAGTTTCGTCTGACCCGAAAGGCACCGGCTGGGGAGAATGATGGGAGCGGAGCGGTTCATTTCGCTGCGGGGAGTCGAGGTCCACAACCTCAAGTCGATCGACCTCGACATCCCCCACCGCAAGCTGGTCGTGCTTTGCGGCGTGAGTGGAAGCGGCAAGAGCAGCCTTGCGCTGGACACGCTCTACGCCGAAGGGCAACGCCGCTATATCGAGAGCTTCTCCGCCTATACCCGCCAGTTCCTCCAGCGACTGGAGAAACCCGAGGCCGACCGCATCGACGGCATTCCGCCGGCGATTGCCGTTACCAGCAAGAATGCGAGCCGATCGAGCCGTTCCACGGTAGGCACTGCCACGGAAACGGCCGACTACCTGCGTCTGCTCTATGCCAAGATCGGCGAAGTCTTTTGCCTCCGCTGCGGCCAGCCGGTCCGCCGCGACACCCCGCAGAGCATCGCCGAACTGCTCCAGTCGCTCCCCTCCGCGACCCGCTACATGATCGCTTTCCCGCTGAAGAGGCCGCAGGACGGCGAGTGGAGCAAGCTATCCGCCGGCCTGGTGGAAGACGGATTTATCCGCGCCGTCGTCGATGGCCGGACGGTCAACCTCACGGCGGAATCGCCGGCGTCGCAAGCCGGCAACGATGGCCCGCTCGAGGATTGGTATGTCGTTGTCGACCGCCTGAGCGCCGGCGACACAGCCGACCAGCGGGTCCGCGATTCGCTGGAAACGGCGTTTGTCAAAGGGCAGGGAAAGGCGTTTGCACTGATCGACCAGGCCGGTTCTCCGCCGCCGGCCAACGGCCGCGGCAGCGGAATCACGATCGACGGCCGCACGTGGCGGCGGATCGGATTGAGCAACCGGCTGGCTTGCGAAGACTGCCGCATCGACTACCCGGAGCCGGAGCCGCGTCTGTTCAGCTTCAACAGCCCGCTGGGGGCGTGCCCGGCCTGCGAGGGTTTTGGGAACATCATCGATATCGACATGGAGCTGCTTGTTCCCGATCCGCGCAAGACGCTCCGCGAAGGCGCGATCGCCCCCTGGAACACCCCGGCCTACGCCCACGAACTGGAGGAACTCCTGGCCCTGGCGGACGATTTCGGGTTGCCGGTCGACGTGCCGTTCTCGGAGCTGGAGCCGAAACACCTGGAGCTGATCACCGACGGGGTTCCCGAGCGGAAGTTCGGTGGATTGAAGGGTTTCTTTGCCTGGCTGGAACGTCGGAAATACAAGATGCACATCCGGGTGTTTCTGAGCCGATGGCGGAGTTATCGGGCTTGTCCGGCCTGTGGAGGAACTCGCCTGCGGCCCGAAGCGATGGCCGTTCGCGTCGGCGGCCGCAACATCGCCGAGGTTTCCGCCATGAAGATCCGCGGCGCCGCCGCGCTGTTGCGCGGCCTGGAGCTGACCGACTGGCAGCGGCAGGTCGGCCGGCAGATGCTCGAGCAGGTCCAGGCCCGGCTCGGTTACCTCAAGACGGTCGGGCTGGGATACCTGACGCTCGACCGCACGCTGCGGACCCTGAGCGGCGGCGAAATGCGGCGTGTGGCGCTGAGTTCCGCGCTGGGCTCCAGCCTCGTCAACATGCTCTACGTGCTCGACGAGCCGTCGATCGGGCTGCACCCCCGCGACATCAACCGCCTGATCGAGGCCATCGTCGGCCTTCGCAACCGCGGCAATACCGTGGTGGTCGTCGAGCACGAGGAAGCGATCATCCGCACGGCCGACCAGGTGATCGAGATCGGCCCGGGCGCCGGCGAGCGCGGAGGGCAGGTTGTCTTCCAGGGGACGCCCGCGGAAATGGAACAGTCGCCCGACAGCCTCACCGGCGAATATCTCTCGGGCCGCCGCGGCATCAGCACGGGCGCCCGCCGCCGCGCGCCCAACCACGGCTGGATCCGCCTGGCGGGCGCGCGCGGCAACAATTTGAAAAACATCATGGTCGAGTTCCCGCTGGGCCTCTTGTGCGTGGTGACGGGCGTGAGCGGTTCGGGCAAGAGCACGCTCGTCGAGCATACGCTCTACCCGGCCCTCTGCCGCCGCTTGCGGAAGGACGCGCCCAAGCCGTATGATTGCGACGACGTTTTCGGCGACGGCCAGATCGACGACGTGATCATGGTCGACCAGAGCCCGATCGGCCGTTCGCCCCGGTCCAACCCGGTGACGTACCTGAAGGTGTTTGACGAGATCCGCGCGGTATTTGCCGAGACCGTCGAGGCAAAGACCCGGGGCTACACAGCCAGCCATTTCAGCTTCAATGTCGACGGCGGACGCTGCCCGGAGTGCAACGGGGACGGCTACATCGAAATCGACATGCAGTTCCTGGCCGACGTGTACATGAAGTGCAGCCAGTGCAACGGCACGCGCTACCGCGACGAGATCCTCGACGTCACCTACCGCGGGCGCAACATCGCGGAGGTGCTGGAGATGACCGTTCGCGAGGCCTTCACGTTCTTCCGCGGCCGCGCCAAGGTCCAGGCCCGGCTGAAGCGGTTGATCGACGTGGGGCTCGACTACGTCCGCCTGGGACAGCCGGCCAATACCCTTTCCGGCGGCGAGGCCCAGCGGCTGAAGCTGGCCGGCTACATGTCCAGCGCGAAGCGGGGCCGGTGCCTCTTTCTGCTCGACGAGCCGACCACGGGCCTGCACTTCGCCGATGTCGTGCAATTGCTCGACTGCTTCGATGCGCTTTTGGCCGTGGGCCATTCGCTCGTGGTCGTCGAGCACAATCTCCAGTTGATCAAGGCCGCCGACTACGTGATCGACCTCGGCCCGGGCGCCGCGGACGAGGGCGGCCAGGTTGTGGTCCAAGGCACCCCCGAGATGATCACCCACAACCCCGATTCGGTCACCGGCCGGTTTCTCGCCGACGCCCTGCGCGGAGCACCCGCGACGGGATGACGGGGCGATGGGGTGGTGGGGTGACGGACTTTAGATACCAACACGCCAACATTCCAGTATTCCAACACTCCAGTCCTCCAACACTTCCAATCCATCCGACTGCGTGAGGAGAATCCAGCCGTGTCCCAACCCGCCAATCTCGCACGCTACATCCGCCAGGTCCGCTATCCCCGGCTGGGCGAAGAGGGCCAGCGCCGGCTGATGGCAGGAAAAGCGATCGTCGTCGGTTGCGGGGCGCTGGGGAGCGTGGCCGCCAACACGCTGGCTCGGGCCGGAGTCGGCCTGGTGCGGATCGTCGACCGCGACTTTGTCGAAACCACGAATCTCCAGCGGCAGATGCTGTTCGGCGAGGACGATGTTGCCCGGCAATTGCCCAAGGCGATCGCAGCGGCCGAGAAGCTGCGCGGGATCAACTCCGAGGTGGAAATCGACCCGATCGTGGCCGACGTCGACGCGACGAACGTCGAGCGGCTTTGCGGCGGGATGGACGTGATCGTGGACGGCACCGACAACTTTGAAACCCGCTTCCTCCTCAATGATGTTGCGCTGAAGCACAACATTCCTTGGGTCTACGGCGGATGCCTGGGCGCCGAGGGGCAGACGATGACAATCCTGCCGGGCGAAACCGCTTGTTTGGGCTGCCTCATGCAGGAGTGCCCGCCGCCGGGCAGCACGCCCACCTGCGACACGGCCGGCATTCTCGGCCCCATCGTCAACGTGATCGCTTCGATCGAGGCGCTCGAAGCGATCAAGATCCTCAGCGGAAATCGCCAGTCGGCATCGCGGATGCTCACGGTCGTGGAGTTGTGGGACAATACGGTCCGACAGATCGACGTTTCCGGCCTCCGCGAACAGGTCGACTGTCCCGCGTGCAAGCGGGGCGAATATGCCTGGCTCTCGGGCCGGCAGGGGAGCCACACCGCCGTGTTGTGCGGCCGAAACGCCGTTCAGTTGAGCCATCCCGGCGCGAGTATCTCGCTGGAGGAATTGGCCAGAAAGCTGGCAGGCGTCGGTGAAGTGAGCCGCAATCCGTTTCTCTTGCGGCTCAAAGTGGAAGGCT
>JABWBD010000530.1 GCA_013360685.1 Pirellulales bacterium
CGCAGGCCGGCTTCCTCGATCGACTTTCCGACCAGCGGGCTGCCGGGTTCGACCAGCATCTCCACCGTATACTGCCGCGGATCGGCCGCGGTCGTGATGCTCGGTTTCCGGTCGGGCAAGAGGTAGCGGCTGGCGATCGCGATGAAGGTCAGTCCGGCCAGGGCGCAGGGGAGTCCGACCCAGGTGATGGCGAAAATGCCGAGGCCCCGTGGAAGCGTCGGCGTAGCGCCGGCCGCGACCTGCGCCTCGTGCGCGCGGATGAGGAGGCCGTTGACGACGAGATTCGTGCTCGTTCCGATCAAGGTGCACGTGCCGCCCAGGATGGCCGCGTAGGAGAGCGGGATCATCAGTTTCGACGCAGGGATGCGATGGTGCTTCGCCCAGTCGTTGACGGCCGGGATGAGCATCGCGACCAGCGGCGTGTTGTTCATCAAGCCGCTCAGCACCGCCGTCGGCGTCATGAGACGCCAAATGGCGTTGACGACCGACTTGGGCCGGCCGAACAGGCGGTCGGCGATCCACGCGACTCCACCCGTTTCGACCACTCCCGCGCCAACGATAAACAACACTCCCACGGTAATCATGCCTTCATTGGCGAAGCCCGCCAGGGCTTCCGAAGTCGTCAGCACGCCCGAGATCAACAGCAGCACCAGGCCGCCGACAAGCACAACATCCGGCGCGAGGTGCGTGAGAGCCAATAGCCCCAACACCAGGAGGACCACAGACAGCGTGAACCAGGCTTCAAAACCCATCGTTTCCTCCGAATCAGCATGAGCTGCCCTGACTCACCTCCCCTCTCCCGCTTCGCTCATAGGGGCAGGGGGTGAGGGCAGTCAGAGTTCTGTTAAGCTCTTTCAAAACACAGTTGGGTGCAACGTAGAATTCATTCGTCTGGCGCTCGACCCGCCACCCTCCGCTCTCAGCTCCCTCGGTCACAGTTGCGGGCAACTTGGAATTCACTCGGCGCGAACCAGGTCATAGGCCAATTTCACAGCGCCCGTGACCGGTTCCGGAACGGGGTGCAGGGCGGACGGGCACAGATCGCGCCGGCGAAGCTGTGCCTTAAGCCGGTCCGTCATGCCGCCGCGGAGGATGACTCCGCCGGCTAATCCTAGCGGAAATGCTCGATCGGCGAAATCCAGGCGATACGCCACCGCGGCGACCATGGCAGCCAGTTGCGAAGCGGCATCGTCGAGGATCGTTCGGGCGATCTCGTCCTGTTCGCGGTCTGCTTCGACAACGAGTTCCGCCATCGAGGCGATCCAAGCGCGGTCCGCAGCATTCGGGTACACGGCGGAAACCAGTTCCTGGGGTGTCCGGATGCCCAACCGCTCCAGCACCGTTTCGACGAGCCGCGTCTGGGGGCCGCGTCCGTCGGCAGCCTGGGCAACGGCCCTCAATGCAGCCAGCGCGATCCAGTAGCCGCTCCCTTCATCGCCAAACAGGAAGCCCCAGCCTCCGGACCTTGCGCTGCTGCCGGCGGCATTGCGCCCGAAGGCAAAGGATCCGGTGCCGGAGATAAGGGCCACGCCCCACCCTTCCGGCGATGCCGCGGCCAGGACGGGCAGAGCATCGCTAGTGATCTCGAAGCGCTCAGCCAGGGCCCTGTTGTCTGCCCAGGACCGGAACACGCGCTGGTTTTCCTCGCGAGCCGAACCTGCCAGACAAAGGACCGCCGCGGCGATTTTCCCCGGCTCGATCCGGGCATCCCGAAAGGCCGTCGCCACGGCATGATCCAGGTTTTCCAGGGCGGTGGCGGTTCCCACCGACTGGATGTTCACCGCCCCGGAAGCCCCGCGGCCGATCGCCGCCGGCGGACCCGTCGGCGCGACCGCCGCCAACAGGGCAACGGTCTTGCTGCCGCCGCCGTCGATCCCGAGAATAAGCACTTCAGCCGGCATCGAACTGCAATGCTCCGCGTAGGTGGCCGCCGGCCCGATCGAGCAGTCGCCGGGCCTCCTCGGCCGAGACAGCCCGCACGTGGGCGACAATCGCCGTTTTCACCTCGCCGCCTGAGCGCGCGAGCAATTGCTCCGCTTCCTTCTCGGAAACCCCGGTGATTTCGCGCACAATCCTCCGCGAACGGGAAACGAGTTTCGTGTTCGTCGCGCGGAGGTCGACCATCAGATTACCGTAGGTCTTTCCCAGAAGGACCATGGCCCCAGTGGTCAGCATGTTGAGGACCATCTTGGTGGCCGTGCCCGCTTTCAACCGGGTCGAGCCGCTGATCACTTCCGGACCGACGACGGGTGTGATGGCCAGGTCGCAGTGGTTGGCGACTTCCGCGTTTGAGTTGCAGCTTAGGGCAATGGTGAAAACGCCGCATTGACGCGCGTATTCGAGCCCCGCCAGGACGTAGGGCGTCCGGCCGCTGGTAGCGATGCCCACCAGAACGTCCCGTTCCGAAAGCTCGATTCTACGCAGGTCCGAGGCGGCCGGTTCTCGGCGATCTTCCGCACCTTCCACCGCGCGGAACATCGCCCCCTCGCCGCCCGCGATCAGGCCGACGACCATGCCGGGCGGGGTGCTGAAGGTTGGCGGGCACTCGGCGGCGTCGAGCACGCCCAGCCGGCCCGAGGTTCCCGCTCCGACATACACCAGCCGCCCCCCGGTGCGGAGCCGTTGGGCAATCATCTCAATGGCCCTGGCGATGGCCGGCGCTTCGCGGCCCACCGCGTCCGCGACCCTGGCGTCCTCGGCATTCATCAGGTGAACGATCTCGAGTGCCGAGAGACGGTCAATCGCCTCGGAAGCCGGATTCCTTGCCTCCGTGGTCGACATGGTCGAATCTGTCAACTGGCTACCCATCTACGACTGCCGAATCAGGTGAGCGAATCAAGACACCATTCTGCTGGGGTGATAAACAAGGGGACTGGCTCCGCAAGACCTCGTATCATCACTCCCGTGAACCCGCTCGTGCCTGCGGTGGCTGTCCCCTTGGTCATCAGACCACTATTATACTTACCCAACGGCCGCAACTGCCACGGCGACGAGACTGGCCCCCCGGCGAATTGACCGGCACGATCGCCCGCGCTATAATGGACCGCGTTATACTTCACTTGTGCGGTGCTCTTTTGTCCGAGGGTCACGGCGGATTCCACGCCGGCACCAGGCAATCTTTCTCCAGCCGCTCTGCCCCTCGGCCGGGACTGGCGATGCGATGATCACCGAATTCGACGAACTCGTCCGCTCGATTTCCGATTCCGGGCTGATGACGGAGAAGGAAATCAACGCCTTTGTAAACGGTTTGCCTGCCGCCCGGAAGCCCGGCGACGGCCAGCAACTACTCCAAGAACTGGTGCGGTCCCAGAAGCTCACCAAGTTCCAGGCCCAGGCGGTGTATCAGGGCAAAGCCAAAGGGCTGGTCATGGGCAACTACGCCCTGCTCGACAAACTCGGCGAAGGGGGCATGGGGCAGGTCTTCAAGGCCCAACACCGCCGGATGGAACGGATTGTCGCTCTGAAAATCCTGCCGGCGGAGGCCATCAAGTCGGAGGAATCCGTCCAGCGGTTCCACCGCGAGGTCAAAGCGGCCGCTCGGCTGTCCCATCCGAATATCGTGCGCGCGTACGACGCCGACGAGGCCCACGGTCTGCACTTTCTCGTCATGGAGTACGTGGAAGGGACCGATCTTGCATCGCTCGTCCAGGCAAAGGGCCCCCTTGCCCAGGAAGTTGCCGCGGACTACATCTGCCAGGCGGCCAAGGGGTTGGAATACGCCCACAGCCAAAAGATCATCCATCGCGACATTAAGCCGTCGAACCTGGTTCTCGATACAACCGGCACCGTAAAAATCCTCGATATGGGTCTTGCCCGCATCGAAGAATCGCCGACCGCGAGCGACCGGACGGCGGACGGAGCCCTGACCCGCGACGGCGACGTGATGGGCACCGTTGACTACATGTCGCCCGAGCAGGGGTTGAACACCAAGAGCGCCGACGCTCGCAGCGACATCTACAGCCTCGGTTGCACGCTCTATTGGCTGCTGACGGGCAGGCCGATGTACGAAGGCGATAGCCTCATGGAGAAGCTCTTGGCGCACCGGGAGAAGACGCTCCCGCCGCTCCGAGACCAGCGCAAAGACGTCACCGCGGCGCTCGACGCCTCCTTCCGGCGAATGGTTGCCAAGAAACCGGAACGACGCCAGCAGACGATGAGCGAGGTAGTAGCCGAACTGGAGAAGTGTGCCGGCCACGCGCGGC
>JABWBD010000531.1 GCA_013360685.1 Pirellulales bacterium
AGGAAGTCGAAGCCCTCCATCCGGTAGACCTTCGCCACGTACTCTTCCAGCCGGCGGTAGTGGACCCGGAAGATCGGCAGTTGTGTCATTTCCAGGACTGGTCTGGGGCCGGCGGTTGGAGTCTTGACAGGTGGTGGCTCGCGGTGGAAGTGGCGCTGCATCGAATCCTCGGGAAATGGCCGCGTCGGTAGTGGTCTCCATAGGTAGAACGGGAAACCGCAAGGGGTTTAGACGGCCGCGTCGTTGAAATCGAGAGAATCCTGGGAAAAAACGCGGTTTTGGCAGTCATGTATAGGGTAAGGAGCTACTGCGCAATGCAACGTGTCACCGATTTGGCCGACCCCCGCCGCTGCAAGGGCGCGCAGCCTGACGGCCAGTGCCGGAACGTCGCCGAGGAGGGATCGGATTACTGTCGGGCCTGCGGTGGCGAGAGCCAGGCACCCGCTCGACGCCTGAAGGAATACTTCCTGACCAAGGCCCAGGATCGCGCCCGCCTCGTCCAGATTTCGGAAAACGACGGCCTGAAAACGCTGCGGGAAGAAGTGGCCGTCGCCTTGGGAATGTTGAAACGGCGGCTGGACTTGGCCGAGACAGACGCGGACTTCATTGCCGCTTTTCCCCAGGTCGAGAAGTTTCTCAAGCGCGTCACCGATCTGAAGAAGTCCAATCTCTTCCTGGAACAGAAATCGGGTTCCACACTTTCGCGGGATCAGGCGTTTGGACTGGTTCGGGAAATGATCGAGGTGGTTGTGGAGGAGTTGGACGGTATCCCGGACTATGAACAGATCATGGATCGTATCGTCACCCGCATCTTGGCGACGGTTCAACACGCCGGGAAGGCTGAAGCCGACTCTGAATGAATCTCGTCTGGTGCAAAGTCTGCGGCACCCGCCCGGCGATGGTCAACGAAGACCGCTGTGAAGATTGTTGGGCGTCCGATCAAGCCCGCTACGACTGGCGGCGAGTGAGGAACATCAACACGATGGCCAATAGCTCGCGGGAGGATTGCGATGTTTCCATTCCAGAGGAAAATCGTGCTCCCCGGCGTGGCAGGGGTCAAGGCCGGTGACATCATCGGATTCAGCGGCCGAAGCTGGCTGAGCGCGGGTATCAACGTCGCCACCTATGGGATTCCGTTGTGGGGGATTAGTCACGTCGGGATCATGGCCAGCGCCCTGGACGGCCGGTTGCTGGTTTTCGAGAGCACTTCGCTGGACGGTGACATCCCCTGCGAAATCACCGGCAAACCGATCTGCGGCACGCAAGCGCACGTCCTGGACTTCATCCTCGGACATTACCACGGCAAGGCATGGCACTATCCGCTCTACCGGCCGCTGTATCCGAACGAAGATGAACGGCTGACGGAGTTCCTGATCGACACCATCGGCGTGCCCTACGACGCGATGGGCGCGTTTCGTTCAGCGGGCATAGGGCTGTCGTGGATTGAGTCTCTGTTTCGTGAGCAAAGCCTGACTTCGATCTTTTGCAGTGAGTGGGTCGCGGCGGCGTATGCGGTGACGGGATTGCATCCGACCGACAACGTGAGTCGCTGGAATCCGAATCGCCTCTGCCGCCATCTGCGCGGCCACAACATTCTGTGCAAGCCACGGAGGCTCAAATGAAACGAATTCTCTTTGTGCTGGTCTTGCTGGCTTCGGTTGCGGGCTGCGAAGTCGTCGAGAACAAGGGAAACCGCGCGGTCACGAAGGAACGCCCGGCCGTCAACATCCCGCTGGCACTGCGGCAGCGCAATTGGCTGGGCAGCAAGCGCGAAGGCTCGTGCGTCCATGCCACGATGATCTCACTCTTCCGCTGGCAGGGCCGTTACAAAACGGCCGACCGCTGGCGAAGCACTTACGGCAACGGCGAGTGGCCGGAAGACATGGCCGCCAAGTTCGACCGCGAGGGCATCCGTTACGCATACGTCGAGAATGGAGACGTGCGGTTCCTGGAATGGGCCTGCCGCACGCGGCGCGGCTGCGGCATCACGGTCATGGGCGGGGCGCACATGGTCGCCTTGGTCCACCTGGACGACAAGTGGGCCGCGCTGCTCGACAATAACAACGTCTCCAAGTTTATCTGGGTTCCCCGCGAGACACTGATCGCGGAGTGGAAAGCCAGTTACGGGTGGGCGGTGACGCCGATCTACACTCCGTCGGCCCCGCTGCCACAGTAAGTCACCGAGTCACTAACCCCTGTGAGGAATCCAATGAATCGAGTCCTTGTGAGCGTCTGTCTGTTGCTCGCTGCGATGGCAGCCGTCGTTCCGTGCTTCGCGGATACCGCGACGGCCAACGGCGTATTGGCGGAGCAGCGCGTCGTCAATCTGCCCAACGATCAGGGCAAGTGGTACATCAGCGTGGTCGGTAAGGCCGGCGACACCGGGTATCTTCGCGTGCTCGGCTGGTTCGACGCGAACCCCAGCTTGAAAAGCCTGAAGAACAAGGTCCATTTCTGCCCGGTCACGGCTGGCACCCCGATTTATCAGGAGCGGTATGCCGCCAATGTCAAGGGCCTGCCGACCGTGCGGGTCCAGAAGCCGGACGGCACGGTAGTCTACGAGGCAGCCGGCAACAACCTCCCTATGACGGCCGAGGGTCTTTATGGCGCGATCGCCGGCGCGGTCAACACGGCCCAAGGCATCCGACCGATTCTCCCGTGGCGGCGCGAGATGGAGCGGCGTTGCCCCGGACCCGGCCCGTGTCCGACGCCGAATCCGCAGCCGACTCCTGATCCGCAGCCGGACCCTGATCCGCAGCCGATTGACGATGGCGGGACGCCTGATCTGGACGACCCGCCGGTCGCCGAGGGCTGGCCGCTGTGGGGCCTGGCACTGCTCGTCAACGGCGGATTTCTCGTCGGCCTCGCGGCGGGCTACGGCCGCAAACTGGCTACGAAGCTGCGACCCGTGAAGTAGTCAACGTCCTGTTTGTCTGGTTTGTGTCCGCTTTCCCTGACCATCCGGCCGCCGTGCGGCGGCCACACTCGACACCTGGAGAAGAAAAGATGAACCCCACCGTTGTGATCTGGATTCTGGCCGTTGCGGTTGCCGTGCTGGTTGGCCGTGAAGTCGGCAAGTGGCTCTTCGGCGCGAACGAGAAGCTGATGACCAAGAAGCGGGCCGCGCAGAAGTTGGCCGGCATCCTCCGCGACAACGGCCTGCGGCTGTTGCCCGCGCTGCTGGAAGACTTCGCCGTGGGCGACGTGCAAGACATGGTGGAGAAGATTCACGATGTCTGCAAGATCGTCGATGCGGGCAGCGACACGATCCTCAAGGAATTGGAGCAGACCTACGAGAACGTGCTGGCCCGGAAGCTGGCCACGCCCGAGGGCCTGGCTTACATCAAGGCGCGGATCGCCGAAGTCGAGGCCGCCCCGGCTCCCGCCGAGGCCCCGAAACCTGTTGCGGCCCCGGCCAAATCGTAACCCCTGATTCACTGTGCCCGGTCGCGGTCATACGCGACCGGGCCGGTTCTCCGATGGCTCCCGCACGCCGCGAGCCATCCGACAACCGGAGAGATCGACGATGAATCAACGGAAGTTCCTGGCGGCCCTGCTCGCGTTGCTCGTCCTGTTTGCAGGCTGCGAAGTGCCGCAACAGCAAGAGCGAGGCGGGTGCCGACGCCCAAAGGTGCTGGCCTTCACGGCTTCCTGGTGCGCCCCGTGTCAACGCGCGAAGCCGGCCTTGGTCCAGATTCAGGCCGCCGGGGTGGACGTGGAGATCATCGACATCGACGCGCATCCCGATCTGGCGAGGAAGCACGGCATTACCGAGGTGCCGACCTTCATCGTGTACGTGTGCGAGAAAGCGCCGGTGCGAACCAACGACATCCTCGTGGTGGTCGCCTTGACTCGTTTCAGGTGTAACAGCAATGGCACGTCGCCGATGTCGCAACTGCCCTGACGAGCCGAAGCCGGCATCCGAACCGAAGGTGACGAAGATGGTCGGCTCCCGTCACCGAGAACGAAACACGAGGTTGCGCCGGGCCGAACGCCGAAGCAACCAGCGAGCCGCACTTGCCGCTGTCCCAAGCGAACCCGAGACGCAGCCTCACTAAATCAATGAAACCGCTCCATGAATTTCCTGGACGAGTTGCGATTATTCGAGGGGGAATTATTACGGAGCAACAACCTGCGGTCGTGCAGCCGGTGGGCGGAGCATCGGCGGGTGATGGGGGCACCCTTTAACGGGCC
>JABWBD010000108.1 GCA_013360685.1 Pirellulales bacterium
CGCAGGACTCTACGAGGTGGTGAAGTACGGCGTGATCGCGAGCGAGGCCATCGTCGAGCGGCTCGAGCGCGACCTGCGGCGCGTGGCAGCCGGGCACCGTGATCCGCGGCAACTATCTGCACGATGTTCACCGCAGCCAGTTCGCCCAAGGCGCGCCGAACAACGGCATGTTCATCGACCAAGGGAGCAAAGGCTACCTGTTCGAGAAGAACGTGATCCACGACACGTCGGCCGAGTTGGTGCGGTTCAACGACTGCCAGCGCGACTGGCATACCTGGCGCGACAACCACTTCGGTGCGCGCGAGGAGGTCCTTGCGGCAGGCAAGCAAACCGTCGACAACGCCGGCCCGCAACCGCCGTACCGGGAACGATTCACCCGGCAGGAATTTTGACACCGTGTTCGGCAAGAATACCATGGGAGTTGATGCGTGGTCCGGCAGCCAGAAGCCCCAACAGATCTCCGTTTGCGTTTTGTGAGGACCTCGACTAAGGGCCGCACGTTAGTCCCTGGACACGTAGAAATGGACCCTCCAATGCCAAGAATCTCTGGACTTCTTTTCGTTGCCGTCACCGCTGCCCTGCTGCCGGCTCTGCCGGCCGTATTGCAGGCGAGCGAGATTCCGATCGTGCTTTGGCCGCAGGGCGCTCCGGGTGCGCTGGGCAACGCGGCGCGAGACATCCCCACGCTCACGCCCCACCTGCCGGCCCGAGCCAGCGGCGCGGCAATGCTGCTCGTACCCGGCGGCAGCTATAGCGGCATCTTTGAGCCGCAGGCTGAGCCCTTCGCGCGATGGCTCAACGAGCGCGGCATCACCGTGTTCGTGCTCCGCTATCGGCTTGGCAGCGCGGGCTACCGGTATCCCGCGGCGCTGCAGGACGCGGTGCAGGCGATGCGATTCGTGCGCACGAACGCCGGGCGGTGGAAGATCTCGGCAAACCGCGTCGGCGCCATGGGTTTCTCGGCCGGCGGACATCTGGTTTCCACCTTGATCACTCGGCCGGAAGACGGCGAAATCCCGTCCTCGGACAACGCCGAGCGCGTGAGTGCCCGGCCTGATCTGGCAATCCTCTGCTACCCCGTCATCAGCATGGCCACGAAGCCGCACGCCATCTCGCGCGAAAACCTCATCGGCACGTCGCCCGGCGACGAGTTGATTCGCAAAGCTTCCAGCGAATTGCAGGTCCGGCCCGGCCTGCCGCCCTGTTTCGTCTGGCACACGGGCGAGGACAAGATGGTGCCCGTGGACCACAGTCTGCTCTTTGCCGCCGCGCTCGAGCAACACCGCGTGCCGTACGAACTTCACATCTACCGGCACGGCGACCACGGCACCGGCCTGATCGGCGCCGAGCATCCCTGGCTGGGCGATCTGCTGTTCTGGCTCCGCGCGCAGGGCTTCGTCGAGTAGGCAACGTCGTCGGTTGGCCGCGAGCGGCCGTTGTGCTACGATGGAGGACGCTCGGCAGTACCTGGATCGGCTTCAGGCTCGCACGAAACGAGGGAAGGCCGGATTCAACAAGGGCGCCACACCGTGCCAGACTCCACACGTTCCCGTCGTACGTTTCTCTCTTTCCCCAACGAGCCCGCGGCCGACCAACATCTTCGCGTCGAACTGCGAAAAGGCTGAGACGTATAGCAAGGGCCGGATCCTTAGCACGAGGGCGACGGATTTTCAGCCCGTCCTGCAAAGGCCCGCTGCGCAGGACACTCTTTCGCGCCGCATCGCCCTCACTCCGCCGGCACTTCCACAATGGGCAGTTCCGCAGCGACGCGAGTCCCTTTTCCCGGCGCGCTCTCGATCGTCGCCTCCCCGCCGAAAATCTGGGCCCGCTCGCGGATGCCGTCCAGGCCGAAGCGGTCGGGCTGAACGGCGGCCGGATCGAAGCCGATCCCCCAGTCCTGGATCTCCGCGCGGACCCGGCTGCCCTGCTGCGCCAGCCGCACCTCGATCCGCTCGCTCTTGCTGTAGCGGCAGGCATTGGTGAGCGACTCCTGGATGATCCGGAAAATGGAACACTCCAACGGCGAAGCAAGCCGATCGAACTCGACGGCGTGGAAGAACCCGATCCCGGGACAACCGGTCCGCTGGAAATCGTGGACAAGGTGCTCGATGGCGATCACGAGCCCGAACTCATCGAGCACCGGAGGGCGCACGCCGTTGATCAGTGTCCGCGCGTCCTCGATGCTCTGGCGGACCAGTTCCACGGCCGAGTCGTAGGACCGCCACTGGCCGTCGTTTTTTCCCGGATGGAGTTGCCGGAACGCTTCCAGGAGGAGCTTTGCCCCCACGACCTTCTGCGTCAACCCGTCGTGGATCTCGTAGGCGATCAGCTTGCGGTCCCGCTCGTGGAGGTCGAGCAGCCGCCGCAGTTTCTTCTGTTCGCGCTGGAGCGCCTCTTCCACCTCCTTGCGGCGCGTGATGTCGCCGTGGACGCCGATCCAGACGAGTCCGTACCGGCTGGAATGGAAGGTCGACACGCTCGCCCGGCACCAGAACGTGGCGCCGTCCTTTCTGACGTTCAGGATCTCGCCTTCCCACACGCCCTGCCGGTTGACCGAGGCGATGATCTCGTTGCCGATGTCTTCCGGACTCCTCGGAGGCGAGGCGGCGTTGAGGACCGCCACGTTCCGGCCCAGCAGTTCGCCGGGGCCGTATCCAAAGAGTTCGTCGAATTTCCGGTTGGTGAACACGATCGTCGCGTCGACGGCACGGACAAGCACCACGCCTTCCGCCAGGTTGGCGATGATCTCGCTCCGCAGGCGGAGATCCTCTTCGCTCGCGCGCGAGGTCTGCTCCGCGCGGATCCGCGCGATGGCGGCTCCAATCAGGGCTGACAGGGCTTCCAATGCATCGCGCGCAGTATCCGGCACAACATCGGAAGTCCGCGACGCCGCCGTCACGCAGGCCACGGGCCGCCTCTCATGGTAGACGGGCAGGATGGCGATCGCCCGCAGTCCCTCGCGCCGGCAGGCCTCGACGCGGTCGGGCGGCAACCGGTCCCGATGCGTGTAGAGCGGCTGTCCGGCGGCAACGTCGCGGGCCTGGGGAGAGCACGCCTCAAAAAGTGCCACGTCGTTCAGCGCTTCCTGCGAGATCCCTCGGCTGAAGGCCAGATCGAGACTGGCGTCTTCGTTCACCAGGTAGATCGCGCCGCACTCCAGGCCGGAGACCCGCACCACCGCGTCGATGCTCTTGCCGAGGGCTTCGTCCAAGTCGGCCGTTGCGTTCAGGGCCATCGCCAGGTCGCGCTGGGCGCGGATCAGCGATTCGGCACGCTTGCGGTCCGTCACGTCCAGATCGATGCCCAGGAAGGCGACGACCTCGTCCTCCTCCACGATCGGAGCGGCAATCTTCACGAAGTCCCGGCGTTCGCCGCTGGGCATGACTTGCTGGACTTCGCGGCGAACCACCTCTTTGCGCATCACCTTTTCGGAAACCGCGCGCCACTGCGACATCGTTTCCGGATCCAGCGGCTCTGCTTCCAGCAAATTCCCCGTGCGATCGCCCCAGACTTGCTTCGAGAAATCGCTCTGCACCACGCACCGCCCGTGGCGGTCGCGGACCCAGAAATCCAAGGGCAGGGTCCGCAGCATCGACTCCATCAGACAGGCCTGATCGCGGAGTTCCTGCAGTCTCTGCTCGTGGTCCCTCTGCAGGGCTTCCAGTTCGGAAATCCGCGATTGAGCATCTTGGAGCGACTTCAGCAGTGGATCGTTCGAAGGGCTTGGGTCGGACATCCCGTTCTCCAAAAGAGCGTAATTCGCATAGGAATTATTCCAAGTACGAGAGTGAGTTACAAGGCAAGGCCGACCCACGGAACGGAAGAGCACTTGTTGCTGTGCCGTTCTTGGGTGTGGGACGGCCTTCCCAGGCCGTCTTTTCCCCGCGATCTCGATGGCCTGGGAAAGCCGTCCTACAGAAAACGCCGACGCTCGCACCCAAAAAAGGAAGAGCCTCGTTACTGGGCATACCACCAAAGGTGGGTTCTGGCGAACCTCCAGTCCATGCACTATATTTGGAAGCTTGGGAAAACTGCGCAGCCGTGCCGGCTGGTATTGTCTGTGGAGAAGGGCATCTATGCAGAAATCGTTGGACCTGAAACTCTCGCGTATCCTGGCGGATTCCTCCTGTCGGGACTTCATCCTTGCCGACGCCAAGGACGCCGACATGGCCTTTGGCCTTGCCGCGCCCGGCCGGAGTCCGGAACACTATGCCCACGAAGCCCGCTTCCGCAACATGGCCGAGTACCGGCAGTTGATGCGCGACATCGTCCACCAGGGGCTGGTGGACATCATGCTGATGAGCGCCAGCTCCAACGAATTGCTCACCATCCAAGAGCAGCTCTTCGACAACAGCCACGTCACGCCCGCGGTCCGCGCGAACGACACGACCGACATCTGGCTCGCCTCCGGCAGCGGGCGCTACACGGCGCAACCCTCGCGGCCGTTCCGAACGGCCACGATCGACCACATCATGTGCGGCAAGCTCGAGTGCGCCGCGGGCGAGCGGCGGCTCGGCGCGGACCTCGGCCTCTACTCGTGCACATTCAATAACGACACCGAACGCGACCGCGAAACCTTGGAGGCCTACCGGACTTTCCGTCTGGAGGCCGAAAGCAAGGGATTCCGTCACTTCCTCGAGGTCTTCGCCCCCAACGCCCCGGGCGAACACCCGCCCAAGGACGTCGGCCGGTTCGTCAACGATCATATCGTGCGGGCGCTGGCCGGCGTGACCCGCTCCGGCCGGCCGATCTTCTTGAAAATCCCCTATTTCGGCCCGGCGGCCATGGAGGCGTTGGCTGCCTACGACCGTACCGTGGTCGTCGGCATTCTCGGCGGCTCGTCCGGCACGACGTATGACGCCTTCCACATGCTTTGGGAAGCCAAGAAGTACGGCGCGAGGGTCGCCCTCTACGGCCGGAAAATCAACAGCGCCGAGGACCAACTCACGTTTGTCAAGTACCTCCGCGCCGTGGCCGACGACCAGATCGGCCCCGACGAGGCCGTTCGCGCCTACCACTCCGACGTCCGCAAGTTGGGCATCGAGCCGTATCGCTCTCTCGAAGAGGACATGCAACTGACCGCCACGATCACCAGCTATGGCGGCAGCGGACCCGCGGTCAAAGCAAAGCCGGCAGCCGCGGCGGCCGCGCCTTCGGACGGCTTCGTGAAGGAGCCCGACTTCAGCAAGATGAGTCCGGCCGAGAAGGCCCAGTGGAACATGCAGCGCTGGAAGCGGATTATCGGGTGACCTCACCGGGCGGCAAACCTGGCGTACGCGCTTGGCATCCCCCTATTGACACCGCGAGCGAATTGGCTCAGCATAGCGCGGCGGGAACCGTCTTCCGGATCGCAGCCATCTGCCCGGCTGCGGTCCACTGGGTTGGCAGGGGACGGCCGACCCGCCGGTTTTCCGCGGACTCACCACCACGTTGCATCGCATGGGCAAACGGCGATCCCACGGCACGCCTCCAGGTCCACTGCCGCACACGCGGTCCAAGGTGCTCGGCGCCATTACTCCGGACGCCGAATTCGATCTGCTGCGCCGCCTGGCGAGCTTCACGGCGCAATTGCGCGATGCACGCGACGCCGAAAAAATCCTCACGTCGGCCGTGAAGCTGGGTCTGGATTTCTTCGCCGCCTCGGAGGCGTGCATCGGGGTGCTTCGCCCCGGCCGCAGCGACGTGGAAGTCCAGCTTTCCACGCCGCCGGAATCTCCCTGGGACGCTGAACTGCTGGGCGGTTTCCTTCGCGGGCAGAAGCTGCCGGTGCCGTCGGAGTTGATGCTGGCGAGGATCCGGCGGTACGGCCGGATGTGGGCCGTTCTGGCGGTCCGCGATCCGAGCGCCAATTTCCGCTGGGACGCGCGCCAGGCCCTCTCCTCCATCGGCAACGCCGCCACGCAATTGATCGAGCGGGGCGACGCGGAACGGATACGCCAGGTCCGGGCGAGGATCGATGAGAAGTCGCTCAACCAAATCGGGTCCAAGGATCTCTTCTACCAGACGCTCCATGGACTGCGTTCGCTCATCGGCTACGACCACTCGGCGGCGCTGTTCACCTGCGACGACGAACGGACCACGCTGGAACTGGTGGGCGAACAGATCGCCTGGCGCAAGGCAAAGAGCCAGAAGATCGGGCTGAAATTGAAGCTCGCGCCCCCGGTGCTCAACCTGCTCAAGGGCGAGGTCGTTTACGGGTTCGACCGCGAAGGCAGGCATTGGAGCGACTGGACCGACTCGGGCGCCTCGGCCCTCGCCGAACTGCTGGACTACAATTGGGACGGGCTTATGCTGCCCAGCTCCACGGCCGAGAGCGCCATGCTCTGCGCGCCGCTGGTCACGCGGCACGGAGTGCTGGGCGTGCTCAAGGTAGCCGCGGTCCATCCTCGCACCTTCGGTCCCTACGAGGTGGAGATCCTCTCGCAGTTCCTGCCGCAGGTCGCCGTGGCGCTGGAGAACATCCGCCGCACCGAAACGTTGGAGATGCGCGTGAGGGCGGCCGAGCGGAAGCAGGCGATGGCCGATCTGGCACGCGGCGTATCGCACGACGTGAATAACGCGCTGGGCGCCGTGCTCCCGCTGGTCCAGCAACTGCGGGACGATCTGGCGACCGGGGCGTTCGACCCGCGCGTTGCAACGGAGGACCTGGAGCAGATCGAGCGGTCCCTGCAGATCTGCCGGCGGATTTTCGGCGGCATGCTTGGCTTTGCCCGCAGCGGCGCCCGAAATCCCAGCGAGGTCTACCTGGCACACGAGATCGACGCGATCCTCGGCGTCTTTCGAGAGGGGCTCCAGCGCCGCGGGATCGAGATCGCCGTGGATGTGCCGAAAGGGCTTCCTCCCCTGGTTGCCATCCAGGCGGACATCGAGCAGTTGCTCCTGAACCTGGTCAGCAACGCGCGCGACGCCATGCAGCGAGGCGGCCTCTTGAACGTTCGCGCGGACAAGCAGGACGGGCGCATCGAACTGGTCGTCGCCGACACCGGCTGCGGCATCGCGCCGGCCGACCTGCCCAAGATCCAGGAACCGTTCTTCACCACCAAGCCCACCGGCAACGGCCTGGGGCTGTCCATCTGCCGTTCCATTCTCTCCCAGATGCGGGGACGCATGCATATCGAAAGCAAAGTCGATCAGGGGACGACCGTCCGGGTAACGTTCCCTCTGCCGGAGGAACCCGTCGCATGATCTCCCCGATGGAACGTTCGCGGATCCTGGTCGTGGACGACGACCCGGGGATTCTCCGGGCGGTCTCGCGCGTGTTCGCGCAGCAGCACGAGGTCGTCTGCGCCGCCTCCGGCCCGGAGGCCAAGGCGGTCCTTGGGCAGTGGAAACCCGATGTGGCCGTCGTCGATCTCCGCATGCCCGAGATCGACGGCATCGAGCTGATGCACTGGCTGCATCAGGCATTGCCCGAGCTCGACGTGATCATCATGACCGGCAATGCCCAGGATCCCGACTCGAACCTCGTGAAAGCCATCGAGGCGGGGGCATTCTACTTCATCCAGAAGCCGTTCGACCGGCGCGTGCTCCTGACGCTCGTCGCCCGCTGCCTCGAACTCCGCCGCATCCGCGAAGAGCGGCGCCGCTACGTCGAACGGCTGGAGCAAGACATGGAGGATGCCCGGCGGTTCCAGATGAGCATGTTGCCGCCGAGCGAGATCCGGCTTCCCGGCCTGTCGGTGTCGGCCCGTTATCTTGCCTGCCAGGCGCTGGCCGGGGATTTCTACGACTATGCTGAAGTCGACGACCATACGGCGGCCCTCCTGATTGCCGACGTCGTGGGCCACGGCACCTCGGCGGCCATGATGACCAGCGTCGTCAAGTCGGCGTTTCACGCCGCACGCAGCGACCGGTTCGATCCGCTCGGCGTCGTCCAGCGCGTGAAGGAGGGCATCCGCGCATTTGACGAAAGCCGCTTCATCACGCTTTGCTCCGCGCGCCTGGAGATCGACAGCCGCCGGCTCCTGTACGCCAATGCGGGCCACCCGCCGATCATCATGCACCGGCCCGGAGCGGACGTGGTTCTTCTCGAATCCACGGCGCCGCTGCTCTGCCCCGCTCTCAGCGACCTGCCCTGCGAAGCGGCGGAAATCACGCTCCGCGAAGGAGACAGCCTCCTCTTCTACACCGACGGCCTGATCGAAGCCCGCGGGCCGCAGGGCATGTTCGGACGCGAGGGCATTGCATCGGTCCTCGCCGGCGAGGGGATCCGCGGCCCGCAGTTGCTCGATGCGCTCTTGTCCGCCATGTCGGAGTTTGCCGCCGGCCGTCAAATCCAGGACGACATCACTCTGCTTTCCGCCGAGCTCTGCCCCAACGGCGAGCCATGACCGCTTAGTGAAACGAAATGCCAAATCCGATCGACGGCGAGTGATGATGCGGATAGCAGTGTCCGCCGTGGTAGTGATCCTGAATCACGTCTGGTATTTCGCCACAAGTGTCTGCAACATCCCAGCGAGCTTGCGCCGGCACGACTCGGGAGCCAGTACCTCCGCTTCCGGTCCCAGTCCCAGCACCTTGGGCAGGATTTCCTCCTGGTAGACGCCGGGAAGCGTCAGCACCACGTCTCCGCACTCGCCCGGTTCGACCTGCTGCCCGGGGTGCCACGGCTCTTCCTGCACCCAGAGTGCTACCTTGGCGCTCAACCGGATCCGAAGCGTCACCGGCTCTTCCGCGCGGTAGACTCCCACACTGTGGGCAAAGTGCTCATCCAGGCTGAAGCCGGGCTGCGGAGTAAAATGGCTGTCCAGGGCCGCGGCCTTGCGGATGCGATCCACCTTGAAATGGCGGACCGCATTTGGGGGCGGCGCCTCGCAGGCCATGGCCACCAGGTAGAGACTGCCGTGATAGATCGCGACGGCATAGGGTTCGACCTCTCTAGGTCGCGGGCGTTTCTCCCCGGCGGAATGGTATTCCAACGCGAGGACGCGGTGTTGAAGGATGGCGCGATTCAAGGTTGAAAGAATCCCGTCCTTGTCGGCATAAGACTTCATCGGCGACCCGCGAACCACGAGATTCGTGCGGTGCTTCTCGAAATGCTGCCATACCGGCAAAGGCAACGCTTCCTGGAGCTTGTTCCAGAGGGTCTCGATCCCTTGCCAATAGGGAGTGCCCGTCAGAGGCATCAGCAGATCACGTGCCACGGAGAGGGCCAGCAGCTCACTGACCGAACTGGTGATTTTCGGCAGCTTGCGGAGTCCGGGCCCCAGCTTCCACACCGTTCGATCGCGTCCGGCGTAAGTGGCCACATCGATGCCCGCCGCCTGGAGGGCCTCCAAATCGCGCCGGACCGTTCGCTGCGAAATCTTCGACAGGCCGAGCTGCTCAACCAGTTCGTCGCGCAGTTCCCGCAGTGTGCGGCCGAAATGCGCCGACTCGAGGATCTGCAGCAGCCGGTGTTGCCGGATAAGCTGCTCATTGCGCGCCACAAGAGTCCTCCCAAGTCAATGCCCGAGCATCGATGCGTTGGAAACCCGCCAAAAGCATCGCGGCTGCTCTGTATCGGTTCTCGGCAGCGTCAGCCGGCGGCCCGATGCCGGCAGCGGGCTGCTTAACGCTTTCGCGCGTAGTGATGACTCGATCAATCTCTCGAACCTCGCATCCATCAGGATTGTCTGCAAGGGTATTGCGCAGAAGAGCTGCCTGCAATCCCCTCAGCGGCATGGGGGTGCAGCGCGTCGACCACCTCGTTGTGAATGGAAAAGCGCAGCCAAATCGGCTCCTTGTCTGGCCGTGAGCCGGGGATACGAATTGGAAAGGCCCTCGCGCCGGAATTCCGACTGGCTGTGACCAAAGGTGTCACGGGGTATCGCTAGGATTCCCGTGTCTGAGAAAGCAGGGCCAAGTGAAAGTAATTCCAAGGGACCCCAACCATGAATGACACGCTCCTCGCCGGTCTGACTGTGGAGCCGCGTCCCTACCAATTGCGGATTGCAGCCAAGGCCATCCAAATGTTCCAGGGAGAATACGTCAACCGGGCAGGCCAGACAGAGCGGGAAGCCCAGTCGGTCTTGATCGAAAGCCCAACCGGCAGCGGCAAGACCGTCATGGGCCTGGCCATCGCCCGCTGGATGCAGCGCGAGTGGGGGTTCCGTGTCGGCTGGGTCGCGATGCGCCGCAACCTGCTGGCGCAGGCCGCCGAGGAAAACCGCCGCTGGGGTTTCAATATCGACTTACAGGTCATGTCGATGTTCGACAAGCATCCCCCCCAGGTCGATCTCCTCGTGGTCGACGAGGCCCAGCACGACGCGGCCATGAGCATGGCCAACCTGCACGGCATGATTCAGCCCAAGAAGATCTTGGGGCTGTCTGCCACGCCGTACCGTACCGACCGCGTGAAGCTCTGTTTCCAGCGCGTGCTCCGCGACGCAGACATCCATCACCTCATCCAGGACGGCTATCTCAGCCCCTATCGCCACTACACCATTCCGCGATACACGCCGGAGTCCGTGGCCGAGTGCTTCGCTCGCGAAGTGTTGCGCTGGGGCAAGTCGCTCATCTTCTTCCATCGTCTGGCGCGTTGCGAGGAGTGCCGACAGGAGCTCGCCCGTCGCGGCGTCTCAAGCGAGGTTGTCACAGCCGAGAGCAATCGCGAGCGCCAGCTTGAGGACTTCGCGGAAGGCAAGGTCCAGGTGCTGCTGAGCATGGTCATCTTGACCGAGGGGTTTGACTGCCCGTCCCTGCAGACCGTCTTCTGCCGGCCTTCCGGCAAGTCCTGCACAGTGCAGATGGGCGGTCGCGTTTTTCGCAAGTATCCCGACTTGCCGTTCAAACAGATCGTCCAGTGCCGCGACACGCGCCATCCCTTCTCGCGGACCGCCACCCCAGCCGAGCAGTACGTCTGGATGGACCACGGATGGCGCACATTAAAGCTGAACGAGCACCTGGGCGCCATCAGTGCCGGCGCCTTGCAGGTCATCGCATCGACCCCCGCCGAATTGCCGCAGTGGTTGCTGCGGAATCGCGAACGTGGCAGACCCCGGTGGCAACGGCAGCCCGAATAACATGGGGAAAACCAAACGGCACATTTCCCAGAGAACCAGGCGACCGCTTTCGTAGAAACCGCTCTTAACCATTCCAAAAGGAGTAAACCAATGAACTGCACCTTCCAATATGGCCTCACTCGCGTGCGCGACTTGCGAGCCGTGACGCGTGTCACCCCGTCCGGAAAGACCGTTGTTGCCGCCATGGAAGTCCAGGGCGAGCTCATGGACGACACCAAGCGATTCTGGACCTCGTTCTTCACCCGCTTTGGCATCTCCGACACCGTCTTCAAGTACTTCGACCATCACGAAGTCTTCCAGCGGATCGCTGGCCGCTCGCGCGACGACACCCTCCGCTACTGTGTCGAGCGCAACTCCGACGGCCGCGCCAAGCTGCTGGCCGTGTCGGCCCCGGGACGTCCGGCGGTGCGCCCCGAGGAGTTCCTGGAACTGATCGGCCGTTATGACGGCGAGGATATCCGCTACGACACGGGCATTGTCACCAGCGCCCATATCCCCAATTCCGGCGACGGCCAGTTCACGATCGGCCCCGACAGCTTCAAGCACCGCTTCGTGCTGGAGACGCCCATCGACGGATACGGCAACCCGCGGATCTATCTCTCGATGTTGCGGTTGGTGTGCACCAACGGCATGGTGGGCTACGCGCCGACGTTCCGCAGCGAGATTCGCGTGGGCAAGGAACCGATCTATTCGATCACCCGCGCCCTGGAGAACTACGACAACGGCGAAGGCTACGCTGCGTTGAGGCAGCGCTTCGAGAGTGCCCAGACCTCCTGGGCTTCCATCTACGAGTGCAACAAGATCTATCGGTTGCTGGCCAAGTGGCAGCCGCACGGCGAACTCGGCACTTCCGTGCTCAACGACTTCAACCGCGTGACGGGCAATCTGAACGAGCTCTACGGCCTGGCCAACCTCGACGCGCTCTCAACGAAGCGTCAACGGGTGCTTCCGGCCCGTTGCCGGGTCTACGACCTCTTGAACTTCCTCAGCGAGTTGGCCACCCACCACGCCAAGCCTGCCGCCGGCCGCGCGTTGCAAGGCCACCTCGGCGGGCTCGTGGCGGACGAGTACGACATGGAAGGCACCGCCAAGACCGTCACGGATTTCAATGATTTCTTCCTCGGACGCGGCAACGGCGGGCCGCCGGCGTCGTGGAACTGAGCGGACAGGTTCGACTGCGCGCGGCAGTTCCTCATGCCGGCCGCGGGCAACTTCATTCAGAACCGATCACAATAGGATCGACCGGCGTCAGGCTGCACGCCCTGACTGGCTGTCAGCGTCGGCGCGTGTCAATCCAACAGGTCCGGATCACAGAAGCAGGAAGGCACTGAATGTCGAACAGCTATTGACCACAATTCGCGTTGTTCCAGGATACTGGGACTGTCTTGGGAGTCCTCGGAGGAGCGGCTCTCCGCATACCATACGGCGGCGACAAGGTTCATGTTGGACGGAGAAATGCCTTCGATCAATACTGCGCCAGAGACTGATGCTCTCAATGCCTCGGTCGCCGTTTCCAGCAGTTGCGATCGGAAATACGCGTCATCCGCACATGGATGCTGCCAGTGCCGCAACATCAGTTCCAGAAGGAGCTCTGCTTCGTAGAGTTGGCAAAGAGCGAGCGATTTCTCGGCGACGGACGACGTCGGCATGGCGGCTCCGCAATCAGGTGCATTGAATGTTGAACAGCGGGATTCGCGATCTGATCAGCTCGCATTCCAGTGCGCAACGCACACGTTTCCCGGTACCGGCGGGGAGAATCCGGATTTCGAGGTTTACTCCAGAAAACCCGTTCTCCCAAAACCAGTGCGCCAGCCCCTTGTTGTCGGAATGGTCCAGATGTTTTCCAATCCGTCGCCGCAGGTTTTCCGTTTCGCCGACGTACAGCGTCGCCGATGGGCCATAGAAAATGTAGATACCCGGGGCGACCGGGATCTGGTCAATCTGAATTGCGGTAGCAGGGCCGAAATCCACGGATGGAGCGACGGCCACATGGGAAACGGGTTCGGGCCTCAACAATTTCGCCTTGCGCAGGTTCAGGGCTGCCCAGCGATACTGCAGCGGTGTATGGCCTGGGGCAATTCTCTCTGCGATTGAATCAAACTCGGAAGCCCTGTCCGGGTCACAGAGGATCTGATCGACCGTCACTTGATCGCGGTGCTCAAGGTAACGCGCGGCAACTTCGCTCGCGAATCGGTACTCGACCTCGTCGGGAAATGAAGTCCGTCTGGCACGCGGAAGGCCGCTGAGTGCCCCTGATTTCCGAGCGTTGAGAAGAAGTGCGTTCAGTTCCCTTGCGGGCTCTGAGAGGCCGAGCTTGCGACACTGGCCGATGAAAAGCGCGTTGAGTCCAGGATCTGCCACGATTCGGTCAGAAGAGAACCCCTGGGAAACCTCGACGAATGCGCGGCGAATCTCTCCTCTCATGCAACGGTTCTCAGATCGGGCACAAGAAGGCGGGAATTCAAGACCGGATTAACCCTGTGAATGAGAAACGACTGAAGACCGCAAGGCTCGCCGGTGGGCAGCAGTTTCACGAAGCCCGGGGCCAGTTTCTTCCATGATTGCAGCTCACGGATCGGTTCAATTCGCCGCTGCAAGTTAAGAGTTTCGCCGACATAGAGTTGGAGGTGGTTCTGGCTGATGATCAAATACACCCCTGGACAACTGAACTTGCTCCAGTCGCTTTGCGCGACGGGCCTGGAGCGAGGTAGTTTCACGCCGTTCCATTCCTCAAAGTGATCCTTAGCCAGTTGCTTCGCATGCTTCGCTCTTTTTCGTATCGCCAAGGCGGCCCACCGATACTCAAACGGCGTATACCCGGGAGCAAAGCCTGCCGCAATAGAGTCGAAGCGACCCGCGAGAGCGGGGTCGCACAGGATATCGTCGAGCGTCGTATCGAAATCGATGCTCAACTGCTGCAAAGCAATTTCGCTGGCAAAGCTATACGGATCCATGTCCTCGAACGTAAATGTCCGCACACGTCTGTTGAGACGCGGCAACCGTCCGGCTTTGCGTATTCGTAGCAAAGCTCGGTTCCACTGGGCAGATTCACCGGACAAGGACTTCCTCGCGCATGCGTCGAGAAATGTAGCGTTGAGATCAGGATCGGCGAGGACGTGATCCAGAGAAAATCCCGCGTGTGATTCGGCATACGCTTCAATAATTGCCTTGTCAAAACGATCTCCGGACAGCCCGGATTCCCTTCGCTGAGCGCGCACCCGCATGGCCGGTCGTTCTCCATTCTCTGCCGTGTTCGTAAGTGTTCGGCGCTGGCGAAAGGTTGCCGGAGCACTGGCGAGCGGGTCCGCGGCGCCGTCCAGAGGGCCGCCAACTTTGGCATCACGAAGCCGTGCCCTAATCCGCTCCACGTACTCGCTCGACAGCTCAAAGCCAATCCATTGGCGCCCCAGTTTCTTGGCGACGGCCAAGGTTGTCCCGCTGCCACTGAACGGATCGAGTACGACTTCCATAGGATTGGAGCAACAGCGGATGATGCGGCCAAGAAGCTGTTCCGGCATTTGGCAGCCGTGAAAACCTTCGCGTTCCCGAAAAGTGCCGGCAACTCGAGGAAAGTACCAGGTGTCGTGATCGGAGCCAAACCCGTCGGGTATATCCTGCGGGCGCAAAATCCACGTGTTGTCCGGTAAGCGCCCTTTCGGATTGGCACGCCCGTCGGCATAAACGAGTTGTCTTGCCGAGGGTATGCGAATGGCTGGGTTATCCGCGTTAAATGTGAACTTCTTGGGATCCTTGACGAAATAGAGCAAGTGCGTATGCGATCGGCTAAAGGCCCGTGTGCAGTTTACCCCAAAGGTGTAATACCAGATAACCCAGCTTCGGCAAGTGAATCCTACGTCTCTCTGCGCAATCACCTTCAACTCGGCAGCGTACTCGTCGCCGATGGCAAGCCAGAAAGCGCCGTTCGGTTTCAGAACACGCCAGACGCCCGACATCCAGTGGCGTGACCAGTCCAGGTATTCTTTCTCACCCCTCTTATCGTTGTAAACATCGTACCTGTAGCCAATGTTAAAGGGGGGGTCGGCAAAAACCAAGTCCACGCTGCCAGCCTCAGCGCCCGCAAGGCAAGGAATGCAGTCGCCTTCATAGACATTGCCCGGTACAATTCCCACGTGGTCGCCTCCGCGATGATCGCAGTTGACATCTGAGCATATACTAAGCGATTCGGCAATCATATTCAACTACCCCCACCCGTAACCGGGCGGCAACAGCCACGCGGCCGTACCAAACGGCACGCCAGTACGCCTCATCGTCGGGCTTGCCGATCGGCTCTGCTCATTGCTCTACTCTTGCGGCAAAGCCAGGCAGACGCGAAAGCCCAGGCCGAGGTCGCGTTACGAGGGCCCGTGGCTGCTGCGGTTCGCCGATCGGCAGAACTCTTCGCTCGACCGCCCACAGCCGCCGCGGACCACGCGGTGCGAGCCCTGGGGAGGTCCCGGCGGATCTTCACTGGACTCCGAGACTGTATTGATCGGCCACCGGGCCGAGCGTCTGCTGCTCGCCCCGCACCTGCTCCGGCGGCATGTACGCTGGCGTGCCCACCGCCACGCCGTCCTGCGTCAACTGCTCGTTAGATTCCAAAAACCGGGCTAGGCCGAAGTCGGTCAAGAGCGGCTCCTCCGCGGCATCGACCAGGGTGTTGCCCGGCTTCACGTCGCGGCGGATGATCGCCTGCCGATGCGCGTAATCGACGGCGTTGGCCAGCGCCATGACCAGGCGCGCGGCCGTCCGCGCCTCGACCCCTTGCCCCGCCAGACGTTCGGCCAATGCTTGCCCTTCAATGAAGGCGGAGGCGATGAAGAACCGGTCTGCCAGTTCTTCGGCACCGTCCCGTTGACTCCGGCGTGCGGCGACGCCATAGTGGTGGCCGGTGTGGAAACGTTCCATTCGTGGGAGGGTGCATCCATGAACCGTCTATCGGCCTCGTTTTTCCTCTCCTGTTTCGTCGGTCTGGCAACGGTGGCTGCGGCAAGCCCGCCGACGTGCACCGTGCATTTCTTCGACTGGTACGTGGTTGACGAGAATTCGCCGCTGGAGGCGCGCCGGAAACAGTGGACTTACGAGGTCCGCTGGGATCTGCTCGGCATCCAACCCGCGGAAATCGGCAACACGGAGCACTACTACGAAGTGCAGTTCGCGAAGATCCGGGAGGCGGGCTTCGACGGCATTCATTACGAGTGGCATCGCAACAATCCCAAGCCGCAGTTCCTCGCCGCCGCGGAGAAGACAGGCGTGCCGTTGGCCATGTTCTACGACATGGAAATCCGCTTCTCCGGCCGCCCGAACTTCATCACGCCGACCCCGCGGTTCGCCGAGGAAGCCATTGGCGACGTGTTGAGCTTCTACCGGTCCGTGCCCAGGAAGCTGTGGCTGAAGGACCGCAACGGAAAGCTGCCGATCATCGTCTACGGCTACGCGTTCGACCGGAATATCACCGATCCGGCCCGGTGGGACGAATTCTATCGATCGCTGGTTCGCGGTATCGAGGAGGGGCTCGGCGAGCGGATCGTGCTCCACTGGACCGACGCTTCCGCGCCGCAGCAGGTCTACGCGTACCAGCGTTTCCCCGAGATCCAAAGTTACACGTTCAACGAGGCCTCGCGCCAGACGCAAATCGGCGCCCGCTCGGTGACGTTCGTGGTTCATTACGACGACCTCGGAGTCTCGTTCGCTCGCAGCGGCCCCCGCGGGCAGCGTTGGATCCGCAACGACATCCGGTATCTCCAGGAGTCGCTCTGGCTGGCGAAACACACCGACCCCGACTTGGTGTTCAACTACGGCTGGAACGAACTCTACGAAGGGGAACATCTCTTGCCCGATTCGCATTGGGAGATGTGGCGCTACGATCTGGCCTCGGCCATGGTTCGCGACATCAAGGCCCATACCCGTGCGGATCTGCCGCGCGTGCTGGTGATCGCGGACGACCTGCTGCCGGCCCTTCACAAGGCGGATCCGGTTGCGACAGCGGTTTTCCATCGCGAAATGGAACTGCTCAACCGGTTGCGGTCGATCGTGCCCCAGGCCAACACCGTCGTGACCGGCCGGCTGCCGGACCTGTCCGGCTACCAGGTCATCTTCGCTCTGAACCGTGTGAAGACTGCGGAGGAAGAGGGAGCTCTCTTGCGCAGCGGAAAGACGGTTGTCTACGCGGGCCCCGAGGCCCAGGTCGAAACGCCAATCACTCGCCGGTTCACCTCGGCGGCGCGTGGGCCGCTGCCGCCGTCCAGGCTCGGACCGGCCAACGAGTACGTCGTAGCCGGCCGCCCGGTCGATGTGGATCTCGGCAAGTTTCCACGCCTGGAAGCCCGCTGCCGCAACAGCCCCGGCACGGTGCTTCACATCCGCTACGAGGGTTTGAATGAAAAAGGCGAGCGCGTCCAGGCCTGGTACGAGTCGAGTCCGACCGACGACCGGCAGACCGGGGGCCAGTGGCAGACGGTCCAAGCCGACGTTTCAGAGATCGCCCGGCATGCGGTCGGCGGCCCGGTGTCGCGACTGACTCGCATCGACCTGATCCTCGACGACCTGGACGAGAACGGCCGTTTCACACTCGACGTTGACCGCTTGCGGATGCTCAACGCCGCGGGCGAGACCGGCTGGGAAGAGCCGTTCGACGACGTGAACGGCTGGACCGTTCACGCCAGCTTCGAGGGCGTCGCCGGAGGGGAGTCGCGGTTCGAGCTGACCCCGGCCAAGGAAGACGCGGCAACCCTGGGCCGCCTGGTGCTGATCGCGGCGGTCGAGGAGGGCCTCGGCGGGCCGGCCGACGAATCGACGCAGTGGATCGAGCCATTGCCGGATGTTCGCGTCCTGTGGCACGCGCCGGTTCGCGAGCAGAAGGTGCCGCTCCTGCTGGCCCGCGACCGGTGCTACTGGCTGAACACCTACTCACCGACGGACGAAGGCTGGGAAAAGATCATCCCCGAGGTCTTGAAGCTGCCGGTCCATCGAGGCGTGCTGTTCGGCTCGTTCTCGCACGCGGTGACCGCGTCGGGCTTGACGAGCCGCCGCGACGAGTCGGTCATGGTCGTGGGGGAAGAAGAACTGCCGATCGATCGCGTGCGGCTGGTTGCTCCGCCGGAGTTGGACCAATCGCTGCCACAGACGCTGCCCGCGAGCAGGCGGCCGATGTCGCTTCGCGTCATCCAAGGCCAGCGAAAAGAGGTCCCTTTGCCCGATCCGGGAAGTTCGCCGCCGAGCGTGACGCTTCGGCCGGGGGAAGTGGTGGAGGTAGCCAAGTCCGGGAAATAAACGACGGAGTCGAGCGGTCCGAGGGAGAGCTACTCTGAAGAAAACCGGGCCCACGACAAGCGAGATACGACGGTGAAAAGGCTTTGTCCTTCGTTGCGATTCTTAGTCTTGGGTTTCGCGCTCACGACGTGTTGTCGGTTAGCTGCCCGCGGCGCAGAGACCGGTTTATCGCCCGATGTCACGCAAGCCAGTCTTGCCGCTTCATCTCTCAGACTGGTCGCCTTTCATGCACGCGAGTTGGCAAGGCGAAAGAAGTTGCAGCAGCAGAAATGCAGCACGGAAGGCGATGTCGATGCAGCGCGGGCAAGGCTGGCGAACGCCCGTTACAACGCATGTCTGGTGTGGGGCGAACCTGAGGCGGCAAGCGAACAACTTCGCATCCTCGTTGCCGTCAACGAGAGGGAACTCCAGAGAGAACGTGCCCTCCACGAATGTCGGGCTGCAAGCGAGGCTTCCCTGGAAAGATCGCAAGGACGATTGGCCTATGCCCGTTCGCTCCTGGCGGAAAAAGAAGGAGATATCGAAATCGCGGTCGAGCAACTCCGCATTGTCGTGGCAATGCGGATGAACGAACTGGACCGCTTCCAGGACCTTCACCGGCGTCGGCAAATCGCCGTGGCCGAAGTGGACGCCGCTCAGTGCCGTGTTGCCTACGCACGTCATCGCTTGGCGAGAGCCGAAGGCAACTCGGCGAAGGCGATCGCGGAGTTGCAGACCCTGATCGCATTGCACGAGATGGGACTAACGCGGCTGACGGAGGTGCAGCGCCATGCCGCCGTGTCGGAAATCGACATGACCGTTGGTCGCTGGTACGCGGCCGAGGCAAGACTCCGTTTGGCGATGTTCAAGGAACAGCACGCCGCGGCCAAACAAGAGCTTCAGCAGTTGGTGGCGATTGACCGGGCGCTCCTTGAACTCGTGCAAAAGAGGTCGACACTGCTGGGCGGCGGCCCTGCGAGTTGGGAGGAAGGGGCCGTGGTGGAGCTGCAGTGGCAGCTCGACTTCGACCGGCATCGGCTTGCCAAGGGGGCTGTCGGTGAGTACATCCACGAACACCCGCCTGATGTGCTGTGGTTTTGAAGCCGCCAGCGGCGCCCCGGCGGTTTGTCGAGGCCTCCGTGCGGTTCCTTTTCCGAGAAGAGCGATGCGCAAATTATCAGGGGCGCATCATCCACGAAAGTGGGAATCCGTGGGCGAGTCTTGCCGGGCCATTATCCCGGCATCGGCTCGATCGTCACACCCAGCGGGAAATCGATCTTTTGCACGGCGTAGAAATCGGGGCCCGCGGAACGGATCTGGTCTCGTTTCAATTCGGCGGACTTGGCTCGCTATCGATCCAACTCAACCGGCCCACCTGAGAGAGGCAATTTGGCTGAGGCCTCCTGTTGACATTCCGGCGGAGATTGCTACCATGATGGGGAGATCAGTGGCTTTCTCGCATGGGGGATCGACGAACATGAGTACCTCGCTGCTTGTTTTCGTGGTCCTGACAGCATCGCCGGCGGCCGGTGCGGGCGAAGCCAGGAATTCCGAGGCGGATCGGCTAGTCGAGCAGGCGCTCGAAGCGGAACTCGAGGGCAACAACGCCAAACGCCGGAATTTGCTCGCGGAAGCATTGCGTGCTGCGCCGCAGTGCGAAGCGGCGCGCTGGCAGACCGGGCAGGTGCGCGTGGGGCGCAGGTGGATGACGCTGGCCGAATCGCAGCAAACCGCGGCCGAGGATCCACTGCTGGAGCGATATCGCCGAACACTTGCCGAATGCGACGGCCGCATGACTCCGGCCGCAGCCCAACGGGCAATGGCCCGCTGGTGCCGGCAATCCAAGCTGCCCCAGCAGGAGCGGTTCCATTGGCTGAAGCTGATCGAGCTTTCGCCGAACGAACCGGAGGCATTGGCGGCGCTGGAGCTTTGCTGGCACCGAGGGCAGTTGATGGGCCGTGACGAGGCTGCCGAGATGCAGGCCGTGGAACGAGCTCAGCACGAGTGGTGCGACCGTTTGCAGGAGTTGGCCCCGAGGCTCGAGCGGAGCGAAAACTCCGATCAGAGCGCCGCGGCGTGGGAACGACTGCGCAGCATCTCCGATCCAGCAGCCGTTCCGGGCCTGGCAACCGTGATCGCTCCGCGCAGCCGGCAGCTCGGACTGGAGATCGTCGCGCTGTTGGGAAAAATGCGATGCCACGAAGCTGCCGCTTCGTTGATTCGATT
>JABWBD010000109.1 GCA_013360685.1 Pirellulales bacterium
TGTGCCGGCCCAGACGCTCTGGAAGATGGATGTTGCCCTGGTGAAATGGCGGCCCGGCGCCGAACCCGTGAACTCGGACGACACGCTCCGCAGGGCGCCCTACCAATCCGATCTCCGTAACAAATTCGATCTGGATTCGGTGAAGTAGACCTCGCCTCCGCCGGATTGCCAGCGCGTAGGCGTGGAGGACAACCTCGAATTGGTCTAGGTGGTGCGCCCATTGCGCGAGAAAACGCCGGCGATCCTCATCGGCGTGGAAGATGTTCGCGCGGCCATTGCCGCGGCCGGTCACATGGTAGACGGCGTCGGGAAAATCGATGCGCGGTGGAACCGCAATGCATTGCATCCGCCTTGCCGGGCACCGCCCCACTGCCTCATCTGCCACTGCAGAAATTGGAGAATCGAGCACTTATCCGCCAAGCCTCGGTCCCCGCCTGGCTCTCTACCCCATACTCCATGCTCCATACTCCGCGCTCCATGCTCTCAATCGATGCAACACTTGGCCCAAAAGAGTGGCTCCACTTACGTCAATCGGTCCGTACACAACCTGCTCGTCGCCAATCACTTACGTCGTCGCGACTCGCCGTAACTCATGCAACACGAGTTCCAGGCTGTTGCATGGACCACGACTCCTTCATCAAATGACCAATGACAAACCATAGCCGGCTTCCAATGCGAACCCGGATGATTCACGCAGTCTGCCGCGAAATCGCCGGCTTCGTGAATAACTTGGGCTAACTCAGGAGTACTGCAATGGCTGAAATCCAAAGGCGCACATTTCTCGGCATGATCGGAGCAGGAGCGGCACTGCGGACTGCGGTCGGGCAGTCGCCGAGGGCACGAGCGGGCGACCCGCCTGCCGCGACCGCGACCGCGACCCCGACGCCATCCGCCGAGGTGCGGACCTTTGTCAGCGGGCGCGAGGACGGGCGGTTCGTCGAAACGGCCGCTTTCCTCCACAAGTTTCTCCAGAAAATGCGGCCCAGGCTCGAATTCCATTCCGATATCCCGCGCGAGGCATTTCCCGCCTGGCAGAAATCGGTCCGCGAAAAGCTGCTGGAACTGATGTGCTTTCCGGAAACGCCTTCGCAACCCGCGCCGAAGCGGATCGCTTCCGAACCGCGCGAAGGCTACCGGCTCGAGCGATGGGAGATGTACCCCGAACCGCACAGCGTGGTTCCCTTCTTCCTGCTCGTTCCCCACGGCGCAAGCCCCCAGTCGCCCTCGCCCGCCGTGCTCTGCTTTCCGGGTTCCACGGGGAGCAAGGAGAACCTGGCGGGAGAGCCGGAACGACCCGGCGCCTCGATTCCCGCCGATCCGAAATGGCTCGACAACCGCATGGCCTGGCATTACGCGCGGCGCGGCTTCGTGGCAATGGCCGTCGACAGCCCCGCCACTAACGAACTCGCCGCGCCGCTGCGCGAACGCAACAGCATGTCGCTGGCGGCGATCTGGATGGGCCGGTCTTACGAAGCGGTCACCGTCTTCCAGAAAGCCCGTTTGCTGCAATGGCTCGTCGAGCAACCCTTCGTCGATCCCAAACGGATCGCCACGAGCGGCCATTCGCTCGGCGCCAAACCGGCCGACATCCTGGGCGTCCTCTATCCGGACCTGGTAGGCGCAGTGGTCCACAACGATTTCGTCTGCAACTGGCAGGAGCGCGCGGTGGCGGAGAACCTCGACGTGCCCGGGGCGCACCAGATCGTGCCCGGCATTTTTCAGTGGTTCGACTATACCGACCTGGAAGCGTCGCTTGCCCCGCGGCCGCTGCTGTTTACCGAGGGCGGGCGCGCCAAGCAGATCGCCAAGATCCGCCGGGCCTACGAACTGCACGGAGCGGCCGAGGCGATGGCCCTCTACTACTATGAGACGTACGATGATCCCGCTTCACGCCCCTTGGACACCGCCGAGCTTCCGGTGGGGATTACCGCGGAGCAGTATTTCCAATATGCCTACGTGACGCCGGCGCTGCACCGGTTCCGCCCCGACCGTGCGGTGCCGTGGTTAGCGAAGGTGTTCGGGATCTGACCGCGAGTCGGGCACGAACATGTCCTGGGACGTCAGGCCGCAGGCGTCGATCATATCCAGGCAATACTCCAGGCGGCCGAGGTCCGCGTCGGAGTTGTTCGTGCCGAACGTGAACTTCACCCCCGCGGCCTTCGCCCGCTGGATGAACGCCGCGCTGGGGATGCGGTAGCGGGCGTTGATCTCCACGGCAATCCTGTTCTTCACGGCCGCATCGACCACTTTCTGCGACCGCGCCGGCGTCCACAAACGGTCGTAGTCGGCGGCGATGCGAGCGGGCAGATAGGTCGCGTTGACGTAAACGTCGATCGGCTCCGTGTTCAGAACCAAGAGGATCCGGTCGACATACATCTCCATGAACGTTTCCGGGTCGTCGATCCGCACTTCCTCGGGGATCCAGAGCCGCACCCGCTTGCCGCGATCGTCCGTGAAGGTCATCGCGTCGGTAAAGACATAGTCGAACTTCTCGACTGCCTCGCGCGAGAAGAGCTTCACCCACTCCCGTCCTTCCGCCTGCATCCCGAGGTAGACCGGCCGCCCTTTCATGCTTTCCATGAAGCGGGCGATGCCGGAGTCGTCGGTGATGGGGAACCCCAGCCCACAGTTCGGCGCGATTCCGTAGGTGATTCCGGTCTGCCGCGATTTCTCCAGGGCTTGCTCCAAAGTCAGTCCGCCCTTGAGATGGACGTGCAGATCCATGAGCGGAAAGCCCTGCCGGCGCAACCGCTCGATCTGGCCGCCACGCTGGTCCACGTCTTCCTCGGCGATTGCTCTACTCCCGTCCATGATCGCAAGAAGCACTACCACAACGAACAAGAAAATGGTGGGGCGCATCGAAGAACCATCCCTTCCCGCAGATCGCATCCAAGTCTGGCAACCGTGGCGTTCGGGCCATTATGGTAAGGAGAGTTGCCGTTGTCAAAGCGGAATGCAGCCGCCGGTGGCCGACGGCCCCGTTGTGGGATGGTTCGGCACCAGCGGCCATGGCGGCAAGACCTTCGCTTCAGGGCCTGCGCGTCCTCCTGCGAGGAAATGCCGCTGCACCGACACCCCCACTTGCGTGACGGGGCGCGGCGGCTACACTGAGCACAGATCCTTGGAGGCCTCCAATGTTCGCGAGATTTGCATTTGCGTTGACGACCATTCTGGCTGCGGTGTCTGCGGCCCAGGCGATCGATCTGCCGGCGACTCAGCCGGGCCGGGCGGCCGCTACGCTGGACGGGTCGCAGCTTGTCATGGAAAACGCGGTGCTCCGTGCCCGCTGGGACCTGTCGCCCGGCAATCGGCGATTCGTGGAAGTCGTCGACCGCGCGGCCGAAGTGCAACTGCGTTGCGATTCCGAACTGTTCCGGGTCACGCTGGCCGACGGCTCGGAGCTGGTGGCGGCCGCTCTGAGTCCGGTGGGCAAGGCGACGTTGGATCGCATCGCACCGCGGCCCGGGGCGGTCCGCCTGGCCGAGCGATCGGCCGGCTGGCGGGCTGCGCTGGAACTGGCGACCGCCGACGGCCGCACGCGATTTCGTTGGCAGGCCGTTTTGCGCGATGATTCCAACTACGTCCGCCAGGAAGTCGCGATGCTGGCCCACGGCGGTTCCCGGCCGGTGGAATTCTGCCTGCTCGATCTGCCGGCCAGCGACGCCCGGCCTTGCGGCATCGTCGACGGCTCGCCGTTGGTCTCGGGAAACTTCTTTCTCGCCTGCGAGCACCCGTTGGCCAAGAACCAGGTTGCCGGCGGGCGCGCGGCGTGCCGGCTGCCCCTGTACGAATCGGCATCCGCGGGGCTGCCTAAAGCGTCGGCTGCCGTCGGCATCGCTCCTGCGGGCCAGCTTCGCCGGGGGTTCCTCTACTACCTGGATCGCGAGCGTGCCCGGCCGTATCGCCCCTTCACCTACTACATCTCCTGGTTCGACATCGCGGCTCCCGGCCTGAAGATGGACCAAGCGCAGTGCTTGGAGGTGATCGAGGCGTTTGGAAACGAACTGGCGGTGAAACGCGGTGTAAAGCTCGACGCCTTCGTGTTCGACGACGGCTGGGACGACAATCAATCGCTCTGGGAGTTCCACGCCGGCTTCCCTCGCGGTTTCACCCCCTTGCGCGAGGCGGCTGCCCGGTACAATGCAGTCCTCGGCACGTGGATCTCTCCGTTCGGCGGTTATGGCCGGCACAAGAAGGAGCGACTGGAATTCGGCCGCAGCCAGGGCTACGAGACCAACCGCAGCGGCTTCGCCCTGAGCGGGCCCAAGTACTTCGAGACCTTCCGCAAGGTATGCGAAGACATGATTCGCCAGTACGGGATCGGCTACATGAAGTTCGACGGCATGGGCGGAGGATCCGACGACGGCCCCGGCAAGGACTACGGCGGCGACATGCAGGCCCTCGTTCACCTGTTCGACCGGTTGCGACAGATCCGCCCGGACCTGTTCATCAACGCCACCACGGGGACCTGGCCCTCCCCTTACTGGCTCTTTCATAGCGACACGGTCTGGCGCGGCGGTGAGGACGTCGGCTATCGCGGTGAGGGTTCCAAACGCCAGCAGTGGATCACCTATCGCGACGGGCTCGGCTACGGCGTCCGCACCCGCCGCGGGCCGCTCTATCCCTTCAATTCGCTGAAGTTCCAGAGCGTGATGTGCGCCCGGCTGAGCCTGGCCGCGGAACTCGGCACGGACCTGCGCGACCTGGTCGACGATATCCACATGGCGGCCGCATCGGGCACTCAGCTCCAGGAGTTCTTCGTCACCGCCGCGATGATGACGCCGGCCGCCTGGGACGCGGCCGCCGCGGCGATTCTGTGGGTCCAACGCAACGCCGACGTGCTGGCGGATAGCCACGGCATCGGCGGCAACCCCGGCGAGGGCGAGGTTTACGGGTTTGCCTCATGGACTCCGCGAATGGGGATCCTGGCCCTGCGCAATCCGACCGGCCGGCCCGCCGAATTCGCCGTCGATCTCCAACAGGTCTTCGAACTCCCGGCCGCCGCGGCCAAACATTTCGTGCTCCGCACCCCTTGGAAGCAAGGCTCGCCGGCCGCGCACTCTCGCGGCGAGGCGGGCAAGCCGCTGAAATTCTCGCTATCCCCGTGGGAAGTTCTCGTGCTCGAGGCGCAGCCGGCGCCTTAGGACTCGTCCACGAACAATGTCGCCTTTCGCTCCGCGAAAGAACACCCTTTCGCAAGAGGCGACAAAACCTCGGAGTTGTTCCTCGACAGCGCCTTAGTAACAGAACTCCGCCAGCCCTCACCCCCTGCCCCTATGAGCGAAGCGGGAGAGGGGAGATGAGGTCGTGATCAACCTCCGGTCGGCGATTGTTGGCGCAAGACAGCGTCGAGCTGTTCAAAGAGATCGCCCAGCAGGAGCGGTTTGGAGAGGGCTGCCGCGGCGCCTGCGGCAAGCACACGGTCTCGTTCGTCCAGGCGAGGAAAATTGAGCAGGGCGACCACGGGCGCCGGCCGCAGGTTCTCCGCCAGCGACTCCAGGTCGCGGACTTCGCTCTGGACGCTGCCGCTGAAATCGAAAACGGCCGCCACGGCCCCTTGGGCGCGAGGCGAGCGGCCGGGTTGCATCCACACGGTGGCGTAGCCGATGCGGCGGCACGCCGAAGCGAGCCAGTCCTGCATCTCGAATTGCCGGGAATAGATCAGCACGAGACCGCGGTGGCGGGCGACGGGGGCGTCGGCAGCGGCCAGGAACTGCTCTTCGTCGCTGGCGGTCACCGGCAGGGCCCAAGTCGAACCTTCGCCTGCAGCCAACCGCCGCAGTTCGCGCCGGCACCGCCCCGGCCACTGGTGCCAGTACACCCGGATCGCAGCCGGCCAGGGCTTGCCCGTGCGGACCTCTCCCTCGCACCAGCTTCCCATCAATCCGATCACGCGGGCCAACGGGGCCTTGGGCCGCAGCCGGTCGATATCCTCTGCGGTGAACTGGCCGGGAAATGCCTGGGCGACAACCATCAGGTCCGGCACGATCTCGCCGGAATCGAGGACATCCAGCGCGCCTTTCGTATCGTCAACGGCCAGGAGGTCGGCCGATTGCCGGAGTTCGGCGACGGCCTCCCGGAACTCCGCCCGGCCGGCATCGCCAATGAGCAGGACGCGGATGGCGCGAGTATTCAAGTCAGCTTCTTCTCCGTGTCGGCAATCAACCGGTGCGCCGCCGCCGGATCGGCCGCGGCGCGCAGGCTTTCGAGGAAGCCGGGAAAGGCGATCACGCGGCTGAGCCGGGCGAGCGTCCGCAGGTGGCCGTGATCGCTCACCGAGCAGATCAGGAAGAAGACGTCGGTCAGCCCGCCCCGGCTGCCCGCAAACGGGATCCCGCTCGGGGTAATCCCCAAGGCCAGGAAACCCTGGCCGAGGATGTTCGACATGGGGCGGCGAGGGTGCAGCAAGGCGACACCGTTGTCCAAGGCGGTGGGCGCCATTTCCTCGCGAGCACGGACCGCTTGGAGCATTTTTTCCGGGTCCCACAACCAGCCGGTCTGCGCCGCCTGGCTAACCATGGCCGCCAGAACGGACTTCTTGGTCCTCGCCTGCAAGGGAACGGCAATCGCTTCCCGAGGCACCAGGTCCGCCAGGATGATTTCCTCCTGCCCTTCGGGGCCTGGGGCCCTTTCGAGAACCCCCTCGACCTCGATCAGTTCGTCTTCGTCGCACAGACCGATGCGCTGCTCGAGCCAATGATGGATGTCGGCCTGAGAGAACCGCCACTGTCCGCCCACTTTCCGCCCCGGAAGCTTGCCGCGGTCGGCCAATCGGCTCACCTGCTGGGGCGTGAGGTGGAGATAGGTGGCGAGGCTGTCAATATCAAAATCTTCGGTAGACATGGCCGGGGGTAGGCGCGGGGGCGGGGCACGAGGGGATGAGGCTGATCCTTTCATATTCCCCAATTTCCGCCGTCGTGTCCAGCCCGGGCGCAGGAACGGGTTCGTAGCGGAAGTCATGAGTCTTCCGATGTTCGGCGACCTGGCGGCGCGAATTCTCACGAGCTCTCGACCCTTTCTGCCCTATGCTCCGGAACCCGGGCGGCACCGGCCTGGCGAGGGCCGGCGATTTCCGCCTTGACAGGGATCCGAAAATCCGGACAATCCGGCCCGCCTTATCCAATAATTCACCCAGCCGGGCGCCTTAGGGCACGGAGGCCGCGCGCCATGCAAGCTTGTCCCGATTTCGGGCATTCCGTTAGTCTGCGCCAGGTGCTGCGCGACGCCGAACGATTCGGCGCCGACGACATCCGCATCACCGCGTGCAACTGCTGCTCGAAGTCGGTCCAGCCGGGCGACCTGTTCGTGGCGATTGCCGGCGTCCTGGACGACGGCCACGACCACGTCGCGGAAGCGGTGGCCCGAGGCTGCGCGGCCGTGCTGGCCCAGCGGCCCGTGTCGGCCGGCGTGCCGGTGGATTACGTCCCCGACAGCCGTGAGGCCTACGGCCGCATCTGCCAGGCACTGGCGGGCAATCCCAGCCGGCGCCTGAGAGTTGTCGGGATCACGGGCACCAACGGCAAGACGACCACCAGCTACCTGATCGCGAGCGTGCTCGGACACGCCGGGTATGAACCCGGAATTTTGGGCACGATCGGCTGCTTCGACGGCAACGAGTTCAAGGAATCCTCGATGACCACGCCGGCGCCGGACCAGTTGGCCCGTTGTCTCGGCCGCATGGTCCGAAACGGCTGCACACACGCGGTGATGGAGGTCTCCAGCCACGCGTTGGACCAGTCGCGAGTCGCCGGGATTTCGTTCGACGTGGCCTGCGTGACCAATGTCCGGCGGGACCACCTCGACTACCACCGTTCGATCCACGATTACCGGATGGCGAAATCCCGCCTGCTGGACCACCTGGCCCCGGAGGGTTTCGCCGTGCTCAATGCCGACGACCCCACGTCGGTCGGCTACCTGTCGCGGATCGACGGCCCGGTCTTGACGATCGGGGTCCGCGCAGCGGCGGAAATCATGGGGACGTTGGTGGAGCAGTACGTCAGCGAGCAGACGTTCCTGCTCACCGCCGGCAGCGACACCATCCCGGTCCGTACCCGCATGATCGGCCTGCACCATGTTTACAACTGCCTGACTGCAGCGGCCGTGGGTCTGACGTACGGAATCGATCTGGCGACGGTGGTCCGGGGACTCGAGGCGGTGGAGCACCTGCCGGGAAGGCTCGAACGGATCGAGTGCGGCCAGCCGTTCGGGGTGTTTGTTGATTTCGCGCACACCCCCGACGCGCTCGCGGGCAGCCTGCAAACGCTCCGCGAAGTGGTCTCCGGCCGGCTGATTTGTGTCTTCGGGGCCGGCGGCGACCGCGACCGGCACAAGCGGCCCCTGATGGGAAAGGCCGTCGAGGCCGGCGCCGACCTGGCGATCGTCACGGGCGACAACCCGCGGAGCGAAGATCCCGAGGCGATTATCGCGGATATTCTTGCGGGTTGCCGGTTCCCGGATGCCGTGGAGGTCGTTCCGGATCGGGCGCGGGCAATCCAGAGAGCGCTGGAGGAAGCACAGCCCGGCGACTGTGTGCTCATCGCCGGCAAAGGACACGAGAAATACCAGATCATCGGCAGTCACCGGCACCCGTTCGACGATGTCGAAGTGGCGAGACAGTGGCTCTACCGATTGGGAGCGTTGCAGGTAGGACTTAGAGCTTAGTTCTTAGAACTTAGAACTTAGAGCTTAGTGTTTAGAGCTTGGAGCCGACATCTAAGCGCTAAGCACTAAGATCTAAGCCCTATTCAGCGATCGTACTATGGCTACGTTGGGTGAATTACAGAAAGTGACTGGCGGGGCGTGGCGGCCGGTGGTCGGCGACGGGTGGAACCCGGACGCGGCGCCTTTGGGCCGGATCGTCACCGACAGCCGCCAGATCGAAGCGGGCGACGTCTTCTGGACGCTGACCGGCAAGAACCACGACGGCGCCGAGTTCGCGGCCGAAGCGTTCGAGCGCGGCGCGGCGGGCGCGGTGGTATCGCAGTCGCTGGACGCCCCGGCCGACCGGTGGCTCCTGACCGTCGCCGATCCCCAACAGGCTTTGCAGCAGTGGGCCGCCTGGCATCGGCAGAAGTTCTCCGGAACGATGATCGCCGTGACCGGGAGCGTCGGCAAGACGACCACGCGGCAGATGATCCACACGGTGCTCGGCAGCCGGTGGAGAGGGACGACCAGCCCTCGCAATTTCAACAATCATATCGGCGTTCCTTTGAGCATCCTGCAGATCGACCCGGAAGACCAGTACGCGGTGCTCGAACTGGGCGCCAGCGCGACCGGCGAAATCGCCTCGCTGAGCGGAATCTGCCAGCCGCGGATCGGCGTGATCACGAACGTGGCCGACGCCCACCTGGGCAGCTTCGGCAGCCCGCGAGCGATTGCCGAGGCCAAAGCGGAACTCCTCAGCGCACTGCCTTTGGACGGGCATGCCGTTCTGGGCGACGACCCGTGGCTGCGGCGGATGGCGCGCAAGTCGCGAGCGCCGATCACCTGGGTCGGACGCGGCACCCATTGCGACATCACCGCGGGCGACGTGCAGTGCGGGCGGGGCGAATTGCGGTTCCGCGTCGAGGACGTTGATTTTCGTGTGCCCGTCTGGGGCCGCCACCACCTGCCGGACATCCTGATGGCGGTGGCCGTCGGCGGGCTCTTGGGAATCGAATTGCCGGAGATCGCCGCCGCGCTGGAGCGGTTCGATCCGCTGCCGATGCGGTGCGAGGTGATCGAGACGCGCGGGGCCACGATCATCAACGATACGTACAACGCCAGTCCCACGGCCATGAAAGCGGCGCTGGAATTGCTCCGCGATTTCGACGCCCCGGGACGCCGGATCATCGTCTGCGGCGACATGGCGGAACTCGGCGACGAGTCGGTCCGCCTGCATCGCCAGTTGGGCAACCAGGTGGTGAGCCTGTGCGGCGCCGACCTGCTCATCGCGTGCGGCCAATACGCGCGCGACGTGGTGGCCGGGGCCCGTGCCGCGGGCATGCCGCCGACGCGCGCGATTCCCTGCCGCACGCCGGAAGAGACCCTGCCGTTCTTGGGCCAGGTGATCCTGCCGGGTGACGTGGTGCTGGTGAAAGGCTCGCGCGTGATGGGGATGGAACGATTGGTGGAAGCGATGCAGCGGTACCCGCAGCGTCGCAGTGCTTGAGAAGGAGAAGGAACTAGCGTTTGAGCTTCGCCGATTGCACCGAGATTGCGGGAACTCGGTGCGGCCCTCCCTCCTGGGGCTGGAGCAAAATCTTGCCGGAACACGCGGCTACTGGGTCGGCCGCTTCGGCAAGTGCTTCTCGGCGGAGCTTGTGACTGAGCGCCGGGGCGGTGCCTCCGCACCGCCCCGGTGACTCAGGGATCAAGAAATCCGAAATCCGAATCGCCAAATCCTAAATAAGCACGAAGGACCAAAGGACGGAATGTTCGAAACCTCGGTGTTTTCGTTCTTGGAACTTCGTCTCTTGAATTGGTTTCGGATCCGGCGCTTGGGATTCTTGATTTCCCGTCTGCCCTCTCCGCTGCTTCCCAGGTAAGCAACGGACCATCAACCATTGTCGTCTTTCGCTCCGCGAAAGTGGCGACTTTCGCGGAGCGAAAGGCAACAACTGCGGAACTTTTTCTTCGAACGATCCTAAGACGGATGCTCCTTTGGCTCTTCGAACGACTCGCCGCCGTCTGGCCGGATTCCGCCTGGGCTGATCGGCTTCCGGCGTTTGAAAAGATCACTTTGCGGGCCTCGCTGGCCGCTGTGGTCAGCTTCATGCTCGCGATGTTCTTGGGGCCGCGGCTCATCGAGTGGCTCCGGCGGCGGTTCCGCGAACCGATCAAGTGCGACTCGGCCCGCCTCTGCGAGTTGCACCGGCCGAAAGAAGCCACGCCGACGATGGGCGGGCTGTTTCTCGTCGCGGGACTTGTCGGCGGAGTGCTGCTGTTGGCGGATCTGCGAAACGCATACATGCATGCCGCGCTGGTGGTGACGGCCGGACTGGCCGCGGTCGGCGCCGTCGACGACCTCACGAAACTCCGCGGCACGGGCAAAGGACTGTCCGCTCGCAAGAAGCTGCTGGGCCAGGCCGCCGTGGCGACGGCCGCCGCCGTGATTGTCTACCACCGGCACGCAGCGTTGCCGGCGGCGCTCGACTTGCGGATTCCTCTGGTGCAACTGGACTTTCCGCTCGGGGCCTTCTTCCTGCCGCTGGCGGTCCTGGTGATCGTCGGCGCGTCGAATGCCGTGAACCTCGCCGATGGGTTGGACGGTCTGGCCGGCGGCTGTCTTCTCTTCGCGGTCGCAGGCATGACCGTCGTCGCGTATGCCGGCGGCCACGCCGAATTGGCCGAGTATCTCAACCTCATAGGCATTCCCGGCAGCGGCGAGTTGACCGTTCTGTCCGGGGGGATGATCGGCGGGCTGTTGGGGTTCCTCTGGTTCAATTGCCATCCCGCCCAGGTCTTCATGGGCGACACCGGCTCGCTTCCCTTGGGCGGCCTGTTGGGACTCCTGGCCGTGGTAACGAGGCAGGAATTGCTCCTGGTACTGGTCGGCGGGGTGTTCGTGGCTGAGGCCGCGAGCGTGATGCTTCAGGTCGGCTCATACAAATGGCGACGGCGGCGGGTCTTTCTCTGTGCGCCGCTGCACCACCACTTTCAGTTTCTCGGCTGGCCTGAGTCGCGGATCGTCGTGCGATTCTGGATCGCCTCGGCGCTCTGTGCCATTCTCGGGCTGGTGAGTTTGAAGTGGAACGTCCACGAAGAGCGGCCCGTCTCGCCGGAATCGTTCTCGGCGGTGGCAAAGTCCGTATGCCCGGCTGGTAGCCGAACTCGTGAGAGTTCGGGAAAGGTTCCGAACTCTCACGAGTTCGGCTACGAGCCATGAGCGGACTGCGTGAACATATCGTGTTTGCCGGAGGCGGCAGCGGCGGACATCTCTTCCCCGGGCTGGCCGTGGCCGAGCAGTTGGCCGCAGAGACTCCGCGCACGCGTATCACATTTGCCGGGACGGGAAAGCCGTTTGAGCGGGAACACGTTGAGGCCGCCGGGTTCGATTACCTGGCGTTGGCTTGCCGGCCGATTCCCCGAAACCCGCTTGAGCTGCCGCGGTTTCTGGCCGACAACCTGGCCGGCTTCTGGCGGGCAAGGAGGTTTCTCCACCAGGAACGGGTTTGCTGTGTCGTCGGCCTCGGCGGCTATGCCAGTGTGCCGATGGCCCGCGCCGCAGCGCGATGTGGCATTCCACTGGTGCTCCTGGAGCAGAACGCGGTTCCGGGCCGAGCGACCCGTTGGCTGACGCCGCTGGCGAGTGCCGTCTGCCTGGCCTTCGGCACGGCCCGGGCCTATCTCAAAACACGCGGCCCAATACACATCACCGGCAATCCCGTGCGGCCGGCCTTCATGCGATATGCGGCCGAAAGGGGTCGTGCGGCTGAAAGGGGTCGGGAGTCTTTTTTCGCCCTCGGCGGCAAACCCGTCGTCCAAGTGCAAGGGTCCTTTGCGCCGAGGGTGGAAAAAGACTCCCGACCCCTTTCGCGCCAACTTCTTGTGCTGGGCGGCAGCAGCGGGGCCCGTTCGATGAACGAGAACGTTCCCCGGGTTCTCGCGCGGCTTCGCCCGCACCTGACCGGTTGGCGAATCCTGCACCAATCGGGCGCGAACGATCGGGAGGCCACGCAGAACTGTTACGATTCGCTGCGGCTTCAAGCCACAGTCGTACCGTTCATCGCCGACATGCCCGCCACGCTCGCAGAGACCGATCTGGCCGTTTCTCGGGCCGGCGGAACGGCGCTGGCGGAACTCTCCGTGATGGGCATCCCCGCGGTGCTCCTGCCCTATCCGCACGCGGCCGACGACCACCAGCGGAAGAACGCCGACGCGTTTGCATCCGCGGGTGCGTGCATCGTAGTCGACGAGCGTGAACCGTTTCTTTGCGAACGGCTCGAGCGGTCGCTCGATTCGATCTTGAGCAGCGAGATAAGACGGCGTGAAATGTCGAGTGCGATGCGTCAGAATGCGAGTCCCGCTGCGACGGACGAAGTGGTCAGGTTGATTCTTGCAGGCAGATCGTAGCAGACACGCTCCGGCGTGCGGTTGGCCGGTTGTGCTGCAGGGGCGTGAGGCGAGTTCGGCGACGCTCGGTTCGCGCCGGAATGTCCTTGATGCGTCGAACCTCGGGCCGCCCCGTTGGGGCTTTCGCGGCCATGAGGGATGACCCAGTTCCCAGGCCGTTGGCCTGGGCTGACATAGGGTCGTCCCTTCGGGACTATTCGCATCGGACCTGCGGAGCCGGCAGCGAATCCTGGCTGAAGCACGGGCCTCTACCCTCCTGCGGCGGAACAAGGGACGTAAACGCCCCTGCCACTGCGCTGTCCAATCGACCGCGAAGATGTGGGTAGTGACAAGCTCCATGCCCTCATTTTCTCCATCTTCTACATCTTTTCCGGCAGTGGCGGCTGGGCATCGGCATTTTCGGTATTGCTTTCCTTTCTTACTCAACTGCCGCGACTGGCGCGTCCGATACTATCGCTACAACCCTATAGTGCCCAGGCTCTCCGTGGCGGCGGGTCGGGCAGTGGTATGGACACTCAGCGCACACCGAGGTGGATGGAAGCCATGTCGCTATCTCGAGCAAAACCGTGGCTGGCCGTTTGGCTGCTGACTCTCCTGACGGGCGCAAGCGCCTTTGGGCAGGGAGTCCGAGACATGCAGTTGTTCGCACCGGCCGAAATCGACGGATTCGGCAACGGAGCAAGAGCGGACGAGGGATTCTTTTTCCAGTTCGACGGACTCTATTGGTGGATCCTGCCTCCGGACACTGATCCGGTCGGTTTTCCCGACCTGACGCGCGAGGTGTTCTACTCCCCGGAAGAGGGAACCACGCAGAGCAACACGATCGACAACAGCAACTTGACCGCGGACGCAGTGGGCGGCCAGCGGTATGAGTTCGGCTGCATCCGGGGCCATCATGGCTTCATGTTCAGCATCCTCGACCTGACCCACCAGAACCAGCGTCTGGTTTACTCCGACGTGGACATGGTTTTCAACGACGTGCCGTTTCAGCATCCTGGAACGGGCCTGCACGGCCACCTGCACGGCTATGTTTCGGACGTGGTAACGGCCACCACAGATGACGCCGAATACGAGAACTCCGTGCTGCGCGATCTGCCGGTCACGTTTGAAGAAGTCGTGATCCGGAACCGAGTGAGCATCTGGGGGACCGAAGCCGATTACATCTTTCGCACCCACCCCGCCCACCACGGCGGGATCTTCGAGATTCTCTGCGGCGTCCGCTATTTCGAGTTCGAGGAGCGTTTCAGCTTTGAAGGGATCGGGGATCGGTTTGAGCGGGCCTTCGGAGAGATCGACGAGGACACGGGGGAACCGACAGGCGCACCAATTGGCCCCGGGACCATCCTGGATGAGACATTCTATTGGATGGACTCGAGGAACCATATCATTGGCCCGCAGTTCGGCTTGCGCTGGTTCAGGCAGTCGAAGCGATGGACCATGTCCACCGAAGCGAGATTCTTCGCCGGGTTCAACATCCAGAACCTGAAGCTGGAGGGTACTCTCGGGACCGAACTCGATGAGGAAGATCCCTCGAGTCGGACGCAGGATATCCCGGTCCAATTCATGCCTTTCGTGCCTCTGATGCGTCCCGTGGGGTTCAAGCACTCGCGGACGGAGGAAGAGTGGTCGCCGGGTGTGGAGCTCCGCTTCGACCTGCAATACAAGTTGACGCGGGCCGTGGACTTCAAGGTCGGCTGGACCGGCATGTGGATCGACGGGATCGCCCGTTCGTCGAACTTGATCGACTACACGCTTACGGAAAACCGCATCATGGGCATCGACCTGAAGGACAACCGCCAGGGGGTGTTCATGCATGGCCTGAACATCGGTTTCAATATCAACCGCTGAGCCACGCCGCCACCTTCCGTGCGCATGAGCCAAGGCGGCACCGGTCGGACCGGTGCCGCCTTGTTGTTTTGAGTGTAGGCGGGACACTCCGTGGCCCGCTTCGCCCGGGTTTGCCGGGCCACGGAGTGTCCGGGCTACACTTCTTTCAGCAGCCGCCCGGCCAGCGGCAGTGTGCAGCGCGAGCAAAAAATGCCTGGCACCAAACGGCATTTGGCAGGTTTTCCCAAGCGACTATTGAGTCACGCTTTAGGCCAAGTCGTGCTTCCCTCTTTATTCCAGGGTGCCGTCTACCAAGCCATCCACCATCGGCCAACCAGCCGCGGAGCGGCGATCGACAATTGCCAGGGGTGTGAACCCCTAGAACAAAGGCAAGCAATCGATTTCAAGGTATTTCCAGCCGCGGCAGCGGCGACAGACAATGCCGGCCACTCGACGGATCCTCTGCCGCCCCCTTGGGGCTGGATAGGCTGACAGGAAAGAATGTTCGGCATCCGCATCCCAGGGGTTGACACCCCTGGCAATTGACATACGCCGCTTCGCGGCTAAGAAAGCAGAGAGCCGTCGTGCGCAAGAAGAAGTTTCAGAAGCCGATCCAGATTGTGCGTCCGCGGGACGAGCACAGCCATTTCCTGGAGTGTTGTTCGAGCCCTTTCCAGAACTCGACCAGCGACTGGCCGCCAGTCTGCCGGCGCCGCTGCTCAATCTCCTCATCTCGGTAAGGTGAGCAGATTCTTCCGCCCTCGACGACGCCAATCCGGAACGCCGGTTGATAATACCCCAGTGTCCGCCCGGACTGGTCGCACAATTCGAGCAAGGCATGCGGATCACTTAGCTTGGACCAGGTTTCCGAATCAATAACAACTCTCGTCATGAAGGCACCGTGCTTTGCGCAATCGCAAGGTTGAGAGAAGGCCGGCAATTTCTGTTATTGTACCAAAACTGAGCTATCCGTGTCCATCCCGCAGGAAACATTCGAAAAGAGCGCAAGGTACGCCGGTCTCCCGATTTCATACAAGGCTGAACTTGTGAACCAACTTAGCCGACGACTGCTGGCCACGCTCCGCCGTGCCGTCCGCTGCGGCACGGCGGAGCGTGCCTGCTACTTTTCTTGCGGCAGTTATTGGATCGCCGCCCCTTATCCGCACCAGCTCGCCGCGAAATCCGTGAGCACGCAGGCGGCTTGGGCGATCTCGGCCAGGGCGATTTGCTCTTCGTTGCTGTGGGCGTAGCGGAGCGTGCCGGGACCGTAAACCACCGTGGGTATGCCGAGCTGATTGTTGTAGAACCATGAATCACATGAAGCGGTGAGGGCGTCGACTTCCACCGGCAGCTCCCAGTCGAGACAGCGGCGCTGGAGGCATTCGACCAGCGGGTGCTGGGGATCGAGCACGTGGCTGTCGTGCCGGTACATGAATTCCAGCGCCACGCGCTCGCGAAGCCGCGGGTCGCCGCTCTGGTCCAGCACGGCCCGCATCTCGTCCATCACCTGGTAGCGGGTCTTGTTCGGCAAGAGGCCCAAGACGCCCTCGACCACCGCGCGGGCCGGCGCGGTGGCGGGCCAGTCGCCGGCAATGCAGCGGCCGAACGTGATCGGCATGGGGTTTTCGTACTTGTCGAACAGCGGGATCCCGCGCGAGGCGGCCAGCAAGTCGTCGTGGTACTTCTCGAACCGATCCATGGCTTTGCGGGCCAGGGCCAAGGCGCTCACCGTGTCGCCGGCGCGGCCCGAGTGGCCGGCCTTGCCCTGGCAGAGGATCCGGAACCAGACCGCCCCGCGGACGCTCGAGAAGATCTTGTTCGTCGAAGGCTCGAGCACGATGCAGGCGTCGGCGGCCTCTCCGGCGCGGACCATGGCCAGGCTGCCGTTGCCGCCGTTCTCCTCCTCGTTGACCACGTGCGCGATGACGTCGCCCGGGAGCTTCACGCCGAGCCTCTTCAGGGCGGCGAAGACCAGGTAGATGGTCGCCACCTGCCCCTTGGCGTCGCAGGCGCCGCGGCCGTACAGGACGCCGTCGCGGTGGATCGCTTGCCAGGGGTTTTCCTGGCCCTGGGAGGGTGGGACCACGTCGACGTGGGAGTTGAGCAACAGCCGCTTGCCCCCGCCGCTTCCCGGCAGGCAGAGCCGCAGGTTGAAGCGGCCGTCGTAACGGATGTCGGGCACGGGGCTCGAGTAGTCCTCGTCCTCGCGGATGGCGTCGGACAAGGGTATGCGGCGGACCTCCAGGCCGAGTTCTCGGAATTGTGTTTCGGCCCAGCAGAGCAGGTCGTGCTCTTTGCCGGACGTCGACGGGAACGCGATGAGCCGGCAGAGGAAGTCCGTGGCCGAGGGCATCAGGTCGGCAACAGCGGTGCGGATGGCCTGGCGGTCGATGGGCATGGGGCTGCTCCGAGGGTCGGCGGGGGGAGGAGTTGCCTGCGCTGGAAAGGATCAGGATTTGCGCGGTCCGCGAATTCTTACTCTTAATCTTACTCTTACTCTTAATCCTCTTTCCTTCGGTTGCGGCCGACGGCCGCGCCAAGCTCTTCGTTCCTTGGTGTTGTCCTTAGCATCGGTCGAAGAATAAGTTCCGCAGTTGTTGCCTTTCGCTCCGCGAAAGTCGCCACTTTCGCGGAGCGAAAGACGACAATTATTGATCGTCCGTTGCTTATCCGCCTCTGCCATTTCAGGAGACCCGTCGACGGTTGAATGGCAGTCAGAGCTTCGCACCTGGGTCATTCGGGCCAGCCCTCCATCGCTTGCCGGGTCAACTGCTGAAGATCGTGGTCTTCTGCGTAAACCTCGGCGTAGAGTTTCGCGGACTCATCGAGTCGGTTCTGCTGAAAGTCGCTACGAAACCGCTCGATGGCCTCTCGAACCAGCGAACTCCTGTCGGGATAGCCCAACTTGGCAAACTGGTTCAAGAATTCCAACTGCTCATCCGTCAGATTGAATTCCACTTCAGGCATGGTGCACCGAAAGGGATCACGACAGGAGTGTACGGTGGTTCTTGCGGCCAGTTTGCAGTCTCCAGCGTCTGGGCGTCAATGGGCAGATCAGGGCGCCGTCGAACCGCAGACTGCCCTCACCCTCTGCCCCTCTCCCGAGGCGGGAGAGGGGAGTGGCGGACTTTACAACGATAACAACACCTTCTCCATAATGTCGCAGCTTTCGTGGGCCTGGGCGTCGGTGATCACCAGGGGCGGGGCAACGCGGACCACGTTGCCGTAGATTCCGACCGAGCCGACGAGCAGCCCGTTGGCGGCGGCAAGGTCGATGATCGGCCGGATGAGATCGGGGGCGGGCTCCTTGGTCTTCTTGTCCTTGACGATCTCCAGGCCCATCACCAAGCCCCGGCCGCGAACGTCGCCCAGGTGCTTGGACTTGTCCTGCGTCTGGCGGAGCCGATCCATGATCAGGGCGCCCATCTTGCGGGCGTTTTCGCAGAGCTTCTCGCCCTGGATGATCTCCAGGACGGCAATCACCGCCGCACTGCCGACCGGGTTGCCGCCAGCCGTGCTGCTCATTTCGCCCTTGCCCAAGCAGGCAAAGACCTCGCCGCGGCCAGCGATGGCCGCGACGGGGTATCCGCTGCCGATCCCCTTGCCGATGCACATCAGGTCGGGCTCGAGCCCTTCCAGCACATGGCCCCACATGGCCCCCATGCGGCCGTAGCTCGACTGCACTTCATCGACCGTGAGGAGCAATTGTCTCTGGCGGGCCCAGTCCTGCAATCGCTTCAGGTAGCCTTGGGGTGGAAAGATGAATCCGGCCGCGCCTTGGTAGGTTTCCACGAGGATGCCCGCCAGGCTGCCGCAGGAATTGGCCCGAACGGCGTCGTCGAGGAGTTCGAGGTGCTTGTCGGCACATTCGGCTTCGGTCTTCGAGCCGAACGGACAGCGATAGAAATAGGGGAAGGGGGCCCGGACAACGCCCGGCATCGGAGGTCCGTAGCCGCGCTTCGGTCCGGCCAGGCCGCCGACCGACGCCGCCGCATAGGTCCGGCCGTGAAAGGCGCCCTGAAAACCGATGATTTCGAAACGGCCCGTCTTCCGCTTCATGATGCGGATGGCCGCCTCGGTGGTCTCGCTGCCGGTGGAGAGAAAGAAGCACTTGTCCATGTGCGGCGGCAGCGCGGCGACCAGCTTTTCCGCCGCGAGGACCCGGTATTCGGTCGGGCATTCGTAGTTGTTCAGCAGTTTTTCGCTTGCTTCACCCAAGGCGCGGACCAGGTGGGGATGGGCGTGGCCCACGTTGGCCACCAGCACGCCGCTGGTCCAGTCGATGAAGGTATTGCCGTCCACGTCGGTGACGATCGCGCCGCGGCCGCGGTCCCAGACGACCTGGGCCTGGTAGCCGGTGGTGTCGGCTTCGACACGAAGCCAGCGCTGGATCAGGTCTTGGGATTTTGGACCGGGAATGGGGGTTTTGACGTGGCAAGAAGACATGATTTTGGATTTTGGATTTTGGATTGCGGAGTGGGAGTGTGGAGTGTGGAGTGTGGAGGGGAGGGCGGTGTCGTGGGGCCGACTGCCCTCACCCCCGGCCCCTCTCCCGAAGCGGGAGAGGGGAGGTTTGAGGCTAGCTCTTGAGCGCTTCCTTGTTGACGCAGTACCGCGGGGGTTTGCCGGCCAGGGCGAGGTCGATGTCTTCGACGATCTTGTAGCGGATCGTCCAGGCGGCGTCTTCGCTGTACCAGGAGAGGTGCGGCGTGAGGATGGCGTTTTCGAGGCCCAGGAGCGGGTAGGTGTTTTCCGGCGGTTCGTTGTCGTAGACGTCGATGCCGGCCCCGGCGATCGCACCGGCCCGGAGCGATTCGGCAAGGGCCGCGTGGTCGACCATCGGGCCGCGCGACGTGTTGACCAGGTAGGCCGTGGGCTTCATCAGGGCGAGCGTCCGGCGGTTGACCAGGTGCCGCGTCTCGTCGGTGAGCGGGGTGTGGATGGTGATGTAGTCCGACTCGCGGAAGACCTCGTCCTGGGAGACCGTCTGGATGCTCAGCTCGTTCAGCCTCTCCGGGGAAAGATAGGGATCGCACACAAGGATTCTCGCGAAGCCGAAATGCCGCATTTTCTCGAGGAGCCGGCTGCCGATCCGGCCGCAGCCGATGATCCCCAGGGTCTTGCCCGCCATGCGGTAGCACTTGGCCAGCGGAGTGAAATCCCACTTGCGATTGGCGATCGAGTCGTCGAGGATTTTGCGGCTCTGCGGGACCTGCCGAGCACAGGCGAAGATCAGGGCAATCGCCTGCTCGGCCACCTCGTCCATGCAGTAGTCGGGACAGTAGGCGAGGGGAATGCCGCGGGCGGTGCAGGCAGCGACATCGACATTGTCGTAGCCGGCGCCGTGGCGGATGATCCGCCGGCAATTCTCCAGCGAGGCGATCACGCGGGGCGTCATCTTCACCATGTTGACCACGACCACGTCGGCGCCCCGGATCGCCGCGATCACCTCGTCTTCCGGGCGGAACTTGAGCTGATGGGCGACGAAGTCCACGCCGCGTTTGGCCATCTCCCGGGCTTCCCAGTCGAGGTCGGGTTCGATGTAGTCGGTTACCACCACATTGGCT
>JABWBD010000532.1 GCA_013360685.1 Pirellulales bacterium
GTTTACGCCCCTTGTTCCGCCGAAGGCGGTCGAGGCCCGTGCTTTAGCACGGGTTTGTCCGACCGTATCCCGTCCATTCTTCGTCGCCGCCAGCCGCCCGGCCCCCGCCGCCTCTGGCGGCGGGGGCCGGGCGGCTGGCGGCGACGTGCGGTTGCCCCTCGCAGCCCGGCGTAAACGGCGGGCCTCAACCGCCTGCGGCGGAAAAACGGCCATGAATGGCCGTGCCACGCAGGCGTGACGTTATACAAGTTGTGGGTAATGGCAAGCTCGGCAAGCGGGACCTACCAGTTGTCACCCGCATCTGAACCACGCCCCAACACCCATCACCAATGCGAGTCGTAAGTGAGGACAGCGCAACGGGTTGTCTTCGCTTACGTTTCGGGTTGCTATCGGCGATCTATCGTCCGTACGGGTTTCCGCCCCCGTAGCCAAACTTCGGACGGTAGGCTTGCCGGTCGTAGGTCTTGGCATTGGAATCGTTGTAGCCGAATTTCGGCCGGTAGGACTGACGCTGGTAAAGACCGGCAGTGGTAGAAGCCCTGCCGGCGTCGGCGGACATGGAAGGGATGAACCGAGTTTCCCCCAGACCCGCGCTGTTGAGAGCACGATTCGTCGGACTGTACCACGAATAGGCAGCCGCTCCACCGAAACCTACGCCGTATTGGGGGCTGCTGAATTGTGTCCGAGTCGGATCGTACCATTGGGACCGACCCGGAAGGGATGGGATGCCGTCCGCGTAATTCCACGCTTGCTCGCCGGTGGGAGCGTATGCCTGTCCGAATGCGTCGCCACGCGTGGCGATGGTCCCCGCCAGAACCGCAGCAAACGCAAAGATCCGAAACCCCATTACCGTGCCCTCCGGGAAACGTGCTGCACCGTGGAAGCCCGAATATCATTCTAATCGGCAGAGCGAAGTCCACCACATTCCCCTTTCCCCCCGAAGCTGACGATTCGGCCATGCCGTCGCTATTCAGGAGCGTCGTTGCGATTGGCAATCCATTTCTTCAGTTCTCTCTCCAGGGTCCGCACTCCAGTCGGCGTCCCTGCCGGCTTCGCGCTCGACGGCTTGACAACCGCCCTGCCAGCGAGTAAACCGGCGTTCATGGCATGCAGCGGCCCGGCAACTTCTGCGAATGAGGAGGGGACGGTTGTGAGCGAGAAAAAGACGGTGCGATGGGGCGTCATCGGGTTGGGATGGTTCGGAGAGATCCATGTCGATACCCTGGCGGGCATGCCGGCGGTGGAGGTGGCGGCGGTTTGTACCCGGCGGCCCGACCGGCTGGCGGAAGTCGCCGACCGATACCGAGTGCCGGCCCGTTACACCGACTACCGCGAACTGCTCGCGGACGATGGCGTCGACGCCGTGAGCATCACCACCCACGTCTACGATCACCGCGAACTGGCCGTAGCAGCCTTGGAGGCCGGCAAGCACGTTTTCCTGGAAAAACCGATGGCCCCGACCAAGGAAGACTGCGATCGGATCATCGAGGCCGCTCGCCGCAGCCGGGGGTCGTTCATGGTAGGGCACATCTGCCGTTTCGATCCTCGCGTGGCCCTGGCCAAAGAAGCGATCGACCAGGGACGGGTCGGGAAGATCTTCTCGATGCATGCTCGCCGAAATCTCTCCGCCGCGATCGGCAAGGCCAATCTCGACAAGCACGGGCTCGATCTGGCGGATGCCGGCATGGTCTACGATGCGCCGAACAAGATCACGCTGGAATCGCCGCGCAGCGGCGAGTCGAGGCGAATGGATATTGCCCTGGTCGAAGTGATGGGCATGGTGCTGGCGCTGGTGTATGTGCCGCGCGGCCGGGAAGTGCGGGCCATCTCGCTGCGTCGGGCATCGAAAACGGAAAGGAAGCTGTATGAAGCGGCATGCAAAGAGCAAGACTGACTGGAAGCGCGTGAAGCGCGAGGCAGCGGACGAAACGCCGGTGCCCTACGATCCCGCGTCCGAACCCTACGACCCGAACGACCCGAAGGCAGTCGAAGCCTACTGGAAGAAGGCGAAGGTGCGGCGCGTACGCGGCCCGCAGAAGGCGCCGCGCAAAGTGGCCACGGCCATCCGCCTTTCGCCGGAGGTGGTGGAATTTTTCAAGGCCGAGGGCCCGGGCTGGCAGACGCGCGTCGACGACGCGCTCCAGGAATACGTGAAGGCGCACAAGGCTGCATGAAAGTCAGTCCGCGCAGGACGGCGCACCGTTAATCCCAAGGAAGCGGCCAACGATGACCGACGATTGCGAATACTGCCGCGAATGGAACCAGGCGCATCCCGGCGATGAGCCGCGCGCGTCGTGCGGCCCGTGTGCCGTCTGCCAGGCGCCGGGCCACCTCAAGGCCCACCCGAGGCAGCCGACCAGCCTCTGTCTTTGCCGGGCGCATTGGGACGAACTCAATGCCCCCGGCTATCGCTTCGAGCTCTATCACCTGATCTACGTGGCGATCCTCGGCATTGCGGCCATCCAGATCTATCCGCTCGTCGCCCGGCTTTGGGGCGGCTGATTCACGGCCCGACAAGACGGTGCCCGCTCGTCTACTCCGACCCTGCTGAACCAGAACCGTTGCCGACGAATACTTGGTGTGTATAATACACACCATGAACAGCGCCGAACTGATCAGGAAGCTGGAAAAGGCGGGCTGGGTGCTGCGCGGCGTGAAGGGGTCGCATCACATCTACACGCACCCGCAGCGCGGCGGACACCTCAGCGTTCCGCACCCCAGGAAGGACTTGGGCGCCGGCCTGATCCACAAGCTGATGAAGCAGGCGGGACTGAAGTGAAAGGAGCAGGAAGATGAAATATCCGATCGCAATCGAGCCGGGCGACGACAAGCACGCCTACGGGGTCGTCGTGCCCGATCTGCCGGGCTGTTTTTCGGCCGGCGACACGCTGGACGAGGCGATGGACAACGCCCGCGAAGCCATCGAGCTGTGGCTGGAAACCGTCATCGACGACGGCGGCGCCGTGCCCGAGCCGCGCCCGCTGGGCGAGCACCAGAAGAAAAAGGAATTCAAGGGCTGGGTATGGGCCGTGGTGGCCGTCGATCTCGCCCAGCTCTCAGACAAAGCCGAGCGCGTGAACATCACCCTGCCCGCCCGCGTCCTGCGCCGCATCGACGCCGCCGCCAAGGAAGCCGGCGAGTCGCGCTCCGGCTTCATCGCCCACCTGGCGCTGCGCGCCTAAGCGGCGCCTGCGGGCCAAGCTGTACCGAATGTCATATCCGCTCATCGCCCGGCTTGGGGCGGCTGATTCATGGGGCTCACAAGCCGCGGCCGCGCCGATTCATTCGCAGAAGGCAGGGCTTGCTTTCGCTTGACGGGATACCGGTTTGCCGGCAGCATCGAAACCATGCAGCCGATGACGGCCTATTTTCGGGATGATGTGCTGGAAAAACGGCCGTATATCCGGTTGGAGTGGTGTCTTGAGGCACTGCGCAACCCGGCACGACGTGAGGTGCAGCCGGAAGACGGCCGCATCCGGCATTGGATTTGGGTGGACGAAATCGGCCGCTATCTGCGCGTCGTTACACTGGCCGACGGCGTGACGCTGCATAATGCATTTCCGGACAGGAGATTCAAGCCATGAGACTCAACTACGACGCGACGACAGATTCGCTCTACATTCATTTGGCAGAGCGGGCATCGGTGGATTCCGATGAGGTCGCCGACGGTGTGGTGCTCGACTACGACGCGCAAGGTGCCCTCGTCGGCATCGACGTGCAACACGCATCCCAGCGCGCCGACATCCGCCGACTGGCCGTCAATCACCTGCCGCTGGACAGTCTGGAAGCCGCGTAATAATCAGTCCCCGCAGGACGGCGGCTATTGGCTTTCCGCCGCCTTGCGTTCCAGATTCAGCGCCAGCAGGCGCTTGAGGACTTCCTCGTCGGGCATGTCCGGCGTGTAGTCGTGCCAGCCGTAGGCGGCGGCCACCGCCGCATCGAGCGCCCGGTGGGCGTTGTCGAGCCAGGCCGGGCGGGCGTTGTAGAGGTTGGTGAGGGTGCGCTTCTTCAGTTCCGCCTCGTGGCCGGGCCGGGCGACGATGCGCTCGGGGTAGCCGGGCACGACCTCGGGGATGCGCTCGGTCCATTCCGGCGGGTTGAGCCAGTTCTCGCGCAGCTCGTTCAGGCGGCGCGCGGCGGCGGCGATGTTGGCGGCGGTGATCTCCGGCGCCAT
>JABWBD010000533.1 GCA_013360685.1 Pirellulales bacterium
GTCGGACTTGTTTTCGCAACACACGCGCGTTGTCGCAAAACTACCACGGACCGGCCACCTGCACGGTGCCCCACACGCAAACGTCCTTAGTGGAGCCAGTCGATTCGCGCGAGGGCCGTCGGCTGCGTACGGAGCGCTACCGCCGCTCCGGCCGACGCACTTCTTCGGCTCTTCCGCCTCCTGCGGCAAGAATTCGGTTGAAATCGCGCCGCCGTGATCCAATGCGGGTGAAAAAAGACACAATTCTGGTGGTACAAAAACGGCTCTTGAATATTTCCGACGCACAGATCATCATGGTACAAGAATCTATACGTGTGTACACATCCCTTGGCCACAGTTGGTCACAATGCCAAATCACCCCGCCCACGACGCGACGGTCCACCTCCTAACTGCCTTCTCATCGCTTCACGACGGGCAGAAAGGCTCCGCGAGAATCCGGAGATTTGGAGACTTGTTCGCCAAAGCGGAGCCCACCGGAGACATAGCCGAAACTGCTTCGACGCACAGGGTCCATGCAACACATACCCCCAAGAATAACCACGAAAACCGGGCACGATTTGACAGGCTTAAGTTGTTGTTCCTCAAAAAGATGCGATCCAAACACGTTGCATGCAACACCGGCGCGATGCGTTGCGTCCGCCGACGATCAAGCCCCGAAATGCCCTCAGAATACCAGCCGCCGAACGGCTGAACCGATCCCATAAGATCGGGTGGTCTTTGACAATTCGGTATTGCCATCACTCGGCCGAGTGCCCCTCTGCCCGAAGCTGGCCTCCGGTTCCCCTTGCCAGCTTCGGGAGGGAACGATCGGGGGTCGAGTCTTGAATTCGATCTCTTGGGGCTGGCGACGAGCGACGCACCCCAAAGAAGGCTATCCGTCAACGGTCGTGAAAGCGCCTTGACTCAGCGGCCATCCGGCGCAGACGCGGCGTCGGCGCCAGGCGCGGCCCGAGCGCCGATAACGCGCCGAGCATTTCACAAAGCCGCGCCGGGCCAATTGTGTCGGCCCAGTAGAGCAGCCCGCCACGGGCCGTTGGGAAGCCGAGTCCGTACACCGCGCCGAGGTCGATCTCCCGCGGATCACGGACCGTCCCTTCTTCGAGAAGCCGGGTTGCTTCGAGCACCATCGGCAATAGGAGACGTGCGACGATCTTGCCGGGGCTATGCGCCCGAGATCCGCGGGCCCACGTGGCGATCAGGTCCGCCAGTTCCCGCCGTGGCGGTTTTCGCTGGGGGATATCCGTGTACTCGAAGAAGCCGGCGCCCGATTTCCGCCCCAGCCGGCCCGCCTTCACCATGCTGATCAAGAGGGGCGAAGCAACCACGCGCTCCGGAAAAGCCTCCCAGAGAACGCGTCCGCCCTGGAGAGTTGTGTCCAGGCCGATCTCGTCCATCAGACGGAGCGGCCCTTTGGCCATTCCGAACCGCGTGGCAGCCTCTTCGATCGGCCCGACGCCGCCTCCTTCCAGCAGAAGCTCCAGAGCTTCGGTCAAGTAGGGAACCAGCAGGCGGTTGACGAGAAACCCCGGTCCATCCCCAACCACGACCGGGAGCTTGTCGATCGAGCGGGCGAAAGCGACCGCGGAGGCAACCGTTGCGTCGCTGGTCTCCGGCCCACGGACCACCTCAACCAGGGGCCGCTCTCGGACCGGATGGAAGAAATGGATTCCACAGAACCGCTCCGGCGAGCGAAGGCCGGCGGCCAGCCGCCCCAGCGGGATCGTCGAAGTGTTCGACGCCAGAACCGTTTCCTTGCCGAGCCGCGGTTCGATCCGAGCGTAGACCTCCTGTTTTCCCGGCACGGTTTCGATCACCGACTCAAGTACCAGGTCCGAGCGCGCGACGAGAGCATCATCGCCGGTCACGTTGACCAGCCGCTCGGCATCGCGCAAGGCGATGTCGAACGGCTTGTCCGGCCCGGCGATCTCCCGAGCAATCGCTTCGGCGGCATTGTGCAGCGATTCGGGGTTGTTGTCGGTCATCGCAACCGAGAGGCCGTGCGTGACACAGGCACCGGCGATCGCAGTGCCCATCATGCCGGCCCCAATAATGCCGATCGAGCCTATGGGCCGAATCGGGTCCGTGTTGCCTGGCGGAGCAAGGTGAGAACCACGTGGCGGAGCGACGTGCCTCACTGGGACCAGCGAGCGGACGTGTGCTTCAGCCCGCGTGCGCGAACCATCGTCGAGGGGCTGGAGCAGATCGGAAAACAAGGTGGATTCCTGGGCTGCGATCACGGTTTACTGCCGGCTGGCTGCTCGGCGTGCCAACGCTTCCATGCCTCGATATGCTCCGTCATCCGCGGGCGCGGGTCGCCAGGCGAGCCTGCCACGTCATGGCCGACCACCTTCGGCAAACTCGCCAACGCAGCGACACGGGTGCTGTGCCGGTCGTCGAGGAGGCGGATCAGGCTTGGAACGAACGAACGGTCGGGCACTTCGCCCATCGCGGTGGCCACACGACGGCGGACCTTCTCATCGCTGCTATAGGACAGGCGCTCGAGTTCGGCGCGTCCGGCGTCGTCGCCCAACCGGGCAAGGCTTACCGCAGCCTCGAGTCGAACCGTTTCGCCGGCCGAGGCGAGCAATCGGCGCAGCGGTCCGGTGTCGTTCACTTGCCCGAGCTGCCCCATTGCGGCTGCAGCGGCGGCGGCAACGGCGTCGTGCCGGTCCTCGAGCGCCGGCGCCAGCAGCGCGGCATTTCCTTGTGCAGGATGAACTGCCAGATGTTCGCACGCGCGGCGACGGACTTCCGGCGCTGCATGACCAATCGCGATCGCGGCCAGCCGAACGGCCGGCTCGCCGCCGTCGTCGGCCACTGCCGTGAGCATGCTTTGCCAGACCAGGGCATCCGTCTCCGCGGTCGCCAGTTCTGCCAGCCGGGCGGTCGCGAGACGGCCGAGCGGCTGTTTCGCTGCCAATTCCGCCAATTCTCCTGCCGCGCGGCGGCGCTCACCGACATCGGCCGACGTCATCCGGTCCAAGGCCGCGAACGCAGGCGACAGCGGAGGCAACACCTCGCGATAGACGGCGTCGGGCAGCGATTTCTGCTGCTTTAGCGCCACATGCTCGATGCTGCCGACCACGTCCGGGCCAAGGCGCTGAAGGTCGGCCACGGCGCGGGCGTGGGAATCGGGCGGCCACGTGCCGTCGCGAAGCTGCTCGACGAGTTGCTCAACCCGCACGGCAAGCTCGGCATTCGTGCTGGCCGCCGGCGGCGTCGGACCGGAGTGCGCCGTTGGGGCCGCGAAGCCGACTTGCTGGCGGAACTGCTGCTGCAACTGCTCCAAGACCGCCTTGCGCCGCTCGGGCGGACCATCCACGGGGAACTGCCCGGCCGGCTCCCAGCGCCGCGCGAGTTGCTCCGCCGCCGCTTTGCGCGTCACGTAGACGTTGCGGCCCATTGCCTCAAGCAAGACAGGCCCCGACTGCGCGATCGGCCATTCGGCAATCGACTCGACGACCTGCTGTTGGACCGGAGCGCTCGGGTCGTCGAGCATCGTGATCGCCGACGCTGCCGCCCCCCGGCTGGAAAACCGGCCGAGTGCTTCGGCAACGGCCAAACGGACGCGCCACGACTTGTCGCCGGCCGCACCCAGGACCGTCTTTTCGTTGCCCATCGAAGTCAACGAGGCCACCGCCGCCGCTCGGACCAATTCGGACGGGTGGGCGAGAAGGGCCTCAAGCCTGGCGCCGGCCCGTTCCGATTGCAGTTCACCCAGCGCGGCCACGGCGGCCAACCGCACGCGGAGATCGTTGTCATCCAGGGCCGAAACGAGGTGGTCTTCGGCCTGCGGCCGGCCCGACCGCCCCAGGATCGGTAAGACGGCCGCTCGCACACGCGGCTCCGGATCGCTGCGGAGATCCGCAACCTCGACGGGAACGTCCGCTTCACGGTGAGTATTCCATGCCGAGAGCGCTTCAAGCCGGACTTCCGCCGAGGGATTCCGCAGGGCGGCGATGAGGAGAGGTTCTTCCGAAGGCGATACGTGCCGGGCCAGGCCTCGGACGAGTTCGACGTGCAGTTCCGGCAGGTAGCGCGAGCCATTGTCCTGCTTGTGACGGCCGTACTGACCCAGGAGCTTTTCGAGGAGGTCCACGCGCGCCGGGCGCAGGCCGGCCAGAGCTTCCGCGGCAGCGCAGCGGATCGCCGGGCTGAGCGTGGGCGTCTCGAC
>JABWBD010000110.1 GCA_013360685.1 Pirellulales bacterium
TGGCGATGCCGACGACGGCCGGCACGGGAACGGAAGCCACGAAGAATGCCGTTATTTCCTGCTACGATCCCCCCTTCAAAAAGAGCATTCGCGATGAACGGATCGTTCCCTGCATTGCCCTGATCGATCCGGAACTGACCGTGAGTGTGCCGGCCACAGTTACGGCGGCCAGCGGGATGGATGCCATTACGCAGTTGTTGGAGAGCTATCTGTCGCGCAAGGCCCAACCCATCCCCCAGGCCCTGGCCCTCCAGGGGCTCTCAATAGCTGTTCCGGCGATTGCCGAGGCGGTTCGCAACCCGGAATCGCGAGAGGCCCGCGAAGCGATGGCCCATGCCGCGCTGCTGTCGGGGATGGCGCTGGCCAACTCCGGCCTCGGCATGGCACACGGAGTGGCCGCCGCCCTGGGTGTTCACGCTCGCGTGCCCCATGGCGCCGCCTGCGCGTTGATGCTGCCCGCCGCGCTGCGGGTGAATCGCGAGGTGCGGCAGGCCGAACTCGTGCGGTTGTCGCACATGCTCTTCGGCAAAGGACCGTCCGGGGCGCCGGAGGAGGCGGTGGATGTGCTCATCGGCGAGATCGACTCGCTCTGCGAGCAGGTAGGAGTTCCGCGACGGCTCTCGGACGTCGGCGTCAGCCGCGAGCAGATTCCGGCGATTGTGGAGAGTTCTCGGGGCAGCAGCATGAGCGGGAACCCCCGTGAACTGAGCGACGGCGAGTTGACGCGAATTCTGGAGGACCTGCTGTGATTCTGACGGCCGGGCTGACTCCCGCGTGGCAGCAAGTGCTTGTCTTCGATACGTTCCACCTGGGTGAAGTGAACCGGGCCCAAGAAGCCCGCTGGTGTGCCTCGGGCAAGGTGTGTAACGCGGGCGTGGCAGCTCACCTGCTCGGCGGTCCCAGCCTGACGCTGGCCGCTGCCGGCGGCTACCCGCTGGTCGAGATGAACCGCGACTTCGATCGCCTGGGCGTCCCGCGCCGCTGGGTCCGGACCCAAGCGGCCACGCGGGTCTGCACCACGGTGCTGGACCGGGCCACGGGCACGATCACCGAACTGGTCGAGAACGGCCGGCCCCTCATGCCGAGTGAGCTGGAGGAATTCCGTGCGGCATACGCCCAAGAGGCTGCCAAGGCCGAGTTTGCCCTGATCATGGGATCACTCCCCTCGGGAGTTCCCGAGACTTTTTATCGCGACCTGGTGGAACGGACCCGCTCTCCGGTCGCGCTCGACTTCCGCGGCCGGGGCCTGCTTTCGGTGCTGGACTTGAAACCGTTCGTGGTAAAACCGAACCGGGACGAGTTGGCCCTCACCATCGGCCGGCCACTCGACTCCGACGCCGAATTATTCGCCGCGATGCAATCGCTCAATCGCGGCGGAGCGCAGTGGGTCGTGATCACACACGGTTCCGAACCGGTGTGGATCACGTCCCAAGCGGCCGTCTACCGGGTGTTTCCGCCTCCGGTCCAAGACGTGGTCAACCCAATCGGCTGCGGCGACGTCCTGGCGGCCGCGATCGCCCATGCAACGCTGGAAGGTTACGACCTTGTCCGGGCAGTGCGCCTGGGAGTAGCCGCCGCGGCCGCCAATCTCCGCAACCTGCTCCCGGGCAGGTTCGATCCGAGCCGGATCGAGCACGAGGCCGCGTTGGTCCGCGTGGAAGAGGGGCCAGGTTGAACCCCTGCCGGCGGCTCCGGCAGGGGTCTGTCGCAATCGGATTGTCAAAGATCAGGTAAATGGGTCACTGGTCATTTGTCATCGGTCATTTGCCAAGGGAGCGACCGGCGACGTTGCGCGGGATGGTTGGGCGCGCTTCTTGGATTTTCGATTTTGGAATGGCCGAACTTAGCCGAACATGATCGGCCGGGAATTGTTGCAGGATGCAGGTCCACGCAACGGCGTTGAGTTGGTGTTGCATGAGTTAGGGCGAGGCGCGATGGCGCAAGTGGTTGCTTGCGAGGCGGTTGGGAAAGAACTGCTTGACGCAGGTGGATCCGCTCTCTTGGGTCGAATGTTGCATCGGTTCGGAGGATTGGCGGACTAGGAGAGGGATGAAGGATGACATGGGGGAATCGTGGTGGAGGGCGGGAATTGTGCAACAAGCTTCAGGGAAATGACTTCTTGTTGATGAAGCGTTCCGCGCGGAGGCCCAATCGCGTTTCGCAGGCTATCGTCGGCCTGACGGCCGGGCGGTGCTATTCCCTGAAGATGTTCACCGCCGACCACCGGGATCTCGTCCAGGCGAAATCCGAGAATAGGCTGCTGACGGTCTCGGTGGACATCGACAATGTCGAGGTTATGTCGGCGAAATCGTTCGTGTCGGCGGTCAAGGGCCAGAAGCCCGTCGCTCAGTACTTCGGCAAGGAGCTCCGCGATCACACAATCGCCCCGCAACACGCGCTCGATGATTTCCTCGGTCAAGGAACGCTCTTGGGCATGGCCGTCTTCCCCAGGAATCACGTCGTCAATTAAGTCAATCCGACACACGGCCCTGCGCCCATCGGCGGAGTCACGTCGGCCTGCAAGGTCGCCACCCGCAACTCCAAGTTGCCCGCTCAAGTCCAACTCGCCAAGCACAACGTGACGACCAGCCATCCCCTCTTCCGAACGATCGCAATCTTCCCGCGACTTCCAACAATCGTCGTCCAAGCGTGACCGGACCGACTTGATCCGTGATCCGGCTTTTTCGGGGCTGGCTCCGGCGGGTTCTTTCGCCTCAATGGTAGCAGGGATGGCAAAGCCGGGGCGGATGCCCGATAATCCTCACGTCCTGGATTCTCGGTAGGTTTTCACGGGATTCAAAGAAAGACGGGAGTTCGAATGGGTCATCTGCGATCGGCGGATTTCATGCGGGAGTTGCCTGTCTTCGTAGTGCTGTGTTTTGCGTCGGTTCCAGCGCGGGCGATGGCGGAGCCATTGTTGTCGCCCCGGAATCTGGAGGCCCCATTTCCTTATGTCGCAGGGGGATCGCGAGAGTGGCCGATTCTGGAGCGGGCGGTGCCCGGCGGAACGAGCATCAAGGTCGTTACTCGCGACGGCGATGCGCTCCTGGATGGCGAGCAGCTTGCCAGCCGCGGGTTGATCGTGGCGGTCACGGCCGACGGGCGATTGCGCGTGGCGGCCAAGGCGGGCGCGAACGCACGCCTGCGTGTTGAGGTCGTTGTATCGCCGCGGAACGGAGTTGCCGAGCGGCAGACGCTCGAAGTCCGGCCGGCGCCGCCGGACCGGCCGATTTCGTATTACGCGGATTTCGGCGACGACTTGATCCGCATCTTCATGAACTCGACGTCGGGACAGTTCAGCCCGGTGACGAAGGCCGGCTTCGACCAGTACTTTCGACGGTTGCAGGCGCATGGGACCCGCCGGCTGATCGTGTGGCTCAGCCCGTTTCCGTACATCGCCGATGCGAAGAACTATGCGCCTGAGGACTGGCTGCGCTATGAGCGGCAGGCGCGAGCCATCCTGGACGACGAGCCGTTGTCGCGAGTGCTCAAGGCTCGCACGGGTTTTGCCTCCTGGAGTTGGTTGCGGGCCTTGCTGGCGACTCGGCTGAATCCGGAGTTTGGCCGGATGCTCGGGCAGAGCGCGGCGGACCACGGCATCCGCTTGACCGTCTGCTTCCGGCCGTTCGAGGCGGCGTTGACCAAGTACTACGCGGTGCCGGCGTTCGATCAGGATGGGACGTACTTGTGGGAATTCCTGCCACTCGCCTCGCCGACGATCAACGGCCGTTCGGACCAGGTTGGCTGGCGGCATTATCGCGACGTGCTGCGCGAGATCGGGCACGCGGACGCCGCGGAACTCAGCGCGTTGGAACTGCCGGGTGTCACGGACGGCGGGCGGTTCGCCGGGCGATCGGGACTTCGAGTCGTCGCGTCGCCGTTTCCGCCGCTGGCGGATGACTCGTTTGTCTTGGTGCGCGAGTCGTCTGGAGCGTTCCAGTTGCGTCCGTTCGCCACGCTGCGCGACGCAGCCGACGCCAAACGAGTGCCGCTGGACGGGATTCGCATCCAACCGACGCAGACCGGGCTGTGTGTGACCGGCGTTTCGTTGCCGCGCGGTTGCCGGTATCTGATCGTGTCGTGGGCGGATGACGACGCGAGTCCGGACTTGTCAGCCTTGTCGCCAGTCGTGCTGCGGGCGAAGGGGGGCAATCGACTCGGCCGAGAGACGACGTACTGGGTCCAGGGAAGCCCGACCGATCCGTCGCGCGTCGCCGGCATTACGGCGGACGGGGAGTACTGGGCCGAGTTCCAAGCGAGCGAAGCGAGTCAGCGGTCGGTCGCGGCTGGTCCGGAGCGGCTGTCGCTGGCCGGTCGGCAGTTGGTCGTTGATCTGGGCGCGGACGCGACGGTCGAGATGATCGATTTCAATCAGCCGCTTGCCCGGCAAAACGCGGTGCGCGAGATCGCGACCGTGCTGCAACAGCCCCCCTTCGACGACATCCTGATCAACACGCGATCGCATGTGGACCTGCCGGTGTCGTTAGCGGACGGCGATCAAGGAACGCGGCCCGTCGGGTTGTACTGGCATGAGCGGCGCGGTCCGCGAATGCATCTTGGACTCGACAAAGCCTACCTGCCCCGTTCGGAAGCGAGTTTCCAGCTCGTGCGCGAACTCTCGCGGCAACCGGACGGCGTCGAGCAGATCACCACCTGGCAACCGGACGAGTGGCGCGACGAGTGTCAGACGCTTCAGGGACCGCGCTGGCGGTACGCTCGCAATCGCGGCACGGCGGACGGATTGCGGTTGCTGTTGCAGGACCTCGAACAAGCGTTTCCCGGCCGCAGAATCCGGATGCTGGTCCCGCCTAGCGAGCCGGCCGCCGGCAAAGTCCGGTCGGGACTCGACTCGCTGCCGCAACCGGCCGGCGGGCCTTACGGACGCGGCTTCTATGACAAGCTTTGGCCGAGCAGCAATTACATTCCCGCCGTCGGCGAGGGAGCGGCGATGGTCGACCTGCGCGGCCTGTCGGTCGAGCCCGCGTTCCTCGGCAGCGGCGGCTACCTGCCCGGAATGACGCCATTTCAGTTGTACGTCCGCGAGTGTCTGGCTGACCTCGCGGACAATCGCGGTTCGAGCTTTCGCGGCCCGCGCAGCTACTTTTTCGAGGCCCAGACCACGTTGCAATCCGCCGATCTCGCCGCTGCTCGTCGCTCGCGCGAGGAGATGGTCTGCCACTTGCTGGCCCAGCGAACGGACATCGGGGAGATCATCCTCTATGAAGCCGCCGACTGGCTGTACTTCTTTCCCCTGTCGGATCCCGGACTCTGCGGCCACAATTACCTCGATCGTTGCGGTCAACCGTAATTCTCGGCCGTCAGGAGCCGCTTCATGCAAAACACCGTCTCACGCCGCCCGGCCAGAGCAGGCCAGAGTAAGACACCTAAATTTCTTTTGACCTCACTCCGGGCTTCTGGTATTCTGACGCCAGCTTCCAACTGAATTGCAGAGAAACAGGCATCTTCTGGAAACCGGGAGGTGCGGGAGGACAATCGCGGGGCAATCCCCGGTGACTTGGATAGATCTACGTGCTGGTGATCTGCCGTCCCCTGCTCCTCACCGCTGGGTCCGGAATGTTCACAGCGCCTCGTTTGGTGCTTCGACGCGCCTGCACTGGCGATACTCAAAGGGCGACCGCCGCAGTTTCAGCGTTCGCAAGCAGAGGTGCCGCCTCCCCCTTCTGCGTAGTGAAGTGATAGGAAATCTGATTCCCCACAGGTGCCGAGTTTAGTCCCGAAGCATTGGAAGACGGAAAGGGGACATTCTGCTTTTCTATTGCCGAGATCGCGTCCGTGTGGTAGGATCCGGGCATCAACCTGGCGCGTACGCCGGTTGGTGCGTGGCGAGAGACGTACCACGGGACCGGGCGCGTTGGGGACGGCGGCAGAGATGAGACGGCAATCAGCACGTCCTTCTGCAGGAGGCATGGGCATGCCGAGAACGGCACGAGCTTCTGTCGGCGGAGTCTGCTATCACGTCTTGAATCGCGGCAATGCCGGCAACAACGTCTTCCAGCAAGACGAAGACTTCCAGGCGTTCCTGAAGTTGATCGGGGATGCCTGCGAGCGGGTGGATATGCGGGTGCTGGGATGGTGCCTGTTATCCAATCATTTCCACATGGTGCTCTGGCCTCGGGAAGACGGCGACCTGAGCCGGTGGATGCAGTGGCTCTTGACGGCGCATGTCCGCCGCTTCCATCGCCACTACGGCTCCAACGGACACGTGTGGCAGGGGCGTTTCAAGGCTTTCCCGATTCAGCAGGATGAACACTTGCTGTCGGTGCTGCGCTACGTGGAGGGTAATGCGTTGCGGGCGGGCCTGGTCCAGAGGGCAGAGGACTGGCGCTGGTCCTCGCTGGCGGTTCTCGGCCGGTCCGACACGCCGAATCTTCTGCATCCCGGCCCGTTTCCACGCGGTGAGGATTGGCTGGCCTGGGTGAACCAGCCGCAAACGGAGGCGGAATTGGCGGCGTTGCGGACGTGTCGAGATCGGGGTGCGCCGTATGGGAGCGAGCACTGGCAGAAGCTCATCGCGCGACGTTTGGGGCTGGAATCAACCCTGCGGCCGCGCGGCCGTCCGAGAAAAGCTGCAACTAAGAGGTAGCCGGAAGACGGGAAGGCGGCCGCCATCAGACGCGGGGCATTGCGGGTGCGGGACAAGGGGATGTTTCAGGCCGCAAAAGCCGACAGTTTCTCATTGCCTTTCATCGCTTATCAACGTCGACCGACCCGACCTGCGAAGCAACCTGGCGGTAGTGGACCAGCCGCGAATAGGCGTAGGCCGTGTCGCCGGACCGTTCGAGCAGTTCGCCCAGGGCGTCGATGTGTTTCCCGAAGTCGGAGGGGCTGTCCTGCCGGATTTCCCGTGGGCGGCCGAACACGGGGAACCGGGCGAGACAGAATAGGATGCCGACGACCGCCGTGTGCAAGAGGATCCAGTCCGTCGGCCAGATGTGGAAGATCTCCATGCCGGTCGGGAGGCCGGGAAACGGATCCTCGTCGCGGATCGGCGGACCGCCGGGCCAGCTTTCCAGAAAGACGACCGTTTTCTGCGGGGGACCTACCTCTTTGATGAGTTGTCCGGCAAGCTTGCGGTGCTCGTGGTTGACCAGCATGGCGTTGAGGAGAAACGAACCGTTGGCCACGACGATCACTCGGCTGTCTTCCCATTGCTGTCGGCTGACCAGGACATCGTCCTTGGAACGTAGCAGCACTTCGGCCTCGTCCGGCGGCACGAGCCGGCTGTGAAGTTCGATCTCGACCTTTGCCGGGTCGACCCCCTCGAGCCATTCGGCCTTGCCATCGAGCGTGCGGACGTCGCGGCGCTGGGCCTTGCCGTCGATCGTAAACCAGTCGCAGTCTTCGGAGGCGGGCACGGCACGACGTTCCATGCCGAAGTCGGTCCGCGCCTCGCTGAGCCGTTGCTGGAGTTCCGTTACCTGGCCGGGCGGCGCCCCGGGCAGGATCTTCTTCCAGTACCAAGGCGCGGCGTCGAAATCGCGGCCGACAAGAATCAGCGTGCGGTTCGGTTCGTCGAGGAGCCAGTTCTCGAGCCAGTCCCGGACGTCGGCCGAGGGGGGAGCGAAATCGTCGGGGAACCAGACGATGACGTCGGCCCGCTCATGGAGCCGCGGCGACAGCGAGTTCCACGAGAACACACGGTGGCCATCGTGCTCGAACATCTCCGCCAAGACCGCGGTGCCGTTGACGCTGGAACTGCCCGGAATGCCCTTGCGGCGGCCGTAGAACGTGTCGATCTCCTCCCGGCAGCCGGCAGCCGCCATCAGGAGCAAGGCGATCCACACATGCCCTGCTCGCTCCAACCACGGCCCGCAGCGTGCGGAGGCCGCATCCCCTCTTTCCGCCTTCCGCCTTCCGCCTTTGTCCTTCATCCGCGTCCCTCCGCTGCGAGCGATTCGAACTCGCTCACTCGCGACCAGCACGACTCGAACCTGGCGCGGTCCATCGCACAGTGGCCGAAGAAGACATCCTCGAAAGCAACCATGGTCTGCTCCAGAATCCGCCCGAGCGCAGTGCGGGGGCCGAGTTCACGGAGGTACTGCCGGTTGGTCTTGCCCTTGGTCAGCCGGATCCAATGGCGCTGGTCGAGCTGGAGCAACTGATAGCTGAACAGGCAGACGATCGCCGCGGCGTACTGCCCGTCGTGGTAGTAGCGCTCGGCTTCTGCAAGGAAATCGAGCTCATGGCGGGCACCGGGCAATGGAAGGGCATCGACGCGACGGCGCTGGTCGGCCGGGTCGGAGTCGGGTGCGGATGGCCGGACGCCGGACGCGCCCGCGCGGCGCCGTGCCTGGTATGTCCGCAGGAGCAACCAGACGAGTAACGCGAGCGCGACTGCGACGCCGATCCAAGCCAGCCATTCCATCAGGTTGTTCGGCCAGCGGCCCAGGGAGAAGCCTTGCCAGTCGGGCAGCCAGTCGAGTCCCCAGGGAGGCGACACGTCGATCCGCTCGAGGTCGTCCGCGCCACGGTCGTACCAGGGATAGCCCCACAAGTGGTCGAGCGCGTCGCGCCCGGATTGGACGGAGGCGTTGGGATCGGCCAGGGCGACGGCGGCCAAGAGGCAAGTGGAGGGTTCAGGGTTCAGGGTTCGGGGTTCAGGGATGGATTTTGGCCACCATCGGAACCCTGAACCCTGAACCCTGAACCCTGAACTCTCGCACAGGATGCGTGCACGGCGCGCCGACACTGTCGAGAAAGACTGCAACGTGGTCATCGCCATGCCCTCGTCAGCCGAGCGGCTTCGGCCCGCATCATCAGTTCGACTTCCCAGCCTTCACGGCGGATCCGCAGGTCGAGGTAGCTGAGGAAACGTACGACGGCAAGGTAGGCCGCGACGGTCCAGAGGGCCAGTGGGAAATAGACCGTGACCATCGAGAGGTGCCAGTTCCAGTCGCCGACCAGGATGCTGCGGAGGATGTAGGCCGAAGCCCAGATCGCCGCGAAGAGCGTACCGCCGAACGTCAAGCCGCCCAGCCAGCGGCCGAACGGGTCGGACTCGCCCCCGTGAAATGTCTTGCTCCGCTGCGAGGTGGATCGCGAGGAACCGCTCTGCGATCGCATCGGGTTTCGTTCCAGAAGGATCACTTCGTTCAAGAACGGCCGGGTCCAGGCGAAAACGGGCCGCAGCAGCACCTGGTAGAAGAACAACTGCGGTAGCGACTCGAGCAGCTCGCGGGCGATCTTGCGCCGTTCGGCCGTTTCCCGGAACATGGCGTGGCCCAGGTAGAGCGTCGCCGGCGCGGTCGCCAGCGGCACTTCCCAAAAGGCCAGCAGCAGCATAAAGAACACGTAGCCCGCGGGGAACACCATATCGAGTTCGGTCTCGAGATAGCCGGCCAGCAGCCAATGATTGACGACGGCGCAGGGGACGATGCCGGCGGCCAGCCAGGCCAAGAGCGGCTTGCCCTGGGCGGGCACCACGTGCAAGGCCAGGTCGAGGATTTCCAGGTATCCTCGTTCCCGGATGGCGATGCGTGTATGGTCCAACTGCACGTTTATTCTCCTCGAGGATAGCCGAGCACGACGAAGTAGAAGGTCAGCAAGCCGGCCGAGACCACGGACACGACGGCCTTGATCCAGTAGGGCGCGGCGGAAGGCGACAGGAACGTTTCGATGACGGCGGCCATGGCGAAGAGGATCACCGCCGCGGAGATCGTCGGCACCGATCGCTCCGCCGCTCGGCGCAGCGACGCCATCCGCTCCAGCCCGCCCGTGTCGACCAGCGAGAAGCCCATCCGCATGCCGGCGGCGGCCGAAAGGACGACGGCGGTCAGTTCGAAGGGGCCGTGGGCGGTGACGAAATGGAAGAAATTGTCGCTCTGGGGCGTGGTGGCCATGTAGCCGAAGATGGAGCCGATCACGGCGGCGTTGTAGAGCGTGACGTACAGGCCGCCTACCCCGAAGAGGATCCCGTAGGCAAAGCACCGCAGTCCGATACCGGCGTTGTGGAGAACATAGTAGCCGGCCATGCCGCCGCCAAGGCCGGGACCGCTGCCTTGAACGGGCTGGGAGTACATCTCCTCCATCTGCATGATCACGTCATGGGAGACGATTTGCTCGGCAAACCCTGGTACGCGATAGGCCATCGTCATGCAAAGAACGAAGATCCCCCAGAACACGAAGAAAGCCAGCCGCAGGTAGTTGTCGGAAAAGAGGCGCTGGGGCACGTCGCCCAGGAGTTCCCGCCCCCACGTGGCCATGTTGAACGATCGGCTGCGATAGAGCTGGTTGTGGGCTCGGCCCACCAGGCGATGCAGGTATTCGGTTGTCTCCGGTGGAATCTGGTACGCGCCGGCCAGGGCCAGGTCGGCGCAGGCAGAGCGGTAGAGCGAAGACAGCCGCACCGCCGCCAGCGGCTCGACCTTGCGGCGAGATCCGCCTTCCATTTTCGTGCAGAGTTGTTCGAGTTCGCGCCATTGTGTCTGGCGCGACTCGAGGAAGTCGGACACTTTCATAGCTGGACCGGAACGGATTGGCTGGTGTCGTTCGCCGGGGCGGCAAAGGGACTGGTCGCTGCCGGGGCAAAGGGCGATCCGGCGGTTGCCGCCTCCTCCTCGTCGCGGCGGTCGGTGATGAAGGTGCGGTGGTACACCGCGCAGAGGAGCAGGTCGAGATCGGTGTCGGGCGGGAGGTGGAACTGCCGCCGAAGCGGTTCGCCGATGTGATACACGACCTCCGCGCGCCGCGGCCGGGAGATATGCGGCCGCCGCTGAACATAGGCCGCCAGGGCCCTGGCCATGGTCCGGCTCGCCCTGAAACCGGCGGGGATCTGCGCGGCGAGCCGGACGACCTCGGGTTCCGCCAGGCGGACCACGCCTTGAAACCACTTCGGCTCCTCGACGACAACCATGGTTCCGGCCGCCAGGTCGCCCAGACGTTGAAAGCGGCGAGTCATCATGGCGGCGGCCAGGCCGACGAGGTAGAACTGCAGCGGCAGCATGTCGGCCGCGCGCAGGACGTTCCTGAGAACGGCCTGCCACCCATTGATCGGTTGGCCTTCGACGCTGAGGACGCGGATGTTCATGAGGCGTTTTCCGGGCGTCTGCCCGTTCCAGAGGGCCTCGAACAGCCCGCCGTACAGCCAGGCCATGGCGAACCACCAAACGAGCATCGCCGCCAGACCGAAGCCCGGAAGGCCGACGGAGCTGAACGCGATCATCGATGCAACCGAACCGACGACCCAAGCGGTCAACCGGATTCCCAGGTCGATCAAGTAGGCGGGCAGGCGGCGAAACGGCCCCGCGAGGCGATACCGGAAGGCAATGTTCTCCGGGGTGACAATCTCGACGGCCGTGTCGAGCGGGGCATCGGCGGATGGGTTTCGGTCGATCTGGTTGCCCATCGCACGCTCTCAAATGGGTTCCTGCCGGTTACCGCGGTCGCGGCACCAATCCATGGTCGCTCCCTTGAAGCGTAATCCATCGTGGGGCACGGTTTCAAGACAACCACCCGACAGAATAGCAGCGCGATCGGCAGATGCAGAAGGGGCGCAGGCTGTTTCACCGCGTCCGGGCAAATCCCTTCGCGTTCCCCTCAGTGCGGCGCCCAGCCCCGAATGAACACATAAGCGATCACCGCCGCCAGGGTGACCGCTGCCGTACGCTGAACGCGCTCGGGCCGCCAGGCCATGGCGAGCATCCCGGCGGCGAAGAGGATGCTTACCGCGGGGTCTCCCCAGGACACCATGGGATAGACCCATGCCCGCTCGGAAAACGGCCAGAGGAGGCGGATTCCCCAGTCGGAGAGCGTTGCGTGGCCGGAGAACAGCATGTCGGTGGCGACGTGGCTGAGCGAGGCGGCGGTCCCTACGCCCAACCACGCGCCCCACCCGCCGAGTGTCCGCGCAGTGAAACCGACGCCAACCCGTCCCGACTCGGGCAATTTCAGTTTCGATGACAACCGCCGCCCGGCTCCGGCGATCCAGCCGAAGCGATACTCCAGCGCTGCGATGATGGCGCCCAGCAAGGCCGCCGCGGCCAGATTATGGCCCCATGCCCGGTGGACGCGGTCGAAGGCGGCGGCACCGAACGCAAGAGACAGGCCGTCCCAGTCCGGCGCCACTGCTGCAAGCCCGGCGGCAGCCGCGATTGGCCAGCCAAAGCGCCGGTGCAAGCCGGCGGCGACCGTCCCTGTCACGCCCAGCATGAAATGTTCATAGCTCGTCATGCAGATAGTGTGCCGGCACGGCGCCGGCCAATTGTGGATCCGGGATGGATTGACCCATTCTGTCCGGCCCCGCTACCCTGGTGGGTGCCGATTTAGTCGTCTCGCCACGATCATTGAATTGTGACGACGAGCACTTGCCGCCCCCTCACACTCTCGGACCCAACCGCCGCGCCAGCCGCTCCAGGGCCTTGCTGCAGTCCTTCCGGTCGAGGTGCACCTGGATCAGGCTCATCGACGTGGTGTCGGCCCAGGCGGCGCGGAGGGCCGCATCGAACTCGCCCTCGGTGCGGACCTCGTACCCCTTTCCCCCGCCGAGGACCTCGGGCAGGCGGTGATATTGCCAGGGGTGGATGTCGTTGAACCGGTAATCGCCCGCATGAAGAAGTCGCTCCGTGCCGTAACCTTGGTTGTCCAGGACGATCACGATCGGATTCAAGCCCCGGCCGACGATGGTCGAAAGCTCCATCCCGGTCATCTGAAACGCCCCGTCGCCGACCAGGGCCACCGCGCGGAGATCGGCCCGCGCGGTCATTGCACCGAGCACCGCCGGCACGGCGTAGCCCATCGAGGTGTAGTATGCCGGACTGATGAACTCGGTCCGCTCCCGGATCACCAGCTCCGTCGAGGCAAATAGGGCATCGCCCACGTCCGCAATCACCACCGTCGATGCGTCGAGCGTCTGGTTCAGCCGGGCGATCAACCGCTGGATGGTGATTGGAGCGTCGGGCCTGAGTTCGAACGTCGCGCCCGCCAGGCTCGGCTTCGGCGGCAGTTCCCTGGGCGCGGCCTTGAGCCCGGCGCGGACCAGCCCCTCGATGAAGTCCGACAAGAGAACGTCGTGGTAATTGTGGTGGCTGATCCGCAATTGCTCGCTCGTGGCGTAGATGCAGCGCCCGGGGTCGAGATTGGCCGTATAGATGCCGAGGTTCAGGTCGGTCATGAACGCGCCGAGAACGAGCACGCAATCGCTCTCCTCGACGAACCGCCTCACCTCCTCGCGGCCCATGGCCCCTTCATAGATGCCCGCGAACAGCGGGTGTGTCTCGCTGATGACGCTCTTGCCCAAGAGCGTCGTGGTAATGCCGATCCCGGCGCCTTCGGCCAGTTCCAGGAGCTTGTCCTGCAGGCCAAACCGGTGGATTTCCACTCCGGCAAGGATCGCCGGCCGGCGGCTGCGCGCAATCCGCCGCGAGGTTTCGGCCACGGCCTCGGCCAGTGCGGCGGGATCGCTTCGCAACTCGGTCGTCTTCGGGCGGTACATGCCGTCGGGCACGACGGCGACCATGTCGCGGGGCAGCTCGATGTACCCGGGGCGGCGATAGCGGATCACGGCGTCGAACACCCGGTCGATCTCGCGAAACGCGGTGTCCGGGTCGCTCAACTCGGCCGCCGCGACGCACAGCCGCCGGAACACCTCGGCTTGGGTGCGGAAATCGCGGACCTTATGGTGCAGAAGCGGGTTGTTGTACCGTTCCCGCATGCCCGGCGAACCGCTGATCACCACGACCGGCGACTTCTCGGCATACGCGCCGGCGATCGAATTGCACAAGCTCAGTCCGCCGACGCAGTAGGTCACGCACACCGCTCCGATCCCGTTGACCCGCGCGTAGGCATCGGCGGCGAATCCGGCGCAGTCCTCGCGCGTGCAGCCGACCGTATTGATCGACTCGCTCTCTTCCAGCTTGACGTAGAACGACAGCACGTAATCGCCCGGGATGCCGAACACATCCCGCACACCGTAGTCGCAAAGCCGCTGGAGCAGGTAATCGCCGATCGACACGCCCGCCACTGGTTTGCGAACCGCGGACGTCACGGTCTGAACCGGTGCCGCCGGGTTGATATCCACGCTCGACATGGTCCCCTCGCGATTTTGGGTTTTGGATTTTGGATTTTGGATTGGCCGGCCGGCCATCCGACGAGCGCTGCGATCCGGAGCCATTGGCGGACAAAACGCTTCCGCCTTCGTGCGGATTGTTCATGGTCGCACCCCTGGAATTATTGCTTTGGACCAGGGGACAGGCAAGAAAGCAGAAGCGGGGGTGCGCGAAACTTGGATTCTCGATCCAATCCGCAATCCAAAATCCAAAATCGAAAATCCAAAATCGCCCGCTACCGGTATTCGGTCGGTCCCTCGCCGCTGATATGCCGTCGCCAACCATCGAGGTGCTCTTTCGGAAGAGCGTTTTCTCGCGTGAATTCTGTCTCCACCTTCACGTCGCTGTCGGGAACCGTCACTCGGACTTTCAACCGCCCGTTGGTCTGATACTGGAACAGCACGTCGATCGGGGCGCGGCGAGGCAGGTCCGGCGGCAGCCGCCGCACCGAGCAGCGGCCGATCGTCGTGCAATCGTCGGGCGAGGGGTTTTCGCCCTCGACCACCTGCACCAGGATCGACTGCTGGTTGGCCTTCTGGGTGCGGAATGTCCGCTTGGCGCTGACCGGCAGCGGGGTGTTTCGCGGGATGAGAATGCCGTTGCGCTTTCGCTTCGTCTGCGGATCGGTCCCGACGACGCCGAGGCTGTGCGAGTTGACGTTCTTGATCTTGAACGTGGCGGGCCGTCCTTGGCTCTTGGCCAGCAGTAAGCCCGCGTGCAACGCCGCGCCGTGCGCAACCGCCTCATCGGCCGCTACCGTCGAATCGGGTTCCTTGCCCGAGAGCTCCTGGAGCATTCTGCGCACCATCGGCATGCGCGTCGATCCGCCGACCAACAGCACCCGGTCGATCTGCTCCCAGCCCAGCCGTGCGGCGCTCAGGGTCTGCACGGTCGTGAATCGCGTGCGGTCCAGCAGATCCTGCGTCGCTTCTTCAAACTGTTCGCGGGTCACGGTCACGAGGCTGGAGAACCCCCGATAGTCGCAGGCCACCGCCGCCTTGCCGCGGACCGACAGCGTCCGCTTCGCGTCCTCGCACTCCCGCCAGAGCTTGCCCGCGATCAAGGGGTCTTCGCGCGGGTCGGCGTAGTGTTCGCGAATGAAGCCCTCGGCCACGAGATCCACGAGCCGCTGGTCCCAGTCGTAGCCGCCGAGTTGCACGTCGCCGTCCGTGGCGCGGGCGATATACCGGTCGCCGCGGATCTCCATCACGGTGACGTCGAACGTCCCGCCGCCCAGATCGTAGACCAGGATCCGTTGCGGCCGTTCCGGCCGGCCGTCGGCATTCATATAGCCTTCGTGGTACCCGAAGGCGATGGCTGCCGCCGTCGGCTCATTGAGAATGTCCATCACTTCGAAGCCGGCCATGTAGCCCGCGTCCTGGGTGGCCTTGCGGCGGACTTCATCGAAGTAGGCCGGAACCGTAACGACGACTTTGCTGAACGGCCCGATCTGCGTCGACATGTCGCGCCGGAGCTTGTTGAGGATCCATGCCTCGATCACCTCCGGCGGATACTGCTTGCCCTGGAAGTTCTTGTGGTAGACCGGGTGTCCCATCTCCCGCTTGGTGCACAAGGCCACGCTGTCCGCTTCGCCCGCCACCGCCTTCCATGCCTCACGGCCCACGATCACGTCGTCGCCGTCGAAGAGCACGACGCTGGGTGTCAGGAGATCCCCCTCGGCGTTGACCAGCGTCACCGGCTTGCCCGCCCGGTCGAGCTTCGAGACGACCGAAAAGGTCGTGCCCAGATCGATGCCGATCGCAGGAATCGTTTCGGAGTTGTCTCGAATCGTTGCCACGGTTACCAGAACAGGATGTTGCTATTGGGAACCAGCCAGTTAATCAGCAGGTAGCCGACCGTAATACCGATCACCGCCGAGAGGACATACCCGATCACCGTCACCGCCCACATGGGAATGCGGAACCTTCCCAATCCCTCGCCCTTCCGGACCGGCGGGGGCGCGGCCATCGGCGGCCCTTGGTGGTAGCTCGCATCCACACCGAACGGCTCCGGATAGCCGCTCCGATAGTCCCCAACGGGCTGTTGTGGATAGCCTGTCGGCTGCGGCAGACCCGGATATCCCTGCGGCGGGTAAGGGTGAGTCGCCTGTTGAGGATAGTACGGCTGGACCGGTTGTGGCTGGACCGGCTGGGGATAGGGTGGGTATTCGGGCGGGCGCCCCGGACCACGCAGATAGGGATCTGGCGGGACCGGCTGCGGCTCCAGCGGCATCGGCTGGGAAAAGTAGGGACCTGGCTGCGGTTGGACCGGAAGGGGGCGCGGTTGGGTCGGCGCCGGCGGTTGGGCCGGTGTCGGCTGCGAGGGAGACGGCAGGTATTGGCCGGTCGGGGCGCCGTAGTCTTCCGAATAACTCGGCGGCTGCACCGGCTGTGCTCCCGCGAGCTGCACGGGATCGGGCAGGTATTGGCCGGTGGGCGCCTCTGCGTCGGACCACATCCTACCTTTCGCAGCCTGCGGAGGACCCGGCAGGTAGGGACTCGTGGCCGACAAATTGCCTTGCGCTGCCGGCGGCTCGATCGGCATGGGCTGCGCCCAGTACTGCGTGGTCGGATACTGCGTCGCTGGAATTGGGGCTGGTGCAGGCGAGGAAAAATCCTGGGTGGTATCTCCCGCGGGTGCGGCCATCCCCGGCGGCAAGGCGAGCGTCGGTGGGGCCGGCGTGGCCGGCGGAGTCGGCAAGTCTCGCCGCGGATCCGGCGGGACTGAGGCCGCCGGCCGTGGCGTCAGTGGGATCGGCGCTGCGGCCGGTGGCGGCAATCCGCCGACCGGCGCTGCCATTTCCGGGGGTGTGACGGGCCGATCCGGCGCCAAGACCTCCTGGAGCATCCCTTGGAAATCGACAAACCCGCCCCAGGTTGACATCGCTTGCCGCCAGCGCGAGACGTTGTCGCTGGACATCCCCGAATCGCGCTCGAGATCCAGGCTGACCTCGCGGTGTGTGCCGGGCACCACGGCATGTACGCCCAAGCGGCCGTTCGTGCCGTACTCGAACGTCACTTCAATCGGCCAGGCTTTCGGCAGCCCCGCCGGCAGGTCGCGGATCGACGTGCGGCCGATCAGCGTGCATTCACTGGGGGTCGAACTCTCCCCTTCGAGCACTTTGACGGCAATCGACCGCTGCCCCTCCGCCTTCGTTGTGAATTTTTCCGTTACCTTGGCCGGCAGCGCGGTATTGCGAGGGATCAAGACGACGTTGATCTTGCGGAGGGTCTGAGGATCGATCCCTTCCACGCCAAGACTGTGGGCATTGACGTTCACCACTTCGAAGGTCGGTCCCGGTCCGTCGCCCCCTTGTTTGGCGAGCAGGTAGTGGGCGTACAGCGCAGCCCCGCGAGCCACGGCCTCGTCGGGATTGACCGTATGATCGGGGATGATGCCGGTCATTTCCGAGAGCATCCGCTGGACCATCGGCATCCGCGTGGCCCCACCCACCAGCAATACCCGCGAAACATCAGTCCACTTCAAGCCCGCCGCCGCGATCATCTGCCGGGTTGTGTAAGCGGTACGTTCCAGAAGATCGGCCGTCAATTCCTCGAACTGCTCGCGCGTCACCGTGACGTCGGCTGTATGCCCGGCGAAATCGACGCGCACGGTGGCGCGGGCGCGCGCGGTCAAGGCATGTTTTGCGTCGAGCACCGCGCCATAGAGCCGGTTGAATGCGGCAAGGTCTTCGCGCGGATCGGCGCCGTAGCGATTCTTAAACTCCTCGGCAACGTAGTGCGCCAGACGCAGGTCCCAGTCGTGCCCGCCGAGCTGTACGTCCCCGTCGGTGGCCAACGCCCGGACCTCGCCGGGCGCAAGCCGCAACAGCGTGGCATCGAACGTGCCGCCGCCCAGGTCGTAGACGAAGATCGTCATCTCCTCCGTTGCGCCCCCCTCGGGAGAGAGGTAACCCAAGGTCTCGCCGAAGGCCAGCGCCGCTGCGGTCGGTTCGTTGACGATGTCCAAGAGCGTCAGGCCGGCCATCTCACCCGCGTCCGCCGTCGCCTTGCGACGCGGTTCGTCAAAGTACGCGGGAACCGTGATCACCACGCGCGTCTCCGTCCCCAGTTCTTTGAGAACGGAGGTTTTCAGCTTGCGGAGGATGCACGCTTGAATCACCTCGGGCGGGAGAAACTCGCCGCGAATCGGCCTGCCGTAGACCGGCGCGCCCATGTCGCGCTTCACGAAATCGGCCACCCGTTCGGGGTGGACCCCGAGCGCACCGCGAGCGTCCTTGCCGACGACCACTTCCGCGTCTTCAAACAGCACGATGCTCGGCGTGAGGATCTCGCCTTCCGTGTTGCGGAGAACTTCGGTTCGGCCCTGGTCGTTTACCCAAGCCACTACCGAGAACGTGGTGCCGAGGTCAATTCCTACCGCTTTGGGCTTCGACATAGGTGCGACACGTCTTGCCGAGAATACCTCTTCTTGATCCCATTCCACTCTACCAACAAATGGTGGCCATCTCAAGTTAATGCTGGAATTATCCCCCCAATAATAGCTGTCCGGCAACCTATAGGTCGCCGGGAGACGCCAATCTCCACCATATCTGCGCTTTCACGCGTGTGGTTCTCCCGGTATTGCTTAGAAACACGCCGGGAAACCGCTGCGCGCAACTCGGTAGTTCGATCTGCGGCGTGGTTCGAATCACGGGGAACGGCCCCGAGCCAGGCATCGGCAGGCGCCAGGATCAGCACGGGCGAGGCGCCCGTCGTCCAATTTTTGAACCACGCCCGATCTCCAAGACAGAATCGTACGAGTTATGTTGGGCCACCAGGGAGAATCGACCCATGTTCTTTTCGAGACGGCGAAACCTCGGTCTTTCACGGCGGAATCTGGTAAGGGGTGGAGAGGCGCTGGAGGAACGTAATCTCCTGTCGATCGGAAACCCGGCTTTTTCGGAAATCGGGACCCTCGGCCAAATGGTCCAGGCCCAGGCGGCGTCTGTCACCCACACGTTTCAGGACGGCGTTTCCCCGTATGCGATCTACGCGGGAACGCGAGACACGAGAATCAACGCCGAATCGCCCGACGGCAACTACGGATCCTCGGGCTTGTTGCGAGCAGACGGCACTCCTTTCGAAATCGATGTTCTGCTGCGATGGGACCTCAGTGCGATTCCCGCAGACAGCATCGTGGAATCGGTGGCCTTGACCGTCGACATTGTGAATGGCACGGCCGACACCTACGAGATCTTTGCGCTCAAGCGCGACTGGGTGGAAGGCGAGGCGACGTGGAATCAAGCTTCGGCCGGCACGGCTTGGGAGGTCGCCGGTGCAAAGGGAGCAAGCGATCGCGACACCGTGGTCTTGGGCAGCGTCACCGCGTCGGCCCTCGGTCCGGCGGTCATCGAGTGGAACGAAGACGGGAAGGCCGCAGTCCAGTCCTGGATCAACAATCCCGCCGGCAATTCTGGGATCATCCTCCACAAGTCCGCCGTGCCCGACGCCGTCGAGTTCAGTTCCCGAGAATCTGCCTCGCCCACAAGCCGTCCCAGCCTGGCGGTCACGATTCAGCCGACCACTTCCAATCAAGCGCCCGTGCTGGACTCGATCGGCGCCAAGTCGCCCGCCGAAGGGGAAACGCTGAGCTTCGCGATCTCGGCCACCGATGGTGATTCGAATCCGCTGACGTATTGGGCCTCTGGACTGCCCGCCGGGGCGGTCTTTGATGCCGCCGCGAAAACATTCACCTGGACGCCCGCGGAAGACCAGGACGGCCACCACACGGTGATCTTCAACGTCCATGACGGCCTTGCGAGCGATTCCGAATCGGTCACCATCACGGTGGGCGAGATCAACCAGGATCCCGTGCTGGCGCCGATCGGCGACAAGTCGGCCATGGCCGGCGTGGAGTTGACCTTCGCGATCTCGGCCACGGATGGCGACCTGGCCGGCGGCGCTCCCAATACGCTCACCTACTCGGCTGCCGACTTGCCGCAGGGAGCCGTCTTCGATACTGGCACCGGGGCCTTCACGTGGACACCCTCCGCGGGCCAGACCGGCACGCACACCGTGACGTTCCTCGTCAGCGACGGCACGGCGACCGACTCCGAGGCAATTACCATCACGGTGGATCCGTTCCTGGCGCTGGAGACGTACCGGTTCCAGGACGGCGTCTTCCCCTACAGCCCTTACGCGGGAACGCGCGACGCGAGAGGGAACGCGCGACGCGAGAATCAATTCTGAAAGGCCCGACGAAAACTTCGGGACGTCGAACTACGTGTGGGCGGACGGCGCGCCTTTCGAGGTTGCCGGGCTCTTGCGATGGGACCTCGGTGCGATTCCCGCGGGCAGCACCGTCCGGTCGGTGGCGATGACCATCGACGTCTCGAACAAGTCGGCCGACACCTATGAAATCTTTGCGATGAAACGCAACTGGGTGGAACTCGAGGCGACCTGGAACAAGTCTGCCGCGGATGCCGCCTGGGAAATCGCCGGAGCCAAGGGCGCAAGCGACCGCGACACTGTGGTCCTGGGCGCCGTTGCGGCAACGTCGCTCGGCCCGGCAGTGATCCAGTGGAACGAAAGCGGGAGGGCCGTCGTGCAGTCCTGGATCAACGACCCCGCGACGAATTTCGGGATCATCGTTTACAGGGCCGCAGTGCCCGACGCGGTCGAGTTCAGCGCCCGCGAATCGGTCACACCGACAAGCCGCCCCAAGCTTGAGGTCACCGTGGAGTCGAGCGCGGTAAACCAGGCCCCGGTGCTGGCCGCCATCGGCAACAAGTCGCTTGGCGAGGGACAACCGTTGAGCTTTGCGGTCTCCGCTACGGACGGTGATTCGGACCCGCTGACCTATTGGGCCACGGGCCTGCCGGACGGGGCGACCTTCGACACGGCTACACGAACGTTCGCGTGGAC
>JABWBD010000111.1 GCA_013360685.1 Pirellulales bacterium
TAGGGATTTCTCCCTCCGGTCGAAATGACATGCTACCCCGGCTTACGTAGGGTTTAACATCTTAGTGAACACTACAAAAAATTTAAAAATCCGTGTTCTTTTCTATCGTGAGTCAAAATTCTCTGGGAACAGCTTAATAAGGACAGGAGTTACGCAGTTGGGTTAGGTTGTATTACTGGAGTCTCAAGGCTTGCCCTGATTGGTCAAAGCAAGCTTTGAGATTCCACCCTCAACTGCGTAACTCCTAAAGGAATCTACCCATGTCTCTTACTCCCATCATGCTGGAAGTGCTCTGGAACCGCTTGCTGCCGCAAACCCGCAATGCCACGTTCTTCCAGTCGTTGGACTGGCTCGAGGCATACTGGCGGCACTATGGCAGCGGCCAAGAGCTTCGCGTGCTTGTGATCGCGTCGGCGAGCGAACGGATCGGCATTCTCCCGCTGGTCGTCCGAACGGAGCGGACCCGCCTCGGACCGATTCGCGTGCTCGGATATCCCTTGGACGACTGGAGCGTCTTTTATGGCCCTATCGGCCCCAATCCGACCGCCAGCCTGGTCGTGGCGATGGCCTACCTCCGTCGGGCCCGCCGCGAATGGGACATGCTGGACCTTCGCCATGTCGACGCTTCCAGATGCGATCACGGCCGAACGCCCCAGGCAATGCGACTGGCCGGTTTTCACCCGCACAAGCAAGCGTGGGCTTGTGGGGCCGTCGTCGAGATGCATGGGACGTGGGAAGATTACTGGCACGGCTTGCCAACCCCATGGCGCCATGAAGTCCGGCGTTGCCGGCAGCGTCTGTCCGAACTGGGCGCGATACGTCACGTCCGCTACCGGCCCGAAGGCAAGGCTCGCGGCGACGGCGATCCTCGCTGGGACCTGTTCGAGAGTTGCCTCCGGATTGCCCCGGCGCTCGGGCAGCCTCCGCCGGCCCATCGAACAGTGCTTTGCCAGGCAACCGCCTGCGGGTTTCTCCGCGATCTCCACGAGGCGGCGGCCGCCGCCGGCGCACTCGACCTGAATCTACTCCTCTTGGACGGCGCACCCGTCGCCTTTGCCTGTCACTTGCACTACCAAGGCCGCATCACCGCGCTCGGGGCGGGCGAAGATCCCCGCTATGCCGCACTCGGCGTGGGCACGGAGCTCGAACGAATGGTGCTGGAAGACAGCTTCCGCCGCGGCGACCGACTCTACGACTTCGGCGCCGCTCCCTCGGAGCAAAGTCGGAATTGGCAAACTTCCGCGGTGACCAGCTTCCGCTACACGCATTTCCCGGTCCCGTCGCCCCGCGCGAACCTCTTGCGGATCACGCGGTGGTTTCAGGAAGCGATCGGCAGATGGGATCGCCCAAGGCCGCACCGCATGGCGGCCTTTGCCGCCGGCGCAAGAGAACCCGTTGCCCGGATGTTGTAGGGCCCCGCACCCACCGCTGCAAAGGTCGTTGACCCGCAGTGCCCAGCGGGCCGCGCGTCGGTGGAAAGCACAGGAAGGCGCCATCGTCGCGCCGTGGCTGAGGGTGACGCAGCCGTCGGCTGGGGCGCGCGGCCCGTTGGGCACTGCATAAGCGAGGATTACGCAACACGTTAGCACCTTTACAGCAGGCAAGCCGGTCGCTACTGGACCGGCCGCACGAACTTCACGCATACCGGCGCCGGCACGCGAACCTCCTGCCCCGTGGGCTCGAGACGGCCCGAATCCGGGGCGATTCGGAAGACGACCACGTTATCCGTATCCTGGTTCGCGGCCAGGAGGTACTTGCCCGTCGGATCGGTCCCAAAGTTCCTGGGAATTTTTCCGCGAGTCGAGGCATGGCCTGCCACATGAAGTTTGCCGGTTGACCCATCCACGGTGAACACGGTAATGCTGTTGTGGCCGCGGTTGGAGGAATAGACGAACTTGCCCGACGGATGGACCTGAATGTGGGCCGTGCTGTCGCTGCTGAGGACTTCTCGCGGCAGCGTCGGCAGCGTCTGCACTTCCTCCAACGTGCCTCGCTGGGCATCGTATCGGAATGCCGTCACCGTGCAATTGATTTCGTTGACGACGTAGGCGTAGCGTCCGTTGGGGTGGAAGTCAAAGTGCCTCGGTCCGGCGCCGGGGGCGACCGCGGCAAAGGGAGGGTCGTTCGGCGTGAGCGTCCCGTGCTCGGCATCGAGACGATAGATCAGGAGCTTGTCCAGGCCCAGATCCGCGGCAACGGCGAAACGGCCGGACGCGTCGAGATTGATGGAGTGCGCGTGGGGACCTTGCTGGCGCTTGGGGTTGACGCTCGATCCCTCATGCTGAATGGTGCTCGTGGCTTCGCCCAACCGGCCGTCGCCCTGGATCGGCAGGCAGGCCACGCTCCCGCTGCCGTAGTTGGCCGCCAGGACGTTGCGGCCCGTCGGGTCGACGGTCACGTAACACGGCCCGCTGCCGCCGGACGACTGCTGGTTCAAGAGCGTGAGCTTGCCCGTGCCGGGCTCCATCGAGAAAGCGCTCACTGCCCCTCCCTTCTTGCCCGCAAAGTTCCCCAACTCGCCCACCGCATAGAGCAATGGCTTGCTGGGATGCAGCGCCACATAAGATGGATTGGCCGTCTGGCCGGCCACCTCGACGTTTTCCAGCCGGCCGCTTTCCAGGTCGAACGTGCCCCGGTAGATTCCTTTGCTGTCGCCGCGGGTGTAGGTGCCGAAGTAGACCCAGAGCTTCGCCGGCTGCTCGGCGGCGGTCGGGGAATCGGTGAGTGTTACGGCGATTAGCGCCGTGACTACCATGATCATGCAGTGGTTCATTATTGTGTCCTCGAGTTTCCCGATCACGATTGACGACAACGGCCAATGGATGACCGCGATGTTCTTGTTTACAAACTCCACCCCTCCCGGTACGGCGGATTCAGGAGCTTGTTCGCCGCTTCCGAATTGGTGAATCGCAGGTTCGGGCCGTCCCAGAGGAGTTTCTCCTTGGTCCGGATGGCAATATTGCCCAGGAGGACGACCTCGGCCAGATGCGCGGCGTGGTCGACGAAATTGGATCCGGCCGGCGCGCCCCCTTTGCAGGCAATGATCCATTCTTTGTAATGCCCCGGCGACCGCTCCAGGACCTGCGCCGGTTTGCCGAACTCCTGGGCCTTGGCGTCGGGGATCAGGCGGTGGCCGATCATCGTGCCTTGATCGCCCACGATCATCAGCCAGTCGCCTTCGCCGAACTTGCGGTCAGGCTCCAACTTGGCGGGCCGCGGCGGCTTCAGGCCGCCGTCCCACCACGTGACGCTCACCGCCGCCCGGTCCCCTTCAGCCGGAAACTCCCAGCGGGTGATCGAGGAGAGGGGCGCGGTTTCCTCGGCGATCTCCGGCGGGCATTGATGGTTTGAAGAGCTTGCTTCGACGCTCGTGGGATGGCCCAGCTTCAATGCCTTGAATACGGCAGAAAGCTGGTGGCAGCCGATGTCGCCCAGCACTCCCGTGCCGAAGTCCCACCAGCCGCGCCACTGGAATGGATGGTAGCACGCGTGATACGGCCGGGCAGGCGCCGGGCCGAGCCAGAGGTCCCAATCGAGCTCCGGCGGGACCGGCGGCGTGTCTTTGGGACGCGCGATGCCGCGCGGCGAGATGGCAGGATAGCGGTTCGATCCGGCGTGGACCTCACGGACCGCTCCGATAGCCCCGGCCCAGATCAACTCGCAGAGCAGGCGGGCTTCTTCGCTTGCCTGGCCCTGGTTGCCCATCTGCGTGGCCACGCCGGCCTCCTTGGCGGCCTGGCCCAGTGCCCGGGCTTCGTAGACCGAGTGGGTCAGCGGCTTCTGGCAGAAGACGTGCTTGCCGAGCTTGATGGCCATCATGCTCACGACGGCGTGGTTGTGGTCCGGCGCGGCGACCATCACCGCATCGATGTCTTTCTGGGTTTCCAGCATCTTGCGGAAGTCGGCGTAGTGTTTTGCTTTGGAGTGGAACTGGGCGTTGCGATCCAACGCGCGGCGGTCGGGGTCGCAGATCGCCACGATGTTCGCATCCTCGCCCACGCGGCGGACGTCGCCCGAACCCATGCCGCCCAAGCCGACGCCGGCCACGTTGAGCCTCTCGCTGGGCGGTTGTTGACCCTGGCCCAGAACATGACGCGGTACAATGGTCGTGATGGCGACGCTTGCCGCACCGGCAAGTGCCTGACGGCGGTTGAACTCATGGCTCGGCTTCATGGGCGGGTCTCCTTGGATGGCGGGAGATGGACGGAGGGCAGGACGCGTCGAGTGTATTCCGTTCTGCAACGCTGTGTCAAGCGCTGCAAAGTGGCAGGCACGCTCCGCCGTGCCGTCCGCCGAGGGCAGCATGTCGACGAGGAACCGCATTCCTGCTGGGCCAGTATCCAGCGGTGATTCGCGGACGGCACGGCGGAGCGTGCCTACTACCTCCCCGAACGCCGTGCTAACCCGAACTCCGCCGCAGTTCGGCCACGATCCGGGTCAGCGTAGCCTGGAGGAGCATCATCGGCTCGCCCATGCAGATAAAGCGGTGGCCTTCGGCGACAAGTTGGCCGGGGTCGCCGATCATCCAGAACGGCTTGCCCGCGCGTTCGGCCGACTGCCGAAGCGTGCCGATCGCCTCGCGGAGCCTCGGATGGTCCGGCTGCCAGCAGACTCCGAGGTTCGCCGAGAGGTCGAACGGCCCGATGCCCAGGACGGTGGTCAGCGGATGCGCGGCGATGGCATCGGCGTTTTTCAGCCCCTCGAGGCTTTCCACCTGCGCGATGACGATCAAATGGTCTTCGACTTCGGACTTGAAAGTCTGGTAATCGTACCGGCGGACCCAGCGATTGCCCGGCCCGCCCGGGCGCCGCCGGCCTCGCGGCGGCATGTAGGCCCCTTCCTGCACGCCGTCGAGCTGTGCCGCCGACTCGACCATCGGCAGGAGCAGTCCGCAGGGGCCCAGGTCCATGGCGACGCGGATCGAGTCGGGATCGGTCCGCGCGGGTCGCAGGATGACCGGGAAGTCCGCACGGCGGCCGAACGCGCAGACCTCGGCGACGCGGGCGGCCCCGTGGTCGAAGTGCTCGGTGTCGATGATGACGTAGTCCAGCCCTGACTCGATGCTGATTTCCAGCAATTCGAGCGACAATGCCTGGGTCAATAGCACCCCCAGGGTCAACGGACGCGATTGGAGCTTTTCCTTGAGAGCGATTGCCGGTTTCATCGATGCTCGTTTCCTTCTTCGTAAGAATCAGCCCGGCCACTACGTCAGTCCCGACGCCGGAATCACGATGGCCCGATTGTTGGCAGCCTGGCTGCTGATATGTGCTCGGCAGTGGTCTTGTTAGGACCTCACGGATGTCCGCCTCCTTGCTTCCACCGCTTAATCTCCTCGCGCAGTGCTCCCGCGGTCTTGCTGTCCCGGTGTGCCTTCGCATCGCGGATTTCCGCGACCTGCCACCAGAGTCCCACCGTAAGGCACAACAGCACGATCATTTCGGTAGGGCCGCAGTGCAATGTCCGCCCCACTGCCAGAACGGCCGTGCCGGCGGTCAGCAGCCACAGCAGGCTGGCCAGCCGGAATTGCCGGCGGCCGGGCGGCGATCCCCAACGATCACCCTTAGGCAAGATACTTCCATCGTGGGACAGGCTTTGGAAAACGGCTGACGATCGGACCATGGCCGCTCCACCCGGCAAGCAGGATCGGGTACAGCCGAAGATTATGCCAAAACAACGAGCACAAATCCAGTATGCGGTCGACCACCTGAAGACCCTAGCCTCCGCTCCGGCCCGGGTGATCGACGCGGTGGGACCGTGTACCCTGCGCCTGGAGCGAGACCGCTACGCCATGCTGGTGCGGTCGATCGTTACCCAGCAGATTTTCTTCTTTCAATAACGACCCGCCGGAACATCAATCAGCCCGGCTGCTCTCCATCAGATATCGGCAACGTCAACCGGTTGGTTGATGCCAGCAGTTGGGCTGTTTTGCCCCTCTTGAGATTGAAGACCGGTTGCCGGCAGCCATCCCGGGCTCAGTCTTGACGGCCTCTACCAAAGACGGATAATAGCGATATGAGCACCAGACTGAAAGACACTGGCATCCCTCCGGAGGTCTCGGCTGACGCGGAAACAATCGCTCTCTGTGTCGCTGCCGGGAAACCGATCCCCGATGAGATTGCCCGCAGGGTCCGCGAGCGGTCGCAGGAGGTCACCGAAAGGCTCCGAACGCAATTCGGCACGCTCGACATCGGCGTGCCCGCCATCCGCGAACTTCGGGGCGAATTGCCTGCGCCATGAGGTACGTCCTCGACAGCTCAACGGCATTCAAGTGGGTGGTGCCCGAGAACGATTCGGACATCGCCCTTCGTCTGCGTGCCGAGTTCCAGGCGCACGTCCATGACCTCCTCGCCCCCGACATCTTTCCTGGCGAGGTGGCCCACGCTCTGACCCGAGCCGAACGCCAGGCGCGGGTCACGGCGGGCGAGGCTCTCGATCTCTGGTCCAACGTGATGACCACCGCGCCTCAACTTGTCCCCTCCCTGCCGTTGATGCACCGGGCCATCGCCATCTCCTCGCAGACGCTGGTCGGCGTCTTCGATTGCCTCTACGTCGCCCTTGCGGAGCGGGAGGGCTGCGAGTTCATCACGGCCGACTCCCGCGCCGTCAACGGCCTCCAGAGACCGTTCCCCTTCGTGGTCGCGCTCTCGTCACTCTGAGAAAGTGCCGAAACCGTGCCATTGGCTTGCGTCGCACTCAATTCAAAACCTCGCGCCGGCGCCGGGCGTGCGGAGATCCCGCCTCACCGCTCCCATTTGAGCACGGCCCCCGTATCGGCGCTCGTCGCCATCGCGGCGTACTTCGCCAGGTATCCCGTCTTGAATCGGGGATCCGGGGTGGTCCACTTCGCCTTTCGCTTCGCCAGCTCCTCCTCGGTGAGCCGCACATTCAGGGTGCGCCCCGGGATATCGACTTCGATGATGTCCCCCGGTTCGAGCAGGCCGATCGGCCCGCCCGCCGCCGCTTCCGGGCTGACGTGGCCGATGCAAGCGCCGGCCGTGCCGCCGGAAAACCGGCCGTCGGTGATCAGCGCCACGCTATCATCCAGCCCCATTCCCTTGATGGCCGTCGTCGGCGCCAGCATCTCCTGCATGCCGGGGCCGCCCTTCGGCCCTTCGTAGCGGATCACCACCACGTCGCCCGCCTTCACCTTGCCGTTGACAATCCCCGCGTAGGCATCGGTTTCCGCCTCGAAGATCACGGCAGGGCCCGTGTGCTTGAGCATTTCCGGTTTGACCCCCGCCGTCTTCACCACCGCGCCCTTGGGGGCCAGATTGCCATAGAGAATCGCCAGCCCGCCCGACTGGCTGTAGGCGTTGTCCACTTCGCGGATGCAGTCGTAGGGATCGAACCCGAGTTGCTCCTCGGTCAGGTCCCGGACCGACTTCACCTTCCGCGCAACGTGCATCCCGCGATTCGTCCGCTCGCCGCCGGCCGTGACGCCCGCCAGTTCCAGCACCTCGCTGCCGACGCTTGCCGCCCGAATATCGTACTCGGCGATGTTCTCGCCCAGCGTCTTGCCCGTGACCGTGGGCACGTCGAGGTTCAAGAGCCCCGGGCAGCCGCGGTTCACGCTGCCGAGAATCGTATGGATGCCGCCGGAATTGTGCACATCCTCGACGTGATAACTGCTGCTGGGAGCGACCTTGCAGACATTCGGCGTCCGCCGGCTGAGCTGGTTGATCCGGTCGATGCTGTATTCAACGCCCGCCTCTTGGGCCACCGCCAGCATGTGCAGGACCGTGTTGGTACTCCCGCCCATCGCCATGTCGAGGATCATGGAATTGTCGATCGACGCGGCCGTGACGATCTCGCGAGGCAGGAGCCCATGCCCTTCGCCGAGCCGCTCGAAATCCAGGACCATCTCGACGATCCGTTCGGCCGCCCGGCGGAAGAGCCGACGCCGCTCGGCGCTGGTGGCCAGGAGCGTGCCGTTCAGCGGCAGGGCCAGCCCCAATGCCTCGTTCAGGCAGTTCATGCTGTTGGCGGTGAACATCCCGGAGCAGGAGCCGCACGTCGGGCAGCCCGCCTTCTCGATCTCCGTGAGTTCCTCGGCCGAAAGCTGGCCTCTCTGCTTGGCCGCCGCGCCGACGAACACGTCGACCAGGTCGACCGCCTTGCCGTCCGCCGTCCGCCCGGCTTCCATCGGTCCACCGCTGACGAAAATCGTCGGAATGTTGCACCGCATGGCGCCCATCATCATGCCGGGCACGATTTTGTCGCAGTTCGGGATGCAGATCATGCCGTCGAACAAGTGGGCCTGGATCATCGTCTCCACCGCGTCGGCGATGATCTCCCGGCTGGGCAGCGAGAACTTCATGCCCGCGTGCCCCATGGCGATGCCGTCGTCGACGCCGATCGTATTGAACACGAACGGCATGCCGCCCGCCTCGCGGACGCACTGCTTGACGAACTCGCCGACTTCGTTCAAGTGGACGTGGCCCGGAATGATGTCGATATAGCTGTTGCAGATGGCGATGAACGGCTTGCGGAAGTCGTCGTCGCCGACGCCGGTGGCTCGCAGGAGGCTACGGTGGGGGGCACGGGCATCGCCCAGCTTGATTGTATCGGAACGCATCGCTGAAAACCTTTCGTTTAGAGGGCAAACGGGAGCATTCCATTGTAAATCACCCCTCCCCAGGCCACCAGGGGCGAAGGATTGTCCGCTCTTCCGTCCTTAGGTGCCAGCCTCGGCGTTTTCTGTAGGACGGCCTTCCCAGGCCGTCGAGATCGCGGGAAGAAGACGGCCTGGGAAGGCCGTCCTACACCCAAAAAAAGGAAGAGCGAATGGTCGGCTGGCGATTGCCAGGCTTCAGCGGATCGTGGATAGTAGGGCAGGGGAGTGGCTACGGCATCCGCCTCAGGCGAGCCCCGGCCGTCAGGGCGCCGGGGCGGCCAGCACCGCTCTCACGGCTCAAATCGGATTCCCGGGTTCGTAACACCGGCAAACGCCGCACCCCGGCAGCCGAATTCGTGAGAATTCGCGACAACCGTTCCCGCATCCCACCGACTGAACTTCGACAAACCTGCAAGACCTGGAGAACCGATCATGAAATGGCTGGTCGTCTGTTTCGCTCTGCTGTGCTCCGGATCGTCCTTTGCGGACGAAGCCGGTTTCGTGCTGCTCTTCGACGGCAAGTCCTTTCAAGGTTGGCAAGGAAACCAGGATGTCTTCCGGATCGACGGCGGCGCGATCATCGGCGGCAGTCTCGAGAAGCCCGTGCCGCGGAACGAGTTCCTCACCACGGCCCGCGAGTACGGCGACTTCGAGCTGCGGCTGAAGTTCAAGGTTCTGGGCGAGGGGGCAAACGCGGGCGTGCAGATCCGCAGTCAGCGGGTTCCCAACCATCACGAGATGATCGGCTACCAGGCCGACTTGGGCGAGGGCTGGTGGGGCTGCCTCTACGACGAGTCGCGGCGCCGCAAGGTCCTCGCCGGCCCGCCGAAAGACCAGCGGTCCAAAATCATCCGCAGAGACGACTGGAACGAGTACGTGATCCGCGCCGAGGGCAAGCGGATCCAGCTCTGGATCAACGGCCAGCCAACGGTCGACTACACCGAGCCCGACGACTCCATCCCCCAACGCGGCCTCATCGGCCTCCAGATCCACGGCGGCCCGCCCAGCGAAGCGCGCTACAAAGAGATCCGGATCAAGGAACTGTCAAAGTAGCAGGCACGCTCCGCCGTGCCGTCCGCTGATTCGGCCTTCAGCCGGGAGCCTGCCCCTAACGGCGTGCCAAGGTATCGACCGCATTGGTCGAAGGATCCGCCAGCGGCCCGGCAGGACAATGGACGCAGGAGGAGTGCGCGAGCATCAAGACGCACGTGGTCCAGCGCTGTCAAGGACGTTGACCGTTCGTATCTCGTACTCCGTGTGGAAATTCTCAAATGCACACGCGATCATCCCGGCGAGGGGGGCTGAAGTCAATCGGTAGCCGGACAGTGGACATGCGATGCTGCGAGTAATGCCCCAAAGCGTGGAGCGAGACCCTGGCTTCGACCGTGACCGGGCGCTTTCGGCCGAGATTTGAGGAATTCGGCCCAGTTCGTGTCGCCTTGCCCGGGGCCATGCGGTATGATGCAAACATGAAGTACGAAGTTAACCTCCCCGACAGCGTGGATCAGCGGCTCTCGGAGAAAGCCTCCCAGACCGGAAAGGACGTTGTCCAACTCATCTGTATGGCTGTTGCGCGCTTCGTCGAAGAGGAAAGCCCCGGCAAGGCCAACGGCGATTGGTCGGAGGAAATCGAGACGTGCCGCCGCCGATTGATTGACAGGGACATTGCCGGTACGATCACGGCCGACGAGCGCGAAAAACTTGCTCACCTCGATCGACTCGCTAACGAGCATTTCGACATCGTTGCTCCGGCTCCGATGGAAGGGGCACAGCGACTTCACCGGCAGCTTCTACAGAGGCGTGGCAACAAACCTTAAGCGAGATCCTTTCCGCTATCCCCCGGAACCGCTGATCCGTCGGCACGGCCCCTGCGGTTACGTTGACTATCAGTCCTATCGTCCGTGGCTGCGTGACGAGTTTTCTTTCCGTTGCGTGTACTGCCTCTTGCGCGAACAGTGGGGCCGAGCGACGGGAGAGTTCGACCTCGACCACTTCTGCATGAGTTGCTGGGTTATCCTGAAGACCTGCCGAACCTTGAGCTCTGTCGTGCGCCGGAAAACACGCTTCCCGACGGTGTCCACGATTCCTTCTTTGCTCGGCGAGAGCGAGACGACCTGCCGGAAATCTACTTGACTTGATTTGTGCGGCGGCGTTGCTCGTTGCCCTGCGGCGCATGCGCCTTCCTGGGCCCCGCCTGCTCCCGCCCCCTTCCCCCTGACTCTTCCGATTGCCTACAATATCTCCCTGTTCCTAACGGCAAAACACCGCGACTGGCAAAGAGATCCTTGCAGCCATGCCCGTACCCAAATTCCTCTACTTCGACCTCGGCAAGGTCATCGTCGATTTCGACGTCGACGTGATGTGCCGACAAATGGGCGCGGCGGCGAACATCAGCCCCGAGTTGGTCTTCACGACGCTCTTCGACACTCGCCTGCAAGAACGCTACGAAAGCGGCGAAATCGACGGCCGCCAGTTCTACGAGGCTTTCTGCACGCAAGCAAACTGCCGTCCGGACTACGACGCTTTGGAACTGGCGGGCAGCGACATTTTCACGCTCAACGTCGGCATCCTTCCCGTGATCGCCCAGCTTCGCGCCGCCGGCTACCGGCTCGGCGTCCTGTCCAACACCTGCCAAAGCCACTGGGAGCATTGCCTGCGGCGGTTCCGGATCCTCCACGACCTCTTCTCCGTCCACGCCTTGAGCTACCGCATCCGCGCGGCGAAGCCCGCTCCGGCGATCTTCCGCGCCGCCGCCGAATTGGCCGGCGTGCAAGCGCGTGAGATCTTCTACACGGACGACAACGCAGGCCACATCGCCGGCGCGAAGGCCATCGGCTTCGATGCCGTGCAGTACACCTCGACGCCCGAACTGGTCGCGGAACTGCGCAATCGTGGCATTACATTCAACTACTGACTCAGAGCACGTACCGGTTCACCAGGTTCTCAAGCAGCTCCTTCCGCCCGCTCCCGGTCGGCGTAACGTCGCCCTTGCCGAGCATGTACTTCTCGAGCGACTTCAAATCGTGTTTGCCCCCCTCGATCTCGGCGCCGACGCCGGAGTCCCATGTGCTGTAGCGGTCCCGGACCATCTTGGCCAGTTCCCTTTCGGCCCGGATCTGGGCGGCGATCTTCAGCCCCTTGGCAAAAGCGTCCATGCCGCCGATATGGGCGTAAAACAGGTCGACCGGCTCGAACGATTCCCGCCGAACTTTCGCGTCGAAATTCAGGCCGCCCGTCGTGAACCCCCCGTACTTGAGAATCGTCAGCATGATCTTCGTCGTCAGGTAGACGTCGGTCGGGAACTCGTCGGTGTCCCATCCCAGGAGAAGATCGCCTGCGTTGGCGTCGACCGATCCCAGAAACCCCTGCATGCCGGCATATTCCAACTCGTGCTCGACCGTGTGGCCGGCCAGCGTGGCGTGGTTTGTCTCGATGTTCAGCTTAATGTGCTTTTCCAGGCCGTGGGCTCGCAGGAAGTTGATGCAGGCGGCCGCATCAAAGTCGTACTGGTGCTTCGTCGGCTCCTTCGGCTTCGGCTCGAAGTAGAACTGCCCGGTGAAACCGATTTCTTTCGCGTAATCGACCGCCATGCGCATGAAGCGGGCCAGATGGTCGAGCTCGCGCTTCATGTCCGTGTTCCAGAGGGTTTGGTAACCCTCGCGGCCGCCCCAGAAGACATAACCCTGGCCGCCCAGTTCCTTGGTCACCTCCAGGGCCTTCTTCACCTGGGCCGCCGCGTAGGCGAACGCGTCGGCATTGGAACTCGTGGCGGCGCCGTGGACGTAGCGCGGGTTGCTGAACAGGTTGGCCGTGCCCCAAAGGAGCTTCACGCCCGTCCGGTCCATTTCCTCCCGGATTACCCGCACCACGGTGTCCAGGTTCGTGTTGGTCTCCGCAAGGCTCGAGCCCTCCGGGGCAACGTCGCGGTCGTGGAAGCAGAAGAAGCCGGCCCCGAGTTTCTCGCAGAACTCGATGAACACCCGCACGCGGTTCATCGCATTGGCAACCGTATCCTCCGCTCCTTCCCAGGGCCGCAACATCGTGCCCGGTCCAAACGGGTCCGCCCCCGTCCCTCGCATCGTGTGCCAGTAAGCCACGCTGAAGCGGAAGTGGTCCCTCATCGCCTTGCCTTCAACCACTTCGTCGGCCTTATAGTGCCGGAAGGCCAGCGGGTTCTTCGATTGCGGACCCTCATACTGGATTTTCTGGATATCCGGAAAAGCGGCCATGGGAAAGCTCCAAAGTGGTCATTGGTCACTTGTCATTCGTCATTGGTCGGGAAAACCCGCCGGCACGCCGCCAATATACCACCGGCGCAGCGCGGGGCAAGAGGCCAGGCAAAGCCCGCCCCAACCAATGGCAAATGACAAGTGACCAATGACCAATTACGTCTTCCGTCTAACCAGCCAGTCGCCCAGCCGTGGCGATAGCTGCGCCAGCGCGAACAAAAGCCGGGCTTTGGCCGGCACGATCAGTTCGGGCTGGCGGCGCTCGCAAGCCCGCAGGATCGCCCGTCCGAGTTCTTCGGGCCGGATGGCTTTTACCTTCACGCCCGCCCCCGGACGCCGAGCGCTCTCGGGGACGTCTTCCAGTCCTTCCAGCGGATAGAGCCGCGGATTGTCGCGCGCGATCGGCCCCGGGCAGACGAGCAGGACGTGAAGCCCCTCCGGTTCGAGTTCCAATCGCAGTTGCTGCGAGTAGGCCGCCACCGCGTGCTTGGTGGCCGGATACGCCCCCACCCAGCGTGCGGCCGACTTGGCCGCCAGCGAGCCGATGTTCACCACGTGCCCGCGCTGCTTGAGCAGGTGCGGAACCGCCGCCCGCGTGCAGCGGACCAGCGCGATCAGGTTGAGCTCCATCAGTTCTCGGAACTGCTCGGGCGTGGTGTCGAGCACTTTGCCTCGCATGGAGCGGCCGGCGTTGTTCACGAGCACGTCCAGCCGCCCGAACCGCTCCAGCGACGCCCCGAACATACGATCGACGTCCTCTTGCCGGGTGATGTCGCCCTGGAGCCCCAATGTCTCGCTGCCGGACTGGCGGAGTTCCGCGGCGGCCGCCTCGACGGCGCCGGCCTCCAGCCCCACGATGACGATCTTCGCGCCGGCGGCGGCAAACGAATCCGCGATCATCCGTCCCAGCCCGCTGGACCCGCCGGTGACGAGAACCGCCTTATCTTGCCAGTAGCTCATTCAGAGGAAAGACTCAATGACTAATGACTAATGACTAATGACTAATGACCAATGACCAATGACCAATGACCAATGACGAATGACTAAAACGCCTCGACGGCCTCTCCGCCCGAGATCGTGCTCATTCCCCGCACGGTCTTTGGATCGATCGTGTCGCTCAAGAACCGCACGGCCCCGTCGCACATCGCACAGTTCACGCCGCCCGGATGCAGACTCTCGATCTCGCCCCCCATCGGTTCGTTCACCTCGAACGTGATCTTCGTGGCGTCTAGATCGCGAGGTTCGGTCCAGCCGATGCTGGTGCCCGTCGCCTCGATGACCAGGATCGTGTTCGAGGACCCGTCCGCGATATCCTGGATCTTCGTCGCGGAAGCCCCGTCGGAGATCGTTCCCGGTCCGACCAGCATCACGTAGCTGGTCTGCGGACTGGAAGTGTTTGGGTTGCTTGGACAGTTGTAGACCGGGACCACGGTCGAGGCAATTCGCTGGTTGGCCGGACTGTCCCACGGTTCGTCGAAGTTGTATTGTTCGTAGAGCGCCTGCTGTTCCAGGAAGGGGAGCAAGAGCACGCGCCAACTGTGCATCGGCTTCCCGTTCTTGTCGGCAAGGTATGCCGGAGGAAACGATCCGTAGGTGTCGTGGTAGTTGTGCATCGCCAGTGCGATCTGTTTCAGGTTGTTGGTGCACTGGCTCCGCCGGGCCGCCTCGCGCGCCGCCTGGACCGCCGGCAGGAGCAGGGCTGCCATGATCCCGCCGCAGACGACCACGATCCCCAATGCCGCCACGAGAACGATCACGAGCACCGCCGGCCCGCTCGTGCGTTTCGGCGGCGGGGCGTACACCGGTCCGCCTCCGACCGGAGGCACGGTGATCGTCTTGCCGCAACGGGCGCACGGCCCGCTCTGCCCAGCGTATTCGTCGGCAACGTTGGTCTGCAGCCCGCAATGCGGGCACGTGAACTGGATCGGCATTTCATGTCTCCCCAATGGCCTCTTAGCCGCCCTGGCGTGTCTTTTGAACGATCTCCACGTATTGCCGGGCGAGCGACTCGATCCGCGCCATGTCCCGCCCTGCAATGGCCTTCGGCTCGACAAGCGCTCCTCCCACACCCAGTGCACACGCTCCCGCGCGGAGAAACTCCGCGGCCGTCTGCAGGTTGACTCCGCCGGTCGGCATCAGGCGGACCTGGGGCAGCGGACCGTGAAGTGCCTTGAGGTAGGCGGGGCCGGTGATGTCGGAAGGGAAGACCTTGACGATGTCGGCTCCCGCTTCCCAGGCCGTCAGAACCTCGGTCGGCGTCAACGCTCCCGGCATCACTGCCTTGTCGTATCGCCGGCAGAGCCGGATTACCTCCAGGCTCAGCGTCGGGGCGACGATAAACTCCGCTCCCGCCAGCAGTGCGGTCCTCGCGGTTTCCGAATCGAGCACGGTGCCAGCGCCCAGCAGGATCCGGTCGCCCAACCGTCCTGCGACATGCTCGAGCACCCGATGCGCCCCCGGCACGGTGAAAGTCACCTCGATCGCCTGCACGCCGCCGGCCAGGAGTGCTTCGGCCACATCGGCCAGGGCCTCGCCGCTCGGCGCCCGCAGGACCGCCACCACACCCGTGTCCAGGATCCGCCGGACCGTCGACTCTTTCGACATAGTTTCAATCTCCGTGGGGGAACCATTTACTCCAACATCAGGGTAGGAGACCACGGTCGCCTTGTCAATCTGCCGGATTCCACCGATTCCGACCGAGGGAATGTTGGGCAGCAAGCCTCACGATCCCCTCACCACGACCAATCAGAGAATCAAGCCACCCAACAGAGCTATTATTTCCCCCACCAGTACGCATAACTCTGTCACCCTCTCACCCCGTCACTTTCTCCCCGCGTCCCCGCGTCACCCCGTCACCCCGTCCCCGCGTCACCCCGTCACCCCGCCGCTCCCTGCCTGACGACCCCTCCCTCGCCGCCCCAACCTGCCGATTTCCACGCACCCTCATCCTGGACGACCGCTGCCCAATGTGCATAATTCATCGTGAGCGGTCTCGTGAGCAAGCCAGAGGTTCGGCAGCAGTGGCGTATGGCAGAGCTTTGGGCTGATCCGGTTGCCCAGGTGGTGATTTGGGGTGCGGCTTTTGCCATGCTCCTGGTTGCGGGGATTTATGCCCTTGGAAAGATTCGCGGTGGGGCGTCACAGAAGGAACCAACTGCCAGTGAGTTGCTGTCAAATTTCCGGGAATTGCACTCCCGAGGTGGGCTGAGCGACGCAGAATTCCGAACTATAAAGACGAACTTGGCGGCGCGTCTCCAGGAGGAGTTAAAGGATAACGGCGAAACGGGTTAAGACGTGGGTTGCCGACCGGCGCGAAGCCGCCGGTTCATACGCTTCTCGCGGTTTGGCCGAGTTTCCCGTCCTTGGCGACGAAAACACGCTCCGCCGCGCCAACGTAGGGAAACTTGGCACGGAACCGCTCGAAACCATGCGGACAGGGATGCCCTCAGGCCGACGATAATCGAGCGACAACTGGAACGACACCCCCGGCGGACGGACTCACCGACGATGCCGGCCGCCGGAACGTGGAAAGGATTTGGCATGCCCTCAGGACGGGATTTCACTTCGGGACGGCGCGGAGGCGGAACAACCAAAAAAAACGCGTTCTGTTCCTTTTGCCGCAAAAGCTACCGCGATGTCGGACCGCTGGTCGAAGGCCCCAGCGACGTCTACATCTGCGGCGAGTGCATTGACCTCTGTCAATCCATCCTCGATCAGGAACGCCGCCGCCGGGGCACCGGCCGCCAGCCGTTCGCCAAGATTCCCTCGCCCCGCGAGATCGTCAAGCATCTCGACGAGTACGTCATCGGTCAGGAACACGCCAAGAAAGTCCTGGCCGTGGCCGTTCACAACCACTACAAGCGTCTCACCCACCGCGGCACCAACTCCGACGTCGTCATCGACAAGTCGAACATCCTCTTGATCGGGCCCACCGGCTCCGGCAAGACGCTCCTCGCCCAAACCCTCGCCAAGATCCTCGACGTTCCCTTCGCCATTGGCGACGCGACCACGCTGACCGAGGCCGGCTACGTCGGCGAGGATGTCGAGAACCTGCTTCTGAAACTGCTCCACGCGGCCGACTTCGACCTCGACGCCGCCCAGCGGGGCGTGCTCTACATCGACGAAATCGACAAGATCGGCAAGACCAGCCACAACGTCTCGATCACCCGCGACGTCTCCGGCGAAGGCGTCCAGCAGGCGCTGCTGAAGATGCTCGAAGGCACCGTCGCCAACGTTCCCCCGCAGGGCGGCCGCAAGCATCCCGAACAGCAGTACATCCAGATCGACACCACGAACATCCTGTTCATCTGCGGCGGCACGTTCGTTGGGCTGGACAAGATCATCAGCAAACGTCTCGGCCAGCGAACGATCGGTTTCGGCCAGAAGTCCGGCACCAAGGTCGAACTTTCAACGGCGGAACTCCTGCAGCACGCGACCAGCGACGACTTGACCGAGTTCGGATTGATTCCCGAGTTGGTCGGCCGATTGCCCGTGATAGCACCGCTAGGACCGCTCGAAGAGGATTCGCTCATCCGCGTGCTGACGGAGCCGAAGAACGCGCTAGTTCGGCAATATCAGCAACTGTTCGCGATGGAAAATGCCGAACTTCATTTCACCGACGAAGCACTCCGCGCCGTCGCCCGTAAGGCGATCAAGAAGCAAACGGGCGCCCGCGGCTTGCGTTCGATCATCGAGGGCCTGATGCTGGACATCATGTTCGAGCTGCCCGACCACGGCGCCGGCCAGCGGTACGTGATTACCGAGGACGTGGTCGAAGGCCGGGCGAAACTGTTCCCGCTGCAAGACACGAAGAACAAGAGCGCGTAGCGTTCGGACCGCTTCTCCGCTGTGGCGCCGGCTTGTTCGCAGGCCGGCGCCGCAAGCGCCAAGCGGGTTTCCGCGAGCTACAGCGCGCCTTTCGCAAGGCGCGCGGCCGTGCAAGCGCCGGCCGCGCGCCTTGTTTTTTTGCGGCAAGCCGCACACTAGCTATGATCGCGGCTGTATTTGCGAGCGTTGCTCCCTTGCCGGTGGGGCCTTTGCGCGCGCAATTCTCCCTCAAAATAGGGTTTTTTTCTCGCGTCCACGCCCGCCGAAATTGCCCGCGCACACGCCGCGACCTAAACACACTAAGCGTAGCGCAGGGGTGACTCTCCCGGTCGCACGCAGCGCTTCAACGGCGGGTTACGCAGGCATCGAGCGAGATCAAATCGCGACGCAGCCCTCCAGGTATCCCGGAACATTTTGGCAATCTTCTTTTCTGGCGGAAGGGACGTTTATGGCTCAAGCATCGTCGAGTCGGTTTCAGTTCAAGAGCGTGCGGACCAAGCTCCTGATTTGGTACTTGGTTCTCGGATTAGTGCCCGCGGTCGCCATCGGTTGGCTGAGCTTCAATCGCGCCAGCGACGACCTCACCGCGGCTGCGGCGAAGGAACTTCAGGTGATGGCCATCGAAACGGCCGACAAGGTCGACCGCAATCTGTTCGAGCGCTACGGCGACGTCCAGGCGTTCGCCGAGAACCCCAATGCCAAGGGAACTCCAGATCAGGTCACCCAAGCCGCCAACTTCTACATGAAGTGCTACGGCATCTACGACTTGATGATCGTCGCCGACGCGGACGGCAAGATCGTCGCCGCCAACACAGTCGATAGCACGGGCAAGCCGCTCAACACCGCCAATCTCATCGGCCGTAGCGTCAAGGGGGAAACCTGGTTCGAGGAGATCGTCTCGGGCAAGATTCCTTACGGCAAAACGTATTACAACGACCCCGAACAAGGCGCGACGACCTCGGAAGTCTACGGCGAGAAGCGCGTCACGCTGAACTTCTCCGCGCCGATCGTCGACGAGACGGGCAAGGTCACGCGCGTCTGGTCCAACCGCGCGTCGTTCAAGCGGATCGTCAGCGACATCATGGACGCCCAACGCGCGACGGCCAAAGACGAAGGCATCAATACCCTCGAAACCCAGTTGCTCACTTCGAAGGGTCTCGTCCTGGATGACGCCGATCCGGCCGCCGTGATGACGCTCAACCTCGCCGAGCGCGGTCTGGAATGCGCGCAACTCGTCGCCAAGGAAGGCCACGGATACACGATCGAAACGCACAAGCGGCGGCTCATCGACCAGATCAACGGTTATGCCAGGTCCAAGGGCGCGCTCGGATTTGCCGCCTACGGCTGGGGCGTCTTGATTCGCCAAGACCTGGAAGAAGCGACGGCGCCGGCCCGGGCGCTGCGAAACTTCGTGTTCGTCGCGGTCGCCATCTCGGCCGCCATCATCTTCGGCCTGGCGTGGTGGATTGCCGGAGCGATTGCCAAGCCCATCGTCAAGACCGCCGGCGTGCTCGACGCCGTCGCCCAGGGCGACTTGACGCAACGCCTCGAAATTGCCTCGCGCGACGAATTCGGCCGCATGGCCGCCTCGCTCAACACGGCGGTCGCCGCTTCCGCCAAAACGCTCGAAGACGTCCGCATCGCCGCCGAACGCGAGAAGGAATCGCGGGCCGAGCGGGCCGAGCAGGAACGCAAGCAGGCCGAAGAAGCCCGCCGCCGCGAGGACGAAGAGCGACGGCGCAAAGAAGACGACGCCCGCAAGGAACAAGAGCGAGTCGAACGGGAACGAGCCGCCAAGGAAGCCGCCGAGCGCGAACAGCGCGAACGCGAGCAAGCGGCCGAACGCGAACTGCGCGGCAAGGTCAACGAGCTGCTCAAGGTGGTCAACGCGGCCGCCGAGGGCGATCTCACGGTGCCGGTCACCGTCACCGGCAACGACGCCATCGGTGAACTCGCCAACGGCCTCCGCCGGATGCTCGCCGACCTGCGGAACATCATCACCCAGGTCGTCGAAAGCGCCGCCCAGTTCACGGAAGGCGCTCGGGTCGTCGCCGAAGGCTCGCAGAGCCTGGCGGGCAACGCCCAAACGCAGAGCAGCGTCGTCGAAGAGATGTCGGCCGCCATCGAGCAGCTCAATCGCAGCATCGAAGGCGTCCGCGGCAATGCCGGCGAAGCCGACAAGGTCGCCAAAAACACCTCGTCGCTCGCCGAGCAAGGCGGCGGCGCGGTTGCCCAGTCGATCGAAGCGATGGAGCTCATCAAGACCAGTAGCGAAAAGATCAGCGAAATCATCTCGGTGATCTCCGAAATCGCTAGCCAGACGAACCTACTCGCCCTCAACGCGGCCATCGAAGCCGCGCGGGCCGGCGAACACGGTCTCGGTTTTGCCGTCGTCGCCGACTAGGTGCGCAAGCTCGCCGAACGGTCCAACAAGGCCGCCGGTGAAGTGTCGGCGCTCATTCGCGAA
>JABWBD010000112.1 GCA_013360685.1 Pirellulales bacterium
GCTCGGCCTCGGCCACCACCTCGTCCATCGGCTTGCTGGAATGCTTGCCGCGGATTTGAGGGATCGAGCAGAAAGTGCAGAGCCGGTCGCACCCTTCCGAGATCTTGAGGAAGGCCAGGTGCGGCGGCGTCACGCGCAGACGGCCGGCATCCGAGAGCGGTCGTGCGGGTGCCGGGCGGAAAAGGGTCCGCTGTTGGGTGAAACCATCCATGAGCCGGTCGGCGGCCAGGGCGATTTCGTCCCGGGCATGCAGGCCGACGACCTGGTCGATCCCCGGGCACTGTTCCAGAAGCAACTCCTGGTCGCGCTGGGCCATGCAGCCCGTGACGATCACGCCTCTGGTACTGCCGCGTTGTTTGAGCCGGACGATCTCGCGAATCGTTTCGAGAGACTCATCGCGCGCTGCCTGGAGAAATCCGCAGGTGTTGATGACAACGAAATCAGACCCCTCTGGTTGAGGGGAAAGTCTGAAGCCGTGGAGATTCAACAGGCCGAGCATCCGCTCGCTGTCGACCAGGTTCTTGGGGCAGCCAAGACTGATCAGCGAGCATGTGCCCTTGGTGCCATCTTTTGGCTTGTTTCGAGGCAAGACAGAACTTCCGGTGGAAATGGGAAAACAGGGCTATCGATTATTGACAGCTCCTGGCGACTTTCCTGAATCCTAGCCGAATCCCCGGCCAAGGGTAAGTGGGCGAGCCCGGCCTTCCGGTCATGGGTGTGGTACGGGCTTCCCGGGCCGTTTTTCAGGCGCATTCGCGATGGCGCGGGAAGGCCGGTGCCATGAACATCTTTGGGCGCCGCCCCGCGTCGGACGGGGGCGGGAGTGGGGAGATGAAACCCCGGGGTATTCCGGGCACGAGTTGTTTTCTCAATTGGCCCCACCACGGCACTGCACATGGCCAGACGGCGCGATGGTTCATTGGCCGAAGGCCATTCCCACCGTAGCCCGCGGATAAACACCCCAGGACCAATGAACACGCACGAATCTGTTTGGCGCGCGTAACATCTGCCGGGCTAAGGCGCCAAGGTCGTGGGGCCGCGCTCGACGAGGAAGACGCCGTTGTCGGCCACGTCGAACAGGGGCTGGAACCGGTCTTTGAACACGCACCGTGAGAGCTGGCCGGGGTACCAGACCAGGCGGATCGAAACGGCCCACGACTCCTGCGTTTCGGCCCCAAACCCTCGGCCTTCCTTGGGAATCAGGTACGTGAAATTGTTCTGAAGCGACCAATTGGTTCCCAGCGGAACGGTGCCGTCGGCGCCGAGCACCACATCGCCATCGCCCGTCACCCCGCCCCAGATGCGCCCCTGGCCGCCGCCGGTGAAACGGCGGCGATAGAAGAGCGTATAGACATCGTTGGGCTCCAGCGAGGTCACCAGCTTGTGGACAATGGTGAAGGTAACCTGGTCGCTGCCGGCCCCATAGGCGCCCCAGAACCCCAGTTCGTGACGCCCGTCGAAGACGTAGGCGAATTCCGTCCTGGCCTGCTTCAGGTCCGTGTCGTCGTAGTAGTTGTCGTGAAAATAGTCGAAGGCGCCGCCGGTCTGCCAACCACGTTCCAGCCTGCGGGTGAACGTCGCGGCGGTGAAGAAGAACTGGTCGCGGTCGCTGCTGAAGCCGTCGAAGGCCCAAGTGGCCTGATTTCCCGAATAGTTGCCGTGGACGCCGCGGACACCGAGTTGAAAACCCAGTCCGGAGCAGAACGGCAGGTTCTGGACAAACGGGACGGGCGCCCCCCAGTTCAACCCCTCGTCGAATCCGAAATTGCCGCTTTGACCGAAATCGGAGGGGCCCTTGAAACCGTGCACTCCCGCCGCGATGGAGAGGTTGCGAAACCAAACCGGTTTTCGTGGGGCGCACTCCGAGTCCAAGAACTCGCCCGGGTACTCCTCCACAACCAGCGGTTCCCAGATCGGCTCCTCAAGGATCGTTTCTTCGCCGTCCGGCGACAGAATCAACGGGCCATCGAATTCGACCGCGGACGGTTCTTCCACGCTCACGTTCAGCGGCATTCGGGCCGGGGCAACCTCAAGCCGAGGACTGCCGGTTGCGTCCAGGGTTTCGTCTTCGACAAAAGGCGTTGCGGGGGGCCCAGCCGAAAGGGCGCGGTCGCTGTCGCCGGCCCAGACAGACAGGCCGACGATAACGCCCAGCGTTGCTTGCCAAACTTCCCAACGCACGAATCTTCCCTAGTGTCCCGAGACGCCAAATTCCAGCTTTGCCTAATTTGCCGGTTTTGGCTGACTGTGATCGGAAACCCGCCCGTTGGTGTGATCTTAGCGAAAAGCGAAGACTCCACCTACGTCGATTTCGCGGGGGTTGCCGTAGAGCGGACTTCAGTCCGCTCCGGGCGGAATGAATTCCGCCCTACACGGCCCTCACGCGCGGACAGCGGTGAGGGCTTGGTCGAGGTCTTGCCACAAGTCGTCCGGCGCCTCGAGTCCCACCGAGATCCGGATCAACCCATCGGTGATCCCGTGCGCAAGGCGGTCGGCCCGGTCGTAGCTGGCGTGCGACATGGAAGCGGGCTGCTCGATGAGCGATTCGACGGCGCCGAGGCTGACGGCCAGCCGAAACAGATGGGTGCTCTCCACGACCTTCTTGGCTGCGGCGAAGTCTCCGTCCACCTCGAAACTGAGCATGGCGCCGAAGGCACCGTCCATTTGCCGCACGGCGATCTCGTGGCCGGGGTGATCCCGAAGGCCGGGGTAAAGTACGCGACGGACGCGGGGATCCGACACGAGGCGGTCGGCCAAGGCCGCCGCGGACCGGCACTGCTCACGGACTCTCAGATCGAGCGTCTTTATCCCTCGTGAACAGAGAAACGCCTCCAACGGTCCCATGACGGCCCCGGTGGCGTTTTGTAGGAAATAGAGCCGGTCGTAAAGTTCCCGGTCCTTGACGACCAGCGCCCCGCCGAGCAGGTCGCTATGGCCTCCGAGGTACTTGGTCGCCGAGTGCATGACGATGCCGGCGCCGAGTTCCAGGGGGCGTGTCAGGACCGGGGTGGCGAAGGTGCTGTCCACTCCAAACAGAGCTCCATGACGGCGTGCGATGTCTGCGCAGGCGGCGATGTCGCTGATCGACATCAACGGATTGCCCGGACTCTCGATCCAAACCAAACGGGTGCGCCGGTCGATCGCCGCCTCGAACGCGGCGAGATCCGTGGAAGGAGCGAGTTGCACATCGATGCCGTTGGGTCGCACGATCTTGTGCAGCAGACGGTAGGTGCCGCCGTAGATGTCGGATCCGGCGACGATGCGGTCGCCGGGACGCAGCAGCATCGTTACACAGTGGATCGCCGCCATTCCCGAGGCGAACGCCAAAGCCCCGCAGCCGCCCTCGAGAGAAGCCAGCGTTGTCTCCAGGGCTTTGCGGGTCGGGTTGCCGCTTCGGGAATAGTCGAACTCGGCCCATTGCCCGGCGCCCGGTTGTACAAAGGTGCTGGTCAGGTGGACCGGCGGCACCACGGCGCCGGTGGCGGGGTCCGGTGGGTTGCCGACGTGAATTGCGCGGGTACGAAAATGCACGGAATCCTCACGGTTGCATCTGGCGGATCTGGTCCAGCAGTCCGCCGAGACGGTGGTGGACCTCACTGGTCTGGCGGACGCTCAGGGCACGGCCCGGTCTCCAATAATAGATCGCCCCCGGTCCTCCGTTGACATCCCACGTCGACGGAGCGATGGTCCGCTGGATCAAGTCAACGAGCTGTTCGCCCGCATCCGGCGGACCACCGCCGAAGCCGGCCTGTCCCCGTTGGGCAGGCCCGCCCTGGATCTGCGCCAGTGCTTCTGGCTTCCCGTCGGGAAGTTGCACCGATTTGGGCCGTCGCATGTCGGCATTTCGCTTCTCAACGGCCTCGACATACGTGATCTGGTCCGCCAGTTTGAGCAGCCGGCGCCGGACCTGGACCCGCAATCGCTCGCGCTGGGCCTTGGGGAGGTGGCCGTCTTGCTCCAGCGCTCCATAGACGGCCAGCAACTCGCGCGCAGCGGGCTTGGCCTCTTCGTCGGTCGGTCGTGCCCGTCGCCGCAGAGCCGCATGGACGGCGTCATCCAGCGGCTGTGAGTTGGACGGCGACGAAGCGGCGGCTTGGCCGGAGGCGAGGATGCCTTTCGGCGGGGTGTTTCCGTCCGGTGCAACGGCGAGCGCCAGAATGATTACCAGAGCACAAGCCATGCCTCGACCTCCTTATGACGCGGCTGAGACGCAACCAAGGGCTTCGGGAGTAGGGAGTCGTTTGGGGGCTGCAACGGTTCAGCCGAGTGGCAGCCGAAGTCGTGAGACCTGGGAAGTCCGTGCATTCTCCCGTGTAGCCCTCCCGAATTCTCACGAATTCGGCTACCACTCAGCGCCATCCGACAAACACGAAATGCTTCAAGCACCTGCTTTGAACTTAGCTGGAAAACGTCTTTGGTTCAATGGCTTCGGTCCAGCCGTTGAGCATCGACCGAGAAAAGGCCACGGGAGAGCGGGGCCAGAGGAATTGTAATTTGCAGCTTGCCGGACCGCGGGATTCGCAGCCGTCCGTCACTCGGGGTCGGCCCGGAACTCCTGTACGAACATGATTCTCGGCCGGCCGGCTCCACCGCCTGCCGCGTCTTGGATCAGCCGCAAACGGGTCGTGCAGACCGGGGGGAAATCCACAGCGCTGTGTTGCGTGTTCACTCCTTGCCACGCAACGGAGGGAACATCCGCGAAGGTATTCTGTTGGGCGTCCCAGTATTGTAGCTTGAAGCGAACCGGCCACATGGACTGGGCCGCCCACCAGATATCGGCGCAGCGGATCGTTTGCGGCTGGTTCCAGCAGAGGGTAATCCAGTGGGCCTCGTCGTTTTCAGCGGACGCCCATGAGGTGTCGGCGTTTCCCAGGACGCGGCCGGCCAGTGCGGCCCCATGCTCGTCCCATGCTTTTGTGTCGGAGATCGCATCCGGCGAGTAGCCGGTGTAGAGGCTGTCGACTTCGATGCGGTCGGGCTGGCGGACCGCGGAGCCTGTGATCTTGCCGCTCGAAGCGATTGCACTGGCATGGACGACCTTTGAGATCTCATGCGCCTGCAACTCACCCGTCGGCAATCCCCATTTGCCGTCGGAAGAGCACTCCAATTCGACCTTGGTATTCGGCGCTGTCAATCGGACTTTACCGAACACCATCGGTCCGCCGGGATCGACGGCGAACGCTCCCGGCTGTCCGTTGACGAGAACACGGCGAACGGTTCGGTTCCCCGTCCAGAAAACCACCAGGTCCTCGAGGGCGGGCGGGGCGTGCAAGTCCACCGAAAGACGGCGGCCGGCAGCGTCCCATCGCTCGGCAATCCGTTTGCCGCCCCAGAGATGGCAGGGTGTCTCGCCGTTTCTCGGACGCAGGTAATAGAGATTCAGGTGTCGAGGCGAAATCTCCGCCTCGCCCAGCATCGCCGCAAGCTTGTCCGGCCCACCGGAAACCAGGCTCCGCTCATGCACGTCCCAAATCGTGTAGACCTGATTCGAGGAAAGGCCGAGGGGTGCGGTCGCATGGATGCGGAGGCCCGACGAACGGGTCTCGGCACTCCGGTTGGCGATGGCGATAAGATAATCTCCCCAGACGTTGTTTCTGTAAATCGTGGCGAATGTATCCCGCGAGGCGGTCGAAAAGATCCCTCCGGAAGTGGCAAAAGGAAACACCGTCGATTCGTAAAAGCCGAAGTAGTACTGGGCGAGGTTATAGGCCCGCAGATAGAGCCCCTCCGATTCGGTGACGCCGCGGGCGTAGGGAAACTTCTTGGGCCACAGCCGCCAGTCGAGATAGCAGTATTGTCCGCCGCCGGTGAGCAGGTCGAAGTGATACGCCATTTCAGTCGGGCAGCGGACATCCTCGCCATCCCCCGGCCACATGCATCCCTGAGCCGGGAGATTGCGGAAGGAGCAAAAGAAGTCCCAGAAACCCTGGAGCGTATCGAAGTTCCGTCCCTCGCCGAACAGTTGCACGTCGAAATCGCAGATCACCGGCAGGAGAATGCCGCGGCCGCAATGGTCGATCAACACGGCGTGCGGACACCGCCGGTGCACTGCCTGCCGCCGCCGCCAGTTCATTTCGTGCAATTCGATCAGGCAGTCGTAAGGTTCGCGGGGATGGCCGTGGAGTTCCCCGTGCCGGCAGGCCGGCAGGGCGTAGTTGTCGTCGAGGTACAACCCGTCAACGTCGTACTGGTCAAACATCTTCTCCAGCAGGCCGAGGCGATAGTCGGCCAGGCCGTGGGGGGCCCCGATGCAGACTGCTTCGAGATCGCAGTAGGGGTCCATCGCCGCCCGATAGCGACCGCCGTAGCTCGTCCCTTCCCAGCGGGTCCACGTGCCATCGGCGTGTCTCCGCCGGGTCTCTGGATTGGAGTACATCAAGTTCGTGCTGTCGGTCCAAATGAAGAGCATCCCGGACTGGTGCACGCGTTGGATCACGCGCGCGAGTTCGCCATGCGGAGGCCGGGGCTCGCCGGGATTTCCCAGGCGGTGCATCTGGAAAAGGGTGAAGCCCAGGCGGGCCACCTCGTCGATTTCGGCGTCCGTCGGATAAGGGTTGTTTGCATCTCCGATCCAGACGAACATCCGCAGGTCGGCTTGCCTGACATGCGGCAATCGGCACGGCGCGACGCTCCATCCGAGGCGGAAATGGAACTGCTTGCCCGCTTCAAGGACGTAGGGTTCACTGCCGGACCCAATCCGTACAAGATGCTGCGCCATGAGGACCGCGGGGGGACGTCCTTCTTCAACCGGCACGACTTCCAGGGATGCCGTTTCCAGCCCTGGGGGCGCCACGTGGATCGCGCCCGCGTCGGTAAACATGGCCAGGCCCGCCGCGGGACTGAATACCTGAAGACAGGACGTGGGCGTCTTCATCCCGATCCGTTTCCCGGCCGGCGGCAGAGGAGGGTTCGCCTCGGGCGAGTCGCCGTCGTAGCGAAGGCGGTTCTTGTGGACGTAATGGGTCCACTCACCACTTGCCGACAACCGGTGAGAGATGCCTTCGCGGAGCACGATGTTCTCGGCCGGCCGGAGGGTGACCTCGCAGACGAGCACGCCATCATTGTAGAACGTCGATCGCAGCTCGTAGGGGAGCGGTCGAGAGCCCGTCTTACCCGCGCCAAGTTCGCCGAGCGTTTTCAAGACAACGAGGGCGGGAGTGTTTTCAATAATCTCCGTGCTCCCCTTGGTCGCAGGACCATTCAGACGGTATTGGTCGATTCGCAGGTCCGCGGCTTCGCGGAATTCGACGACCTTCCGGTCGCCGCGGCGGGCCTCCAAGCGGAGGACTGCTCCACTGCGGCGGTCGATGGCATAGGCAAAGGTCGGGCCGGCGATCTCGATCTGCCGGGCATCGCTCCGGCAGGACAGCCGTTCGGGCGGCAGCGGTTCTCGGAGCACCGTTTCAATCGGGCGGCTTTGGGGCTCGGCCGCACTGGTGGTGATCGCTGCCGCGCCGGCACATAGAAGACCCAGGACGGCAATCATTCGGGCAACTCCTATTGCGAAGCCATGAGACAAGAAGGTCTCCGTGGAGCACGGCCAACGCCGGCTATTCTAACGGTCCGGCCCAGCAGGCAACAGTGCCGCGAGAAGCCGCCGTCGCATTCCAACCAAATCCGCCCTTGCGGTGCTTCTCGGCGTCGGTCCTCTAGCGCGCACGGTCGACCAACCGGCGGAACTGGCCGAGGGCGACTTCAGGCCGACCCAAGACGGACCTCGCCCGCGGCCCTCTCGGGCACAAACGGGCGAGGCGTGGGTCGGTGGGCGGCTGACGGCGGCCCTTGCAAGTCAAGACAGCCTCCACCCCCTTAGTGGCGCCCAGTGGAGGCAGATTCAGCAGAACGGCCATGAGAGCCGGACACGCTCGCCAAGACGCTCTGGAGCGATGTCCGCTCCGGTCCTCACGCGTAGGTCTTCTCGAAGAACTCGCGGCTTCCCTTGGGATCGGGCTTCATGCCTTTGGCGCCTTCCTTCCAATTGGCCGGGCAGACCTCGCCGTTGGCTTCAAAGTACTGGAGGGCCTTAACCACGCGAACGGCCTCCTCGACGCTGCGGCCCAGCGGCAGATCGTTCACCAACTGGTGACGGACGACGCCGTTCTTGTCAATGAGGAACAATCCCCGCAGGGCAACGCCGCCCGACGCGAGCACGCCGTAGTCCGTCGAGATCTGCTTGTTGAGATCGGACACGAGCGGGTATTTGATTTCGCCCAGACCACCCTGGGTCCGCGGTGTGTTGCGCCAAGCCAGGTGCGTGTAGTGGCTGTCGATCGAACAACCCAACACCTGGACATTGAGTTTCTCGAACTGGCTGATCGCCTCGGAGAAGGCGATGATCTCCGTGGGACAGACGAAGGTGAAGTCCAGCGGATAAAAGAACAGTACCACGTACTTGCCGCGGTAGTCCGCCAAGGAGACTTCTTTGAATGCACCATCGGGCATGACGGCCTGGGCCTTGAAATCCGGGGCCTGCTTCGTAACCAGAACGCTCATTCTTGTCTTACCTCCTCAAATCTCATGCTGTACGCGCCATCCAAGGGAAGGGCATGCCCTGCCTTTCCTGCGGGGGAGGCGCTTCGTGTTCTCCGGTTATTTATGCACCAGCTTAGGAATTGTCAATTCTCCTTTTCGACTGGGTACGGCGGGCGCCGCGGATCACGGCGCCCGGGAGCATTCTCGCCTGGAAGCAGCAGGGTTGACACTTTTGATCGCAGAGACCGTGGATTCACCTTTGGGACTATAGCCGACTCCCCGATTTGTCCGAGTCGCGTTCTTGAAGTACCCTTGAGTGGACGGTCCCGAAGAACTCCCGTGTTTTAAGTCTTTTCACCATTGCCATGAACACTGCCAAAGATTTCTGGAGCAAGTTGGTCCGGTTCTTGATTGCTCGCGAGGGCCCTACGGCCGTCGAGTATGCCGCCCTGATCCTCGTGATCGTGTTGGGCTGTCTCACGGCGATCACAATTTATGGCCAGGCGACCGCTGAGAACCCCGAGTTGCCGCACCAGGCAGTTCGGCAAAGCCTCTGAGCCGGCTACCGAGGCGTCTTCGCCTGGGCCGACTGCTCGCGAAGCGTGTCCAGGAGCATCTTGAACGCGGGTTCCCGGGGATACTGCCCGACGAGACGCTCTGCTGCGGCGACGGCGCGGGGCCATTGGCCCTGCTGGGCGTAGAGGATCGCCAGCGCGTGCAAGGCATCCGGAGTGGAGGGGGCAAGCTCGTGCGATTTCTGGAGCGATTTCTCGGCGGCTTCCACACGGCCAAGCTTCTGCAGGGCCAGGCCGTGGTTGTAGTGCACGCGGGGGTTGTCTGAAAGCAGTTTCGCCGCGGCAGAAAGGAACCCCGCAGCCTCCTCGAGCCGCTTCTCGTCTTCCGCCAGGAGCAGCCCAAGAGAGTAGTAGGCTTCGCCCTGCTTCGGGTCGAGTTCAACGATCTTGCGAAACTGCTGCTCGGCCTTTGCTTTTTCCCCGCGCCCGTCGTACAGCATGGCGAGGTTGATCCTCGCGGGGATGAACTCCGGATCGATCCGCAGCGCCGTGTGGTATTCGGATTCGGCCCGATCGACTTGTCCTTGCGCCGCGTAGATGACGGCCATATTGAGGTATGCAGCGGGCTGGTCGTTGACCGCATTCTGAGCCGCCATGTATTCGGCCAGGGCCGCTTCGAACGCCTCGCGGTCTTCCCGAGAGTACCCTCTCGGCGGCGTCTGGCTGAGGGCCAGCGCGCGCGCAGTTTCCACGCGGACAGACCGGATCGGATCGCGAAGCAGGGGAGCGAGCCGCCGAAGCAGTTCCGGGGCCGGCAAGAGATCCTGAAGGCTCCGGACCGACGTGACGCGGACCAACGCCTCCGGGTCTTCGAGCCCTTGGATGGCGGCTGCCTCGGCGTCGCCGCTTTGGTATCGGCGCAGCAACGAGATGGCGCTGGAACGGACAATCGCGCTGGTATCTTTGCGGCGGACCACTTCGACCAGGAGGTCGTGCCCCTCGGGTTTGAGCCGGCGTCCGGCGGCAATGGCGTGTGCGAAATGGGGCGGCCCTTTGCGAGGACCGTACCACTCTTCGCACTTCGCCTGGGCCCATTGGGACGTTTCCCCTTTGGCTGCGTCCTTATGGCAACCGTTGCAGGCGTTGGGGATATCGAGCGAAACGGTCAGATCGGGGCGGGGAATCCGGATGCTGTGGTCGCGGCGCGGGTCGACGACCATGTAGGTCGTCTCCGGCATATGGCATTCGACGCATTTCGTGCCCGGCTTGGAACCGTCGGGGTGGTAATGGTGGGTGGGCGTGTCATATTTCGTCGGCAGGTGGCACTGGCCGCAGAGCTTGTTGTCGGTGTATTTCACCCGCGGCGAGCCGGGTTCCTCGAACTTGATGCGGGCCGTGTGGGGATCGTGGCAGTTCGTGCAACGGACCCCTTTGTGGTACATCAGGCTCTGGGTGAACGACCCGTATTCGTAGTCTTCCTCCAGGATCTGGCCGTCGGCATAGTAGAGTTCGCCATCGATGATCTCGTGGAGGTAATAGTCGAGATACGGCTTGCCGGGGCGGTGGCCGGGATGCACGATCCGGCGTCGCGAGTGGCAGGGGGCGCAGGTTTCGATCTCGGGGTGGGAGTCCGGGCCTTTCAGCCTCGGCAGGCCGTAGCCGTGGCGACGGTCCCAAAAGAGCGAGTTCGATCGAGCGAGTTCCACGTGCAGGCTGCCCGGCCCGTGGCATGCCTCGCAACTGACGTCGATCTCCGACCAGGTGGTACGATAGGTGTTGTCGGCCAGGTTGAAGCCCTTCTGGAGGTTGGTCGAGTGGCACTCGGCGCACATGTAGTTCCAGTTCTGCAGCGGCCGGGTCCAGTGGAGCGGATCGTTGTGCGGGATCGGCTCGTCCGGGTAGAGGTGGAACCACCGTTGGTTCTCGGTGTCCCAGGCGATGCCGAGGCATTGCACGCGGCCATCGGGGAACTCGATGAGGTACTGCTGCAGCGGCCGAACGCCGAAGACATATTTGACGAGAAATGTTTCGAGTCGGCCTTCGCGGTTGTCGGTGGTGACGAAGAACTCGTTTCCGCGGCGAAAGAACCTGGACTTGACGTCGAAATGGGTGAAGTCGCGGTCGCTAAAATCGCCCAGCACGGTCTCGGGCGTGGCCGGCTGCATGGCCAGATCGTGGTCGGAGCGGTGGAAGAGTCCGGCCTCTTTGGCGTGGCACTCGGCACAGGTCTGGCGGCCGACGTAGCGAGCATCGTCCGCCGCGGTCTCCGGCCAGGCGAGCCACCAGTCGGCCGCTGCCCAGATCGCGGCGGCGGCAGAGACCGCCAGCAGAGCACCCACCAGGAAGCGTCGCGCTGCGGACATGAGGAACGGTTCACTTCCCGTTGCGCGAAGCCAGTTCAAAGGTGCAGCACGGCGCACCATCGTGCCGGCATGCCGTGCGCCGGATCGGCGCTCCAACGACTTCAGAGATCATCGCCTGGTCGATGCAACAGACCGCCTTCGTTCTCTCGTCGAACATACTGAAGAAAGGACAGCTCCGCCGGTGCAGCAGCAATTGCCCTTCTTTGTCCTTCTCGACCTCGACGATGCTTCCTTCCTCCCGCAGCAACTGCAGCATCTCATCGAGCCGCCTCTGGGGCGTCGTGCCGCGGATTCGCTGCCGATAGTGCTCGGCCAAGGCACGGCTGACGCGGCCAAGCACCCGTTGAACCAGTTCTTCCCCGCCGACTTCGAGGATCGACTGCCACATCGCCGGAACGATCTGGCTCTGGTTGCTCGCAAACAGCAGCAGCAAGGCGTGGTTCGTCGCGGAGTAGAGATGGCGAGGGCGTCCTCGGCCGGTAAGCTTCTCGATTCTTCGCTCGACAAAACCGGCACCAACCAGTTCATTGAGCTGTTCTGTGACTGCCGTTCGTGTGACGCCCGTAACGCGAATGAGGCTGGCGACGGTCGTGGGGGGGCGGCCGACCAGCAATCGCACGATGCGCATACCCGCGGCGCTGATCGTTGCGTCGGCTGTCAGTGTGCCTTCCCTATTCACCTTTTCCTCCGAGCGCGGTCAACGCCTAAGACAATTCTTCCAGATTTATTTGATAATAACGGTACGACGGGTACTACGTAAACCCCTTCGCATTGAAATGCGGTGCATTTACCACAAACGGCGGATGTATCTACAGCTTTTGGGTGGGTTCGTGTGGTGGGGAGTGTCTGGTCGTGGTGATGGGGGGAATGCGATTTCGTCTGCGTGCTTGCGGTTCCGGAGCAAGCGCATTTGGGACAAAGGAACCCGTTTGGGGCGTGGGCGTCGAATTGCAGCGGATGGTCATTCGTTGTTTGCTCCGCGAGCCCGGCCGGCGGCTCCTCATGGCCCGTACCTTGTCTCGACCAAGAAGACGCACAAAATGTCTGCTATTCCGCCGTCCAGGCGACGCGGAAGCCCAGAGTCAGGTTGCGGTTCTCGGGCACGCTCCCGCTGCGGCTTGCGGATCGGCAGCCCCTGGTGCAGTTGAACCAACCGCCGCCACGGTACACGCGTTCGTCGCCAACTGCAGGACCGGCTGGATTGTCCGCCGGCGACTTCGCATAGTATTCCGGGTCGTACCAGTCCGCGCACCACTCCCAAACATTGCCATGCATGTCGTACAAGCCAAATGGGTTCGGCAAGAAGCTTCCGGCAGGCGACGTATAGGCATAACCGTCGCTGGCTTGGATCATACCCTTTAGCTCGGGGAATAGCCCCTCGAACGCCGCGTCGGCCACGTTCCCTGCCTTCGCGGATCCTTCGGAATCGTCGCCGTGATAGTAGCCCGTGGTCGTACCGGCTCGGCACGCATACTCCCACTCCGCCTCGGTCGGCAGACGATAGGTTGTGCCCCCCTCGCGACCCAGCCACTTACAGAACTCCATCGCATCATTCCAACTGACGTTTACCACCGGGTGGGTGGTGGACTGAGGAAATCCCGTACTCCGCCACGAATAATCCTCATTCATCTTGAACTGCATGGTCTCGGGGTTCCAGCCAAAGGCGCCCTGGAAGCCGGTGCCCTTTTCCGCATCCGTCCTGTGGCCGGTCGCCTCGATGAACCGGCGGAACTGCTCGACCGTCACCTCGTACTTTCCAAGGTAGAACGCCTTGGCGATCGCCACCTTGTGGGCGGGTTTCTCGTCGTCGGCGCCGCTATCGTCCCCCATGATGAAAGACCCGGCTGGAATCAATACCATTTCCAGCTTCAACCCATCGCCCAATTCGATGGTTTTCTGAACCGGGAGCTCCAAGGGTTTGTCCGCACTCTCTTGCTCTGAGGGCGGCCGGGTTCCGCAACCTGCGGCGAACGCGGCGGCGATTCCCGCAACACACCATAGTATCCAGTTCCCGCGGCTCATTCGATAACCTCTCCCCACCAAGGGTGTTCGAGTTCCTTGTCGTCAGTCTCCGTGCGATTGATCCGTCCGTATCGGCGGAAGAAGTCAGGTCTCCAAGGCTGAAGCTTCAGTTTCACCCGCTCGCCGACCGGCCATGAAAAGGCCCGCGTATTCTGCTGGTCTTTCATGCTGAAAAGGTAGACGGCGATTTTCGGGTCCGTGAGTGTCCCGCTATGGGCATGCAAGTCGGTCAGGTCGAGTGTGAAGATATGGTGGGCATAGGGCATTTGGCCTGGCCGCGGGGCCGCCGATTTCGCGGCGATCGTCCCGCCGACGATCAACTCGCGGCCTGCCGGCAGCGGGCGGCTGGCCGGTGGGCGCCGCTGCTTAAGCGTCATGTCGCACAGTTTCCAGTCGCCGGCGGCAAGTTCGCGCGCGGCAAACTGCCAGACGACGACCTTCTTGCCGGCCAGGCGGTCTTCGCCTTGAGCCAACTCGCGGCTGAGCATCTCGCGCGTGGCAAACGCGCCGTCGTCATTCCGCAGAATGGTGTCCACGGGACGATTCAGGGCAAAGCTCAGTTGTTCGGCCAATCCGGCCGCGCCGCCCCAGTCCATCATCTCCAGGGAGTAGATGTTGGCGAAGCTGTCGCCTAACACCAGGATTTCGGCGGCCGGATCGGGCCGCCATGCTTCGCCCGCCCCGTCGGTCACCGGTCGGACCGTTACGACTTCCTCGCCGAAGACCTGGTTGTTCCGGCGGAGCTTGAGCATCCTCGCGACGTCGCCGAGGTTCTTGACGTCCTTGGATGACCGATGCCACCGGCGATCCGCGGCAGCCGCGCCCAGCACAATCTCCTCTTGGATGGTCCGGGCCAGTTCCGCCGCGGCCGATTCCATCGCCTCGGGCCGCCAGTGAGTGTCGGTGGCCAGATACCCAGGATCGCCGGAACGGTCGCGATAGCGGACCAGCGCATCGGTCACGTCGCAAACCAGGACGCCCTCGGATTGAAGGTCATCCAGGAACTGCCGGTACGACGGATTGTGGATGCTCGCCCGCCGGCCGTCATAGCGCGAGGAGAAGTTCTCCGGATGGATCGTGGCCTTGTCGGGCGTCGGCATGAGCACCAGCCGGACGTTCCGCTCGGCAAGCTGCCGGTGGAACTGGAGGATCGCCGGACGCGGGTCGGGCTGCGGGGCCGGCTGCCACGCGGCAACGCTCTGGGCGCGGCGGGCCATGTGCCGCGGGCTCAAGAACCCCCGACCGGTGCAATAATCGATCCCCGGCCGGTAAAACAGCCACCGCCGGCGGCCGACGTAGCCCTCCTCGTTGCCGCAGCCGGCATGGAGCAGGAGTTCTTGAGCCGGCGGCAAAACGACCTGAGTCAGGAACGATTCGGCCTTCAGGTCCTTCTCGAAATTCCCGATGGCCTGCAAGAGCACAGCGTTACTTCGAAAGGTCTTCGAGATCCAGCCGCCGTCATGTCCGCTGCAGACGGCCGCAGCCCGAGGCAGGGCATCGAAGATGTCGCAACACTGCGGCCAGGGGCTGTCTCGAATGCCTTCCGTGTGCTGAAGCGCCTCGCGACACGTCTGCACGGCCGGAACCGCAAACAATGAGAAGAGCCCCGCCACGAAAACCATCCACTTCACGCCGGAGCCGATTTCGGTGTGGCCGATTTCGAGCCTGGCCTGCTCTTCGCGGGTCTGGGGTTTGGGTCGTTCTTTCATCGGTCAGGAAATATCGTTGTCAGAAAATGAAGTAGATGAACGGATTGAACTCTTGCGTGGTCATTGCCACGATTGCCAGCCAGAAGACGGCCGTTATCCACAGGGCCTTGGTACAGGTGATCCTGCGGGTGAAGTCCCAGGTCTGCGGGCAGGCCCATACGACGACTGCCGTTAGCAGCATCGAAACCACGTAGTACGGCTGATAGATCAGCCCGCCGATGAGCCCCGCGCCCGATTGGGGCGACGTCAGTCCCAACATGCTGCGGCAGTATTCGACCGCCGAGGGCAAATCGGCGGCGCGGAAGAAGACCCAGGTGAAGCAAACGATCGCGAACGTGACCGCCACCTTGGCGAACGCCGGCAGCCGTCCAAAGATCGCGCGCTGTCGGCCGATCCGCTCCAGGATCAGCACCAGTCCGTGGATCGCACCCCAGATCACGAAATTCCACGAGGCCCCATGCCAGAGGCCGCCCAGGAGCATTACCAACGCCAGGTTGACGCAGGTCCTCACGGGGCCCTTGCGACTGCCGCCGAGCGGATAGTAAAGGTTGTCGCGGAGCCATGTAGAAAGACTCAGGTGCCAACGCCGCCAGAATTCGGTGATCGACCGGCTGAGGTAAGGCGAATCGAAATTCTTGGCGAACGTGAAGCCCATCATCAGCCCCATCCCGACCGCCATGTCGCTGTAGGCGCTGAAGTCGAAGTAAATCTGAAAGGCGTAAGCGACCGCGCCAACCCACGCGTCGATGCAGCCGACCGAGCCGGCGTCGAACGCCATATCGGCCACCTTGCCGCAGGGATTGGCCAGCAGGGTCTTCTTGCCGAGTCCCAGGCCGAGGAAGGCGATGCCGCGAACGAACTTCTCGACCGTGTGGGCGCGCTCGCGAAGCTGGTCGGCCACCTCCTTGAAGCGGACGATCGGCCCGGCCACGAGCTGCGGGAACATCGCCACATAGCACCAGTAGTCGATCGGATTGCGGATCGCCGGGGCGTCGCCGCGATAGACGTCGATCGCATAGCTCATCGACTGGAAGGTGTAGAAGCTGATGCCCAGCGGCAGCGTCACCTTCAACGCGTTCTCGAGGCCCATGCCGGTGAGGCCGAGCGACTCCACCAGGGCCGTGTAGTTGGACGCGAGGAAGTTGAAGTACTTGAAGAACCCCAACAGAGACAGGTTCGAGATCAAGGAGATCGCAAGCACCCAGCGCTGCCGCCGGGTCCGGGGGTATTTCGGCCGCAACAAGGGGACCGGGTCGCGCCACCTCGATGGCCGTAACTGCCCGGCCAGCGCCAATCCGCAGAGGTAGTCGACGAGCGTCGAGCCGAACATCAGTACCACGAACAGCGGGTTTGCCCAGCCGTAGAAAACGTAACTGACCGCCGTGAGCGTCAAGTGCTTCAGCCATCGCGGGCTGAGGTAATACAGCACCAATGACGCCGGCAGAAAGTAGAACAGAAACAGGTGCGAACTGAATACCATGACGCCCTCGGAGTCCGTGGCAACGCAGCGCGCCGAATGAGCTGTAGGTTCTCGGGGCCAGGCCAGGCGAGCTTCAACTCGGCGTCCCGCTTTGCCCAAGAGCTCGTTGACCGTTACGATGCCTCTGAGGCGAACCGTGCATGCGCCGATGCTTGCACCCGGAACGCGCAGGGCAACCCCCGGCGCAAAGCCCCGCGGTGCGCACCGTCAGGCAGGAGACGCTCAACGAGAGCGCGCGATCAAATCAGCAGGACTTGATTGGCCAGATGAAGACGGACCGGCAGCAGAAGCTGGCCTCTGCCTCGCAAATAGGGATGGAGGCCGAGCGCGCTTCGGCCAAACCGGTCATCGAGCAAGGCTACGAGGGATGCATGGAAGGGCGGAGCGAACGAACCACCGGCCACGCGGCGGGGAGAAACAAAGAAGCATTTACTGCTTCGGCAATCCTGCGTCCCGGGACGCGAGCGATCGCACCTGCATTGCAGGTGCTGCCCATCCGTCGCCGTGTCGCGATGGACTGCGGAAGAGTGGTGCTCTGCCTCGCAGTCGCAAGCAGGGGGCATGCAGCAGCACACCATCCAATGGAGCACCAATGCCGCACTGCTGAGGATTCGGGACCATTCAGCCATAGAAACCCTTATTTGCCTTAGATCCGTTATCGGTCGCAAGGTCTGGATATCTACAGCCGAACCAGCCTGACCGCTCGGGAAGAGATCGCTCGTTTCCCCCGAACGCGAGCGTCCCCCGAAGCAATGCATCGCAGTGGGCCGTCCGTCAGACCGGCTGTTGACGGTCGTATGCCTAGGTGGGTGTGACCGACGTGCTCTCGAAGCCTCTATGCCATCTCCACGGAAAGGAAGCTGAAGCATCCCGCGGTGAAGGCAATCTCGGAGGTGGCACGCGGCAAGCTGTTTGGGTGATTCGCCATGAAGCAGACGGGCTCTCGGGAGAGTCGTCGATGAGATGCCTACTACCAGCTCCTGGCGTCGCGTGCGCGGCTCAACATGGAAAAGGCCGCACAAATGCAACTCCTGGAGAAGATCGTCGGCCACGTTTTCGCGCAGCCGACGGCCGTAGACGAGGTGGGCTCGCAAGGCAGGCAGGCTCCGCTGGAGGAGTTGCTCCACGGCGGCTCGCTTCGCGGCCGCATCGCCTTGCCTGGCCTGTGCGACGATCGACCAGCGAGTGGACGGGAACCGTTCTCCGTGTTCATCTCCGTAGGCCATAATCGGGCCTCTTCGGCGCGACGGGTCTTTTTCGAGGGGAGAATGGTTGGGCTGGCAGGAGATCAGGGGAAGAAAGCGAAAGGAAGAAAGCAAGAAACCTTCCCGGGCCGTGCGATCGCGGCGAAGGTTGTCTTGCTGCAACCCCGTTGGGCCAAAATACCCTGCCAGGGCATGAATGTCCAGGGGTCGGCCCCCTGGTTGCCGATCCGGCCCCTTTCGGGGTAAAATTTATGTTTTGTATTCCGCTTCCAGTATCGGCAAGGAAAATCCCCGTGGGCGACCCCTTTGATCCGTATCGCGAGGCCCTCGTTGTTGAGCACTCTACGGTCTGGCCCGGCGAGTTTTCCCACCTCGACCCGCAGATCCGGCAGCGGATCGAGGCCGCGCTTCACGCCAGCCCCGCGGAAGCCAAGGAGTTGGCCTACCTCCGCCTGCCGACCGGTTTCCACCGCCAGATTACCGTTACTGCCGAGGACGTCGAGCGCCTGAAATAGCCGGTCTGCCTGCTCGGCGGCGGACCGCCGCCATTGTGCTAGAGGGAAGCGTCTTGTGAGCGACACAGTCCAGAACGTCCGCGTCGATCTTGCCGAGCGGAGCTACGATATCCTCATCGGGTACCAGATCCTCGATCGCACCGGCCCATTCATTGCCGAGCGTTGCAAGGTCTCCGACGCGGTAGTGATCACCGACGCGAATGTCGAGGAGCCGCACGCAATCCGTGTCGCCGAGAGCCTCGCCGGCGAGTCGGTAGGAGTCGACTTGGTGGTTGTCGAGGCGGGCGAATTGTCTAAGTCGGTGGAGACCGCCTCGCTTCTCTGGGAAAAACTTCTCCAACTCGGCGCGGACCGCAAGACCGTCGTGGTGGCCGTCGGCGGGGGCGTGGTCGGCGATCTGGCCGGCTTCGTCGCCGCCACCTTCGCGCGCGGACTCCGCTTCGTTCAAGTGCCCACGACCCTTCTGGCCCAGGTCGACAGCTCCGTGGGCGGCAAGGTGGGGGTCAATCTGCCGCGCGCGAAGAACATGGTGGGGGCTTTCTTGCAGCCGCAGGGCGTGGTCATCGACACACACACGCTCGACACACTCGACGAGCGGGAATACCGGTCCGGGCTGGGCGAGGTCGTCAAGTACGGCGTGATTCTCGATGCCGAGCTCTTCGAATACCTCGAAGCCCATGCCGATGGGCTTCTCGGCCGAGACGCCGACGTGCTCCGCCACGTCGTCGCACGTTGCTGCCGGCTGAAGGCCGACGTGGTCGAACAGGATGAACGCGAAGAGACCGGGCTCCGCGCAGTGCTCAACTACGGGCACACCTTCGGCCACGCTTTGGAGGCGCTCACCGGCTACGGGCATCTCCTGCACGGCGAGGCGGTCGGCATCGGCATGCTCTGCGCGTCGCGGCTGGCCGAGAGGCTGGGACGGGTCGACGCGGGGTTCACCGCGCGGCAAGCGTCGCTGCTGGCCGCCCTGGGCGTGCCCACGAAAATGCCGCAGCTCGATCCCGACCAGGTGCTCCGCACCATGATGCACGACAAAAAGGTCCAGCATGGACGGCTCCGCTTCGTCCTGCCCCGCGCGATGGGAAGCGTCGAGCTGGTCGGCGACGTCGATCCGGAGGACGTCCGTGCCGCATTGATCGACTGAGACGAGAACAGGCTCCGGGGGCCGCAGATGCACGACTCGGATACGCCACACGAGGCCGGCGGCGAGGCCGGTCTGGCCGCTACGCTTCGCCTGGCCCTGGTGCCGGGCGTAGGGCCGCGAACTCGCCGGTCACTCTTGGAACGGTTTGGCACGCCCCAAGCGGTGCTCTCCGCCGCGCCAAGCGAACTGCGCGAGGTGCAGGGCGTTGGGGCGAAACTTTCGCGGGCCATCGCACAGGCACGCGACGTGATCGACGCCGAAGGGGAAATCGCCTTGTGCCGCCGGCAGGGGATCGAGGTCGTCGCCGACTCGGACCCGCAATATCCCGACGTGCTGCGCGAGATCCCCGACCCGCCCGCCGACGCCAACACCGCCATCCCCGAGGTCAGCGAGGACGCCGCCACGATGCGCGAGCGCATCGCCGTGCACCTGGAGGACCCCTTCTGCGCCTCCTGCCACCAGTTGACCGACCCCATCGGCCTGGGCTTCGAGAACTTCGACGGCATCGGGCGCTGGCGCACCACCGAGAACGACGCCACCATCGACGCCTCGGGCGAGCTGGACGGCGCGGCCTTCCAGGACGCCTGGGGGCTGGCCGAGGCGGTCGCCAATCACCCCTCGACCGGCCCCTGCCTGTCCCAGAAGGTGCTGCAGTACGCCACCGGCGCCGTCTCCGACGAGCTGGACGACGACCTGGAGCA
>JABWBD010000113.1 GCA_013360685.1 Pirellulales bacterium
CGCCCGCGGTCACGTCCAGCCGCGGCGCCGGCTCGCGGGCCGCACGAGCGGCCAATGCCTGAAATGCTTGCAGGTTCATCGTTCCTCCTCCGCACGCTCGCAGAGCCGTTTGAGTCTTTTTCGGGCCCGGTGGGCCTGGACCTTGACCATCGTCTGAGTCCAGCCGGTCCGGGCGGCGATCTCCGCCACGCTGCACTCCTCCAGGTACAAGAGCGTCAACACCAGCCGGTCTCGCGGCGCCATCCGTTCGAGGATCGCATGGACCACCTCAGCCGCCTCCTGGGCGTTTGCCTGGTGCGGCTCAACGGCCAACTGGTCCCACTCCGCCAGCGGCAGCGGTTCCTGCTGTCGCCGCCGCGCACGCTGTTTCCACCACCGATAGCCGACCCGTGTGGCGATCCGCCGCAGCCAGTGCAGCAGCGGCGACTGCGCGCGATATCCTCGCAGGCTGAAGTACGCCTCGACAAACACCTCGTGGATCAACTCCTCCCACTGCCGTCGGTCCCGCGTGAACCGCCACATAAAGCCGCCGATCTCCTGCTGGTAACGTCCGACGAGCCGGGCGTACGCTTCCCCGTCGCCTCCCAGCGAGGCCTCGATGTCCCGCCGATCAAAGTCGCTTTCCACGGGCAGAGCCGTTTCGTGAATGCTCCCTGGCTGCAAAAACGCTTCGGCCGGCGGCCCGTCGGCCACCGCCCGAAGCACCTCGGCAAGCAAATCGAGGAGCCCTGCCGGCCCAACGGCAGGGCCCTCCGCAAACCATCCGATCGGCGCCGCCGCGAAACGCTGTCTCAGAACTCCCCTCGCCCGCTTGCGGGAGAGGGGCAGGGGGTGAGGGCGGTTGGCGACCGGACAGCTTCTCAGGCTCATTCTTGGACTGCCTTCTCGAAAAACTTCGCGACCGCCCCATCACACTCCGCCAGGTGTTTCTTGACGAGTTCCCGTTGCTCGTCGCTCAACACCGGCGCGATCTCGTCGCGAAGTTTCGAAGCGAGCACGGCCGCGTCGGCCACGGCCTGGGTCAGCTCGCCGGCCAGACTGCGGATCTTCGGTTCGTCGGTGCCGGAGGCGAGCACCTCCTCGCGCAGGGCGTTCCGCTTTTCCCAGACCGCCTTGGCCCGCTTGGCGATTTCCTGCTTGTGGCTGACCAGGACCTCGCGGATCTTCGACCGCTGTTCGTCGGTCAGGTTGAGTTCGGAGCGGAGGACCAGCATCCGGCCGATATTGCCGGAAATGAGCCGGCCCAGGGGCGTCTCGGCAAGGCGGTGCCCGTGCCTCTTGGCCGCGCCGGGAGCCGCGGCGGCCGTGGCGGCCAAGGCCCCCGTCAAGACCAGTACGATCAACGTGCGGCGATGCATCTCACTTCTCCTCTGTTATTCTGGTCCGGCTGAGTTCCTGTTCCAAGTCCCGGAGCGGGACGAATCCTCCGGTGCTTGCGGTAGGATAGTGGACCGCCGAAGGCAACAGGTTACATGCGGGCCCCGGTTTTCGGCCGCGCCGGAGCGTTAAACCTTGCCCGAACAGCACTTAGGACTGGCGAATCAACAACTGCCATAAGTAGCAGGCACGCTCCGCCGTGCCGTCCGCCACACTTGTGGTCAACGCCCACCCAGTCAAGGCGGAGATGTCCGTTGCCTCGCCGAAGTCCCAGGCCAAAGAGCCGATCCAGTTGGACGTGATCTTCGTCTCGCCTCCTGAATGCCACGGGCTCGCCCCGTGGATCCTTACGCTCCTCGCTACACGCCACCGCCCCCGCCGCATTGCGGCGGGGGCGGCACGTCGGACCGAGACGCACTCGATTCCTGTGCCGGTCTGCGGTAGCCGTCAATCGTTACTTAGCCGCGAAGCGGCGTATGTCAATTGCCAGAGGTGTGAACCCCTGGTATGCGGTTGCCGAACGTTCTTTCCTGTCAGTCTATCCAGCCCCAAGAAGCAACGCTGTGAAGCACTTCTTGGCACGGAAGACACCGGGAAAACGACGGTAGTCGAAGTCGTGAGACTTCCGAACCTCCGCAAAACACCCGAATTCTCACGAATTCGGCTACGAAAATGCTTCACACCGTTGCCCAAGGGGGCGGCAGTGGATCGATCGAGTGGCTGGCATTGTCTGCCGCCGCTGCTGCGGCTGTAAATACCTTGAAATCGACAGCACCTTCGTTCCGGGGCGTTCATACCCCTGGCAATTTTCCATCGCCGCTCCGCGGCTGGTTGGCTGGCGGCGGATGGCTTGGTAAACGCCACCCTGAAATACAGACGGAATCGCAACTTGGCCTAAAGCGTGAAGCGTGACTCAATAGTCGCTTGGCAAGACCGGCCAAAAACCGTTTGGTGCTCACAGCCATCGCGGACCACGCCGCGCGGGCGGCGGTTGAGCTTGGCGAGCACCTGGCCGACCGTGATTGCGCCGGAGCTGGCCGTCTCGTCGAGCGGCTCGTTCTGGAACTCGGCGAAGAACACGGCTGGCTTGCGGTCGTGGTAGAGGTGCATGGCGTGCTGGATAGCAGACACCTCGTCGGCCGTCTTGCGGGCGGGCCAGCTCGCGACGGCTCCAGCGTCCAGCTCGATGTGGTGGGCGAGATAATACTCGTTTGCCTCCGCGAAGTCCTGGGGCCTCTTGAGCAGGCAGCGCCGGTAGACCTCGAAATACCCTTGATTGAGCACTTGGAGGCGTTTCTGTTGGAGCTGGGGGCCGGGTTCACATTTGTTGCCCGCCAGAAACGCATCCGCATCGGAACGCAGTAGTATCGCATCGACTTGCTGCTCTTCCACCGCCGGCTCAGGTGCCTGGTGGTGATCGATTTGAAAATCGGCAGGTTCACCCATGCCGACGCCGGACAAATGAGCCTTTACCTGACCTACGCCAAGGAACACTTGACGGAGCCAGGCGAGAATGATCCGGCGGGCATCATCCTGTGCAGCGACAAGGATGACGCCGTGGTCCACTACTCGATGGGCCACATGCCCGCCAAGGTCTTCGCCTCTCGTTATCTGACTAACCTTCCCGACCCGGAGACCCTGCGCCGGGAGATTCTGGAAACCAAGCACACCCTCGAAACACGAGCGGCGCAACGAGGCCTACCCCATGCCTGAACTTCCCTGGACCCCGTGGCTCAAGGTGGTCGCGGTGCGCGGCCACACTCCCGCTGCGTGGCGAAATCGCCAAGACAAAGAACAAGCGGGGCGACCGCCGGCCGTCGCCCACCCGCCCGTGAGCGCGCAAAGCAAACCAACTGCCGGCGGCCACACCGGCGCCGCCTGGTCTGCCGTGGGATTATCCGTGTGTGTCAATCCGTGTGCGCTCCGCACCATGGTGCAGGGGACACGGAGAACACCGAGGACTGGCATGCATCTTCCCCAAGAAATCCGAAAAGAATTGAGTTGAAGTTGAGCCAGTGGGTAAGATAGACATGAGTACGCAATAGCCACACCAGACTTCATCGCAGCGTCGGACTCAAGAAGGGGAACAACCGACCGAGTTTGCCCTTGATCTGTGCCGGGACTCGCAGCCCAGCCAACTGATCCTGGCTTGCATTCCTTGGAAGGGAACACTCCAGGCAATGCTCACGGACCTCAGCTGAAGATCGCCAAACAACGGGCTGAGGGTGGCGGACAAAGACTGGGACGGAACTCCGTCCTGCTCGTTCCCAATCTGCATTGGAACCTGAGCCATCATTTCGCCGAACTGGAAGGCGCCGATAAGCGTTCGAATGAGAGGGAATCTGGGAAAGAGGGAAAAGAGAAAGCAAGGCTGTGGCGAGAGATGATCCGAGCCGCTCTCTCAGCTCCTCTCTTTTCCTTCCCCTTTTCCCACTTTCCCTTTTTTCCTCCCCAAGAAAGGCCGCTGTTTCCGATCCGATCCCGAAGCTCTTGACGGACTGGCGACGGGTGGTTTCGATCGATACGATCCGAATAACAATGGAACCAGGATTCACAGAAGTTTCCACCATCCCAGGTCTGGCGTAAGCGGGTTTTCTGGCCGCCCCACGCCCCACGTCCCACGCCCCACGCCCCACGTCCCACGCCGTCCCACGCCCCACGCCCAGGTCTGGCGTAAGGGGTTTCTGTCCGCTCCAGGAGGAACGGAATGAATTCCACTTCACAGACGGAGATACGGGACGCTCGCCGCAAGTTCCGAACCCATAAGCAGTTGCGCGCAGGCACCGTTCCGACCGGCGGTCCCCCTCCACCACCGCAACCCTTGACAATCGCAACCGGCCCGAAGATCCTCTTTGCGTACAATACGTACAGGGGCAAGCGGCCCCGTCCCGATTAGCATTACCCCACCCGAAGGTTGCAAGAAACCGGCAGAGGATCCATCATGATGAATCGCTTCTTAGTTTTCACTACGACCGCCGGGGTGTTGCTCGTCGCCGGCTTCGGTTGCGGCAGCCGCGGAGTAGACCGCGAGCAGGAACAGCAAAGCGGGGGCGCGGGCGTCGCGGATGCCACGACGATCCGGGTCGAAGGCTCCGACACCATGGTGAACCTCGCCCAGGCTTGGGCGGAGAATTACCATCAGAAGCACACGTACATGAGCGTGCAGGTCCAAGGCGGCGGCACGGGCGTGGGAATCGCCAGCCTCACCGACGGCAATTGCGACATGGCCAATGCCAGCCGCGAAATCAGCGAGAAAGAGGCCAGGCGGATCGCGGCCCACCGCGGGGCCAAACCGGTCAAACACGTCGCCGGATACGACGCCCTGGCCATCTACGTTCACAAGGACAATCCGATCGATGCCATCTCGCTGGAAGAACTGGCGGAGATCTACGGCGAAGGCGGCAAGATTACGAACTGGAAGCAACTCGGAGGCAAAGACCTCGAGATTACGCGGGTCAGCCGGCAGAACAACTCGGGAACCTACGAGTACTTCCGCGAAGCCGTGCTCGGCCATGAACGGGAATACAAGCTCGGCTCCATCGACCAGAGCGGTTCGAAAGACCTCGTCGCGCTGGTCTCGAAAACGCCCGGCGCGATCGGCTACAGCGGCATGGGATACCACACGCCGGACGTCAAAATGCTCAAGGTCGCCAAGACGAAAGGGGGAGAAGCCGTAGCGCCCACGGTCGAAAACGCGCAGGACGGCTCCTACCCCATCACACGTCCACTCTATATCTACACGGTCGGAGAGCTGCAGGGCCCCGTCAAGGATTACCTCGACTGGATTCTGGCCGCCGAGGGCCAGCAGGTGGTCCGCGACTTGGGCTATGTTCCCGTGGCCGGGAGCTCTTCCGCCGCAGATTCGGCGCCCGAGGCGGCGAAAAGCGGAACGGAGCCTGGGCACAGCCCGTAGTTTCCCTCACCAGCGAATTGCAGCACCCAGCTCAGCCATGGCTCAGGACCGGCCGAAAAACACCTCGTTGCGACGGCTCATTTCCCACCGGCTCTTGGAGCTTCCCATCGAGGGGGCAATTCTCCTGTGCGGATGGAGTTCCATCCTTTTTGTATTTGCGATCTTCTTTTTCGTCTTTCGTGAAGCGGTGCCGGTCCTCTGGGGTGACGCGGCTGTCGCCGAGGCGAAATTTCCCGGTCCGGACAACGACCTGGTCTTCCGTGCCCGCCAAAGCGGCACGCAGTGGAACGGCACGGAGATCTTCTTCCGCGCTACCGATGCCGGGCCGATTGCGTTTCACCATGACGCGAAGGAACGGACCGTAAGCGTGGAGTATGTTCCCGACGTCACGACGGCCCGGCAAGTGATCGACGCCCTGAACCAGGATCCCTTGGGAAAGCAGATCTCGGCGGCATTGACTGCCGCCGACGGCTCCAAGGGGAGCGGGAACAACGGCAGCGGAACGATCGACGCGGAAGATGCCTTCGTGGAATTCGGCGACGGCCGCTCCTCCCTCGACCTGGTCGAATTCTTCACGAGCATGAACTGGCGCCCCGCCTCGACCATCCGGCCTCAGTATGGAACGCTGGCCTTGCTGGTCGGCTCCCTCTCGGTCACCGGGCTGGCCATGCTGCTGGCCGTGCCATTCGGCCTGGGAGCGGCGGTATTCGTCTCAGAGTTCTGCACCGGCAAGACGAAAGAGATCCTCAAAATCGTCATCGAGTTGCTTTCCGCGATCCCCTCGGTCGTCTGGGGATTCATTGGGCTGGTGGTGCTGGGGCCGTTCCTCATGGCAACGACCGGGGCCACGGTGGGCGTGAATCTGCTCAACGGCGGGATCATCCTGGCGCTGATGAGTGTGCCGATCATGGTTTCCGTGGGCGAGGATGCCTTGAAGGCAGTGCCCGATTCGTACCGCGAGGCGGCCTTGTCGCTGGGAGCGACGCGTTGGGAAATCGTCTACCGGGTGCTCTTTCCGGCTGCGAAGAACGGCCTGCTGGCCGCGGTGCTCTTGGGAGTCGGCCGGGCGATCGGCGAGACGATGGCCGTCTTGATGGCCACCGGCCATTCCGTCCAGATTCCCCACAGTCTGCTCGACCCGATCCGAACGCTCACGGCGAGCATCGCGGCCGAACTGGGTGAGACGGTGCAGGGCGACGAGCACTACCGTGTCTTGTTCCTGATCGGGGTTGTCCTGTTTGTCGTGACTTTCATCGTGAATCTGACCGCCGACCTTGTGATCAAAGGGATCCGCAGTGACAAACGCGCCTGACGACCAACAAGGCCCCGAGAGCTATTACGTCGTCGGCGAGGCCGCCGAGAACGGCCAGGGCGCGCGCGCTTGCTCGCTTCCCACGTTCACGGCCGGCAGGCACGAACGGTACAAGCGGCTGGTCGAGGGGACGGCCAAGGCCGTTTTGGGGTTGATGGCCGCTGCACTGGTCGTGCCCGTGGTAATAATCCTGGGGCTGTTGGTCTACAACGCCTGGCCGGCGCTCAGCCTGTCGTTCCTTCTGGAAAACCCCAAGAATTACATGACGGCCGGCGGCATCTGGGCGCCCTTGGTGGGGACGTTTTTCCTCGTGGTCATCTCCCTGCTGGCGGCGGCGCCGATCGGCATTCTCGCGGGCGTTTACCTGAATGAATACGCGCGCGACAACTGGCTCACGCGGATCGTCAATCTGGCGGTGGTCAACCTGGCGGGAGTGCCGAGCATCGTGCACGCGCTGTTCGGCGTCGGGGCCTTCGTGCTTTTCGCGGGAATGGGGCGATCGGTCCTGGCGGCGTCGTTGACCCTCGGCGTCATGACGCTGCCGGTGATCATCACGAGCACGCGCGAGGCCCTGGCGGCCGTGCCCATGTCGTTTCGCGAGGCATGCTGGAACATGGGGGCCACGCGCTGGCAGACGATCCGGACGATCGTGCTGCCCAACTCGATCAGCGGCATACTCACCGGAGTGATCCTCCAGGTCGCGCGTGCCGCGGGCGAGACGGCCCCCATCCTGTTCACCGGGGCGGTCTTCTTCGTGCGCGTCAAAGACCACGGCTGGGAGTCGTTTTTCCCCTATAGCCTGGACGATCGCTGCATGGCGCTCTCCATGCACTTGTTCACGCTGGCCACCCAGGTGCGGGGCGTTTCGTCGGAAGTCCAGTACGGCACGGCCGTCGTGTTGATTGGCCTGGTGTTGATCGTCAACAGCGCATCGATCGGCGTCCGGGTATACCTGCGTTCGCGGAAGAAATGGTAGGCCGCCGGTGGACGCACACATACGCTTCAACGACGTTTCGGTCGCCTATGCCGGCAAGACGGCCCTCGGCGGCGTCTCGCTGGAGATTCCCCGCAAGGAGATCTTCGGGATCATCGGGCCGGCGAACTCGGGCAAGACGACGCTCTTGAAATGCATCAATCGCACGATCGACTTCGTGGCGGACGCCAAGGTCCGCGGCGAGGTCTTCGTCGACGGGGAGGACGTCTGCCGCACGCGGAGCGTCTACGAGTTGCGCCGGCGCGTCGGCATGGTCTTTCCTCTGCCGGTCGGCCTGCCGCTCTCCGTGTACGAGAATGTGGCCTACGCGCCGCGCCGCGTGGGGATACGCAACCGCCAGGAACTCGACGCCATCGTGGAGCGGTGCCTCCGCCAGGCCATGCTGTGGGACGAGGTCAAGGACCGGCTCCACACGCTGGGCACCCGGCTCTCGGGCGGGCAGCAGCAGCGGCTGACGCTGGCCCGGGCGCTCTCGCTGGAGCCGGAGATCCTCTGCCTCGACGAATTCTCCATCGCGATCGATCCGGTCACCACGATGAAGATCGAGGACATCCTCATCGAACTGAAAAGCCAGACCACGATCGTGCTGGTGACCAACCTCGTGCAGCAGGCCCGCCGCCTGGCCGATCATACCGCCTTCTTCAGCGCCTCACGCCTCATCGAGGTCGACAAGACCGAGACGATCTTCAACGATCCCGCGGAGGAGCTTACGCGACGCTACGTGACCGGGGACTTCGGCTAATGGACTGCGTGACCGCACCGCAAGACCGATTCGCCATCCAGACGCACCAACTGAATCTCTGGTACGGCACGTTCCAGGCGCTCAAGGAGATCACGGTCAACATCAAGCCCAGGCTGATCACCTCGCTGATCGGCCCGTCGGGCTGCGGCAAGACGACCCTCTTGCGATGCTTCAACCGCATCAACGAGCGCTACGAGAACGTGACGACGACGGGCGAAGTGAGGATCCTCGGCAAGAATATCTACGACGAGGACGTCTCGCTCGGCGAGCTGCGCAAGAGCGTGGGAATGGTGTTCCAGCGACCCAACCCGCTGCCGATCTCGATCTACGACAACGTGCTCTTCGGCATCCGTTCGCACACGCGCCGCGGGGCCTTCGCGCGCAGCGAGCGGGACGGGATGGTCGAGTCGGCCCTCCGCGACGTGGAACTCTGGGACGAAACGAAGGACGGGCTCCGCCGCAAGGCGACCCATCTCACCCTGGAGCAGCAGCAGAAGCTCTGCATCGCGCGCCTGCTGCCGCTGAAGCCCCAGGTGATCCTCATGGACGAGCCCTGCTCGGCCCTGGACGCCGAGGGAGTCGAACGGATCGAGGAACTGGTCGACGCGCTTCGCGAGAAGTTCACCATCGTCATGGTGACCCACAACATGGGCCAGGCCCGGCGAATCAGCCAGGAATGCATCTTCATGCTGATGGGCAAGATCATCGAGCACGGCGACACCAGCCAGGTGTTTCTCAACCCGCGGGAAAAAGAAACGGATATGTACGTCACCGGACGCTACGGATAAAGGAAGATTGTTACGTCTGATTGTCTTAATCTTACTCTTAATCCTAATCTTAATCTCACTCTTAATCTTACTCTTAATCCTAATCTTACCCTTACTCTCAAGACTAAGATCAAGAACAATCGGAGAGGATAAGCACAATGCCGATCCATTTACAGCGGGACATTGACTTCCTGAAGAAGCAGGTGCTTTCGCTCTGCGCGATCGTCGAGGACCAGGTGCGCCTCGCCGTCGGGTCGGTGCTGGAACGCGACGCCGCGATGGCCCGGCACGTCCAAGATCGCGACACCGAGGTCGATCAGCGCGAGGTCGAGGTCGAGGAAAAGTGCCTCGCCATGCTGGCGCTGCACCAACCGCTGGCCAGCGATCTGCGGCTGATCGTGTCGGTGGTGAAGATCAACAACGACCTGGAGCGGATCGGCGACCTGGCCGTGAACATCGCGCGGAAGGCCGCCGCGCTGTGCGAAGAGCCCCCGATCGACATCCCTTTCGATCTCAAGGGGATGTGGGAGAAGTGCCAGTCGATGCTCCACGACAGCATCGATGCGATGGTCCGTTTCGAGCCGCAGTTGGCGCACGACGTCTGCGGCCGCGACGACGCAGTCGACCGGATGAAACACGACATCCGCGTCCAGTTGGAGGAGATGATGCGGCGCGATCCGGACCGCATCCGCCCGCTGGAGCGGCTGCGCGCGGTGACCCGCAATCTCGAGCGGATCGCCGACTGCGCCACGAACATTGCCGAAGATGTGATCTACATTACCGAGGGCCGGATCATCCGCCACCGCGAGGGAGACTGACGCCGGCAACCCGGTCCCCGCCGGCTGGGCTGCCGTCGCCGTGTTCTCCGGGGGCCGCGGAACTCACGCCGGGGGATGCCAGCCGGCGTCGGTCCAGAGTTCGCCGCTCACCGCGGAGTTGCTGATCATGAAGCAGACGGCGTCGGCAATCTCTTCCGGCTTGATCAGGCGACCCAACTGCGTTGATGGGAGGATCCTTTCCCGGATGAAGTCCTCGCCCAGGGCGTGGACCATGGGGGTGTCCGTGAAACCCGGGTGTACCACGCCGCAGCGGACTCCGTAGTAAATCGCCTCTTTGGTCAGGGTGGCCGCTGCGCCCTGAAGTGCGGCCTTCGTTGCCGCGTAAGCAATCTGCCCCTTGTTTCCCTGCGAAGATACGGACCCGATGAAGACGATCGTCCCCTGGACGTGCTCTTCCGGTTCCCACTTCTTCAGTCCACGCGCCGACCGTTCCTGGGCGATGCGGCCGACCATCTCCAGCGCCCAGTAGACCGGAGCCACGAGGTTGACCTCCAAGACCTGCCGGAACGCGTCGATCGGGTAGAGATCGGCCCTGCCCGTTTCTTTGTCGATCCGCGCGGCAAGGCGGTCGCGAGTGATGCCGGCCGCGGGAACACAGATCCGTGGGATGCCGTAGCGGCGGACGACGCGTTCGAATACCTCGCTGCGAAAAGCCGCATCGGTCACGTCCCCGACAAAGGCCTCGGCATGCGTTGCCTGTTCGGCTTCGACGGTTCCGGCCAGATTGCGTACCGCATCGGAACGGTCGGCGAGGACGACGGCGCCGGCCCCTCGCCTCGCCAGTTCCAGCGCGACCGCGCGCCCGATGCCGCTTCCCGCGCCGGTCACCACCGCAACTTTGCCTTGGATTTGCACAACGTATCTCCCTCACCGGAACGGCAGACGATCGGCAGTTCCTCCCTGAGCACTTGGTGAATTCTATACGGGATCGTGCCAACCGGCAACGATCCTCGCACCCGTGTCCGCATCTTCGCCACACGGCCGCAACGGCCGGCACATTCCGCCGGCCGATTGCAGACGAGCAACTCGGGTTTTCGGTCCTTGACTTGGTTCGCGCGGCGAGCGTAGGATACGCAACGAATCCCCTTCGCCGTTCGTGTACCCGGCGGAGAGAAATGTCGCCATACCGCCGGGTCCGCTTTGCCGAAATACGGAAGTGATGCTGCAGTCGAGTAATCCTCTTCCCGAATCCCGGCCCAACATCGCCGGAATGGTCCATGGCGCGCAGAACGGCGCCGAAAGCGAAAGGAGATCATGATGAACGCCGACGTGGTACTGGCCGGTGGCGTCCGTACGCCGATCGGCGCTCTGGCGGGCGCGCTGGCCGAGGTGCCGGCCCCCTCGCTGGGAAGCACCGTAATCAAGGCCGCGCTCGGGCGCGCCGGCGTCGCGGGCGAACAGGTCGATGAGGTGATCTTCGGCAACGTGCTGGGCGCCGGCCTGGGGCAGAACGTGGCTCGCCAGGCGGCGATCGGCGCGGGCCTTTCGCCCTCGATCGGGGCGACGACGGTGAGCAAGGTGTGCGGCTCCGGCCTGAAGGCCGTGATGCTGGCGGCCCAGGCGATCCGCTGCGGCGATGCGTCCGCCGTCGTCGCCGGGGGAACGGAAAGCATGTCGCGGGCGCCCTATTTGCTCACAAAAGCCAGGTCCGGCTACCGCATGGGGCACGGCGAGTTGATCGATTCGATGATCGCCGACGGCCTCTGGGACGTCTATAGCAACGTGCACATGGGCGTCTGCGGCGATCGCTGCGCCGAGCAGTATGCGTTCAGCCGCCGGGACCAGGACGATTTCGCCGTGGCGAGCTACCGGCGGGCGCTCGACGCGCAGGCCGCCGGCATGCTGGTCAACGAGATCGTGCCGGTGGAAGTACCGGGCAAGAAAGGGACCGTCACTGTGGACCGCGACGAGGAGCCCGCCAGGTTCCAGGAAGAGAAGCTGCGCCAGCTTCGACCCGCATTCGGCAAAGAGGGGACGGTGACTGCCGGCAACGCTTCCAGCGTCAACGACGGCGCCGCCGCGGTCGTGGTGCTATCCGCCGAGAAGGCCGACTCGCTGCGGGTGAATCCCCAGGCGAGGATCATGGGCTATTCCACGTTTTCCCGCGAGCCGCAGTGGTTTACCCTCGCGCCGATCGGCTCGATCCGCAAGCTCCTGGAGCGATTGGACTGGAGCGTCGGCAGCGTCGACCTCTTCGAAATCAACGAGGCGTTTTCCGCGGTGCCGATGGCCGCGATGAAGGACCTCGGGATTCCGCACGAGAAGCTCAACGTCTACGGGGGCGCCGTGGCCATCGGCCATCCGATTGGCGCCAGCGGCACGCGCGTGCTGGTCACCCTCTTGAACGCGATGAAATGCCGGGACGCGAAACGGGGCGTGGCCTCGCTCTGCATCGGCGGCGGCGAGGCGGTGGCCATGGCCGTCGAACGGCTCTGATCGCGGCAGTCGCCGCGGATACCATTCAGGGAATGGACGAACCATGGCCGGCAGCCAGGGAAACAGCGCGTTCCCCGCAGCAGAGGAATTACTGTGCCTTTTCGGCAAGCCTGCAAACCCGCTGGTGACGGCCAACGGCCGCCCGCGGCGGGTGCGGTGAGGTTCACCGGGATCCCGATGGCCCGGCGCGTAGGGTTCTCCCTCCCAGCAGACCCGTCGTGGCGGCTTTCTCGTTTTGCGATTCTGCAATGCTTCACCTCACAAGCAATGTCAGACGTGCCGGAACCACACTAACGAGTGGTATGTCGCGGAATTCTTCAACACACCCCCCAAGGGATCCGCTCGACTTACGACTCGGGATTTCAACCTAAGTATTTTCCATAACAAGATTTGCAGAACTCGATCTCGCCGCAAGTGTTTTGCACCACGACCAGGCTTGTCCAACAATTCCCACAATTCGCACCCAGCCACACGCTTATCGTGGCGTAGTTCAAGAGATGGGGGCAGGCTCCTCGCCGAGGCACGTTTTTCGGCGCGCCTGCCAACGCTTGGCTAGGAGCCGGTTCCCGTTTTGAACCTTCCCTCGCCCTATCCTTGTCCGCGCAATGAACAATGGCTAATCTGTAACTATGCGCGCGATCGCAGGCGGCTGCCACTCCCGTCTGTAACCCATTCGAGGAAAGGACCGATGACACATCCGATGGTTCGGCGAGTCGTAGGAATCGGAAGTATCGTCGCCTGCTGGGCGGCCCTGGCGGCGGCCCCGGCCCCGGCCGCCGAGGAAGCTTGGAGATTCTTGGACGGCCTGCGGCAGCGCGGCTACCACGACGTGGTCCTCGACTACCTCGACCTCATGGCCGCCAGCCCGATGTGCCCCGAGGACCTCAAGGCGGTGCTCGACTACGAGGCGGGCATGTCGCTGGTGAACGCCTCCCGCCAGGCCATCTCCCTCGATATCCGCCAGCAACAACTCGACCTGGCGCGAGATCGCTTCCAGAAGTTCCTCAAGGAGCATCCCGACCACCTCCTCGCCTCCGACGCGGGGACCCAGTTGGCCAACGTTCTGGTGGAGCGCGGCAAGATCAAGATCGAGTTGGCCGCGACGCCCTCGAAGGCCGCGGAGAAGAAACAGCTCATCGAGGAAGCCCGCAAACTCTACGAGGAGGCCAAGAAGGCATTTGTCGTTTCGGAGCAGAAGGTCTACGAGCGTCTGAAGAGCTATGAAACGACCCGCCTCGATGAAAAGGACGACGCCAAGAAAATCGAAGAACGCGACCAGGCCCGCAGCGAGTACGTCCAGGCGAAGCTCTACATCGCCAGCGCCACCTACGAAATCGGCAAGACGTACGACCCGGGCGCCAAGGAGTACAAAGAGAACCTGCAGGCGGCCGCCAAACTCTTCAACGAGTTGTACGAGAAATACGGCACCCTCATCGCCGGGCTCTACGCGAGGATGTGGGAAGGCCGGACTTACAAGGATCTCGGCGATTACAAGACATCGCTGGAAATCCTCAGAGAGATGGTTGCGCTGCCCGACCAACCAGAAGCGTTCCGCTTGCTGAAGAACCAGTCGCTGATCCTGATGCTCGATACCTACACCAACACTTCGGCAAAGAACTACAAGGAAGCCCTCACCCGGGCGCAGGCCTGGGAGGAAGCGGCCCGGGGCGACGAGAAGTCGAGCGCGGAAGGGCTGGCCATCCAGTACCTGGGCGGTATGGCGGCCTTGGAGTACGCGCGCCAGATCGGCAACAACGATCCCGCGTTCCGCGAGCACGTCACCGCGGCGCGCAAGTTCTTCGAGTACGTCAATCGACTCCCCGGCGACTACCAGCGCAAGGCCCGCGAGACCTTGTCGGGTTCGCCGGAATTCGGCACCGTGAAGATGGAAGAACCGAAGACCTACGCCGATGCGAAGGACCGGGGCGACTACGCCTGGGGCACGATGGTGGTCGTGTTGGGCAAGCTGACCCAGGCGGGCGCCAGCAAGGAAGAGCTTCAAAAACTCCTCAAACAAAAAAACGAAGCCCGCGATGAGGCGATCAAGTACTACGAGATGTCCATGGGCATGAAGACGCCGGATGTCGATCTTCAGGCCCTCAATCTCAACCGCTTTCGCCTGGCGTATCTCTACTGGGATACCGGCGACTTGTACCGGGCCGCGCTGATGGGCGAGTTTCTGGCCCGCGAGTATCCCCAGAGCATGGGCTCGCAAAAAGGGGCCGAAATCGCCGTCAAGGCCTACCGCACGTTGTTTACCCAGGTCAAATCGGGCGAGGACCGCACGTTTGAAACGGACCGGCTCAACGGCATCGCCGATTACATCATCAAGATCTGGCCCGGCCAGGCCGAGGCGGACGAAGCTCTGATGATGCTGATCGACACGGCCGTCGACAACCGCAACATGGAGAAAGCGGTCCACTACTTGGAGCAGGTCCCCGCCGACTCGCCGCGGCGCGGACCGGCCGACTTGCGGACCGGCCAGGCCCTCTGGGCGGCCTACGTGCGCGCCATGAACCAGCCGGAAGAGAACCGGCCGCCCAAGACCGAGCTGGATACGATGCTCAAGCAGGCCCAGGAAAAACTCCGCCAGGGCATCGAGCGGATGCGCAAGCCGGTGGACGCGGGAGCGCCGCCCGACTACACCTTGGTCTACTCCGTCCTTTCGCTGTCCCAGATCCTGATCAACGAGGGACAAGCGGAAGAGGCGGCCAAGTGGCTCGACGATCCCAAGATCGGTCCCATGACGTTGGTCAACGCCAAGAACGAGATCACCGCCAAGGACAATTTCAAGGTCGATGCCTACCGCGAGGGCCTCCGCGCCTACGTCGGCGCTCAGCAGTTGGACAAGGCCGAGAAAGTGATGGCCTCCTTGGAAGAGGCCGTGAAGGCCGGCGGCGATGCCGATGCCAACAAGCAGTTGACCCAGATCTACATCCGCCTGGGCCGTGAGTTGCAGGAACTGCTCGCCCGGCTGCGGAGCGAAAACAAGACCGAGCAGATGCAGAAAGTCTCCAAGGGCTTCGAGCTCTTCCTCGATAAGATCTCCAGCCGAAAAGAAGGCAACAATTTCAACTCGCTCAACTGGGTCGCGGAGACTTATTACGGGCTGGGAGCAGGTATGGACCCCGGCGGAAAAACGCTGCCGCCGGAAGCAGAAACCTATTACAAAAAGGCCGCCGCCACGTTCCTCGAAATCCTCAAACGCTGCAAAGACGACCCGAAGTTCGCACCCCAGCCGGGCGCTTCCACCACCGTCATGGTCCGCATGGCCGCGGCCTTGAGGGGGATGGGCAAGTACGAGGAAGCGATGAAGCTCCTGGTAAGCATTCTTAACGAGAAGGAGAACCGGGTCGATGTCCAGATCGAGGCCGCGCTGACTTACCAGGAGTGGGGCGACCAGCGGCCCGGCTATTACGATTTTGCCATCAAGGGCGGGCAGCAGAAAGCCAACAAAAACCTCGTATGGGGCTGGGGCGGCATCGCGCGCCGCGTGGCCGGCCTCGACCAGTACCGCTCTACCTTCCACCAGGCCCGTCACAACCTGGCCCTCTGCCGGTTCAACCTGGCCTTGAGCCAAAGCGGCGCCGCGAAGACCGAAACCCTCAAGCTCGCCGAACTCGACGTCACCCGCGTCCAGCAACTCTATCCCGACATGGGCGGCGACGAGTGGTACGGCAAGTACGATGAACTGTTGAAGAAGATCCAGAAGGCGCTCGGAAAACAGGCCGACGGTCTGAAGACCAAACCGGCCGTGGCCAAGACTGGGTGAGATACTGGTTTTGGATCTTTGAATCCAGAATCTAAAATCCAAAATCCAAAATCCAAAATCGAAGCAGAGGACATTCTCATGACAAGGCGATGCATGGCCGTTGCGGTGGCATTCTGGCTGGCTGCCTCGGCAATGGTCTGGGCCGATTCGATCAAGACGACGAGCGCTTCGCTCAGCGGAAAAATTACCAAGGTCTCGGCGATGGAAGTCACCATCGAGCCGGCCGCCGGCGGCGCGAAGCAGGTCCCGGTGAACGAGATCGAAATGGTCGTCTACGAGGATGAGCCGACCTTGCTGAAGACCGCTCGGACCGCCGCCGCCGCGGGCCGCTTTGAAGACGCTCTCACCGCCCTGGAAAAGGTGAATGCCGCCGAGATCAAACGCCCGGAAGTCAAGCAGGACCTGGATTTCCTTAAAGCCTATGCCGCCGCCAAACTGGCCCTGGCCGGCAACGGCAAGATCACGGAAGCCGGTTCCGCGATGGCGTCCTTCGCGTCGGCCAATCCCGAGAGTTTCCATTCCCTGGAAGCCGCCGAGATCGTCGGCGACCTCCTGGTGGCCGCCGGCAAACACTCCGCCGCCCAGACGTTCTACGCCAAAGTTGCCGAGGCGCCTTGGCCGGACTATAAAATGCGCGCCAAAGTGGCCATCGGACGCGCCTTGATGGCCGAGGGCAAGTCGGAGGAGGCAATGAAAGCGTTCCAGGAGGCGCTCAACACCGAGGCCCAGGGCGAACTGGCCGACCGGCAACGCCTCGCCGCGACCTTGGGCACCGCCCGCTGCCTCATCCAGGCCGGTAAGGCGGAGGAATCCATAAAGGCGGTCCAGGCGGTCATCGAGAAAGCCGATCCCGAGGCGATGGAACTGCACGCCAAAGCCTACAACGTCCTCGGTTTGGCCCATCGCAAGGCAAACCGCCCCAAAGACGCCCTCATGGCCTTTCTCCACACCGACGTCCTCTATTTCACCAACCCGGAGGACCACGTCGAGGCACTGAAAAACCTCGCCGAATTGTGGAAAGAGCTCCAGAAGCCGGACCGTGCGGCCAGGGCGGAGCAGATTCTTCGCGACCAGTACAAGCAGGGCGGCTAGGGGCCGACAGCCGGGCCCCCGCGCCGCCCGGTTTTCGCAAAATCGTTATGACAGGTGCTTTACCGCAGTCCGGAAACCAGGGTACACTAAGAGCTTCGGTCGATTCGGAAACTGGGACTGGCTCCCGGATGTTGTGCACGGGGCCTTGATCCTATTCAAAATGTAGGGTACGTGTCCGCGTTTCCGGAAAGGTGAGACTGGGTATTTCGATAGGTCATTGGGGGGGTTGAGAAGCCTCGTTCAGCGGAACGTAAGAGCATTCAGTTTTCTTCTGTGAAGTGGGAGGTCGCTATGCGGCATCGGATCTTTTCTGGCTGGTTGGGAGCTGCGATGTGCTCCTTGGGGCTGTTGTGCCTGGTGCTGGCCGCGTTCTGCTTCTTGACCCTGTTGGACGCTACGGCGGCCCAGGCCCAGGAACAAGCGGCCCCGGAGGTGGCAAACGTCGAGTTGCCGGCAGAACCGGCGGCGGCTGCTGCCGCACCTGCCGCGCCGGCGGCCGGCGGTGATGCGGCAGCGGAAGGGTCAACCGCTCCGCGCGAATCGCTGCTGAGCTGGTTCTACCGCTCGTTGGGCATTCGCTACGTAGTCTCCTTCCTGGTCCTCTCGTTCTTGCTCGTGGCCATGCTGATCATGAACATCCTGGCCGCCCGGCGAGACAACATCGTCCCGGTTGCCCTGGTCGAGGGCTTCGAACAGCTTCTCAACGAGAAGAAATATCAGGAAGCCTACGAGTTTGCCAAGAACGACGAGTCGTTTCTCGGCCAGGTGCTTTCGGCCGGCCTTGCCAAGCTTTCGGCCGGTTATGCACAGGCGATCGAGGCGATGCAGGAGGTCGGCGAAGAGGAAAACATGAAGCTGGAGCACCGCCTCAGTTACATCGCATTGATCGGCTCGCTTAGCCCTATGGTCGGCTTGCTCGGCACGGTCGATGGTATGGTACAGTCCTTCCGCGTCATTGCCACCAGCAGCGCAACGCCGAAGGCTTCGGAGTTGGCCGATGGTATTTCAATGGCCCTGATCACCACGCTCGTCGGCTTGGTCCTCGCGATCCCAGCCGTCGCCATCTTCAACATCCTCAAGAACCGGTTTGCCAGGTTGGTGCTGGAAGTCGGCATTGTCAGCGAAGGTCTCATGAGCCGCTTCTCCAGCGTCAGCAGCGCGAAGAAGAGTTAGCGATCCAGAGAGATGATTCGGGAGCGTCGTTATGCGCGTTACCAAGGGAGGCGGGGGAGCATCCGGCGTCGAAATGGACATGACCCCGATGATCGACATGACCTTCCAGTTGATTGCTTTCTTTATGGTGGCGATCAACTTCAGCGAGGCCGATCAAAACCAGCGGATCAAGTTGCCCGCCAGCGAGCTCGCCAAGCCGGCCGACGCTCCTCTGGCTTCTCCCATCACTCTCCAACTGACCGATGGCAGTACCGTGATTATGGGTGCCGAGGAAGTGCCGGTGACGGAAATCAAGCCCCTTCTGCTCCGCGAGAAGCAGTTGCTCGAAGCGCAGGGAACGGACTTCAAGCAGGCCAACATCATTGTTCGCGCCGACCGGGACGCAAAGACCGGACGAGTGCAGGCGCTCATACGGACCGCCCAAGAGCTGGGATTTGAAAAGTTCGTCCTCCGCGCGATGCAACAGCGCGAGTGAGACGCGATTTTTTCGCGTTTGCCGAGGGAAGACGCGTCTTTGGCTGCCTAGGAAGAGTCTGAGCAATGAAGATTCGAAAAATTGGTCGCGGTGAAGAAAAGATCGAGCTGCAGATGACACCGATGATCGACATCGTGTTTCAATTGCTCGCCTTCTTCATCATGACTTTCAAGATTACCGTCCCCGAGGGCGACTTCAACATCAAGATGCCTCTGGCCGGCCCCAGCACCGGGGCCGTGAGCGAGGATCTGCCGCCCATCAAAATCCGCCTCCGAGCGTCGGCCAACGGAGAACTGGCCACCATCGAGTTCGGCCAGCGGCGTATGGGACGCGATTTCCCCGGGCTGCGCGAGCAGATCCGACAGATGATCGGCGATGAGGCCGGGCCGGGCGGCTCCAACTTGGAAGCCGAACTCGACTGCGACTTCGACCTCCGCTACGAGTACGTGGTCGAAGCGATCACGGCGGTTTCCGGATACATCACCCCCGACGGCCGCATGGGAAAACTGATCGAGAAGATCAAGTTCGCCCCGCCGCGACCGGGGCAATAGCACGCCCGCCGCGATCTCAACGGCAACACGGATGGAGCGGCAAATGTGATCATCCTCCATATGGTCCTCCCCGACCGCGATTTCGCTCTCTGGGGTGAAAGGCCGCCGGACGACAAGCCTAGGGTTCGGCGAGGCCGAAAGGGGAGATCCGCGGGCCCCCAGCGACTGCCGTACGAGGCCGGGCACGATGAAATCGCGTCGGCGCTCCAATTCGCGGCCATCGAGATTCGCGGTGAAAAGACTGCGGCGGAGGAGATCACCGTCTGGCTGCCGACCCAGGTCGGCCAGCCGCTGGCTTCCAGCCCGCTGATTGCCGATCCGCCCGCCTCGCGTGCGGCGCCCGAGTTGGCGCCGTGGACCGTCACCACGCTGAGGCTGACGGCCGACCAGGCAGTCGCCGTTCTGAGTTCGGCTGCGCGCGGGTTGACCTTGGCGCCCGGCGTGGTCGTCGGCCAGGATCTGGCATTCTGGTCGCTTGCCCTGCGGATGGCCGGATCGCTCGTGGCACGAGAGCAGTTCCTGCCCGGCCTGGAAGTGTCGTCCGGCCGGTTCATCGCTCGCTGGGAACCGGTTCTTGACGGGCCCGACGCGGAGCGGATCGCCCGGTTGGCCGCACAGATGCCGGCCGCCGCACGTGCGGTTTCCGCAAACGGCGCCGCTGCCCCGCCCGACCGGTCCGCCGCG
>JABWBD010000114.1 GCA_013360685.1 Pirellulales bacterium
AAGCGGCGGCGGCAACTGCCGCAGTCGTCCCCAGGAAGTCTCTTCGCGTCGGCTCTGTCATGGATGATCTCCCGATGGTTGAATTCAAGACCCTTCTTGTCACTTCGTCAGCACGGTGAACATCACGTGCCATCCGGCCCCGCCCGAGAAGGCATCGCCCTTTTCGGCCATGTCGACCGGCCCGATCTCTCCCGCGCAGTAGCAGCCGAACAGCGGCACTTCTTCGCCCAGGGCCGACTGCATGGCCGCCAGTTCGTCTTCGTGTTTCTTCAGCTTGCTGCGTCGGCCCGCGCAATTGAACGCCAGGACGGCGATCGGTTTGCCACCGGCCTTCGAGAGGGCCTCCTGCGCGCCGTCCCTGGCCGTGGCGATCACCTTCTCGTTCTCGTTCGCCTGCCGGCCGGAGAGCGCCACGCGGAAATCGCCCGCTAGCATCAGGGCCACGGCGCTGTCCGGATGGGCCTTGCCGCCGAAATAGACGAACGTCTGGCCGGCGTTCTTGTTGGCGCAGCCGCCGGTGATGGGAAACGGCTTGCCCACGACCTGCTGCATGCCTTCCACGAGCGACTGATTCTTGGGTGCATGGGCGTCGGCCACGAGGATCAGCAGGCGGTCCTGGTCGGTGCGGCGAAGCTTTTCGGCAAGTTTCCGGCCCGCCGTGTGCAGCAGTTCTTGGATCTCGGCCTGGTGGCCGTCGTAGGTCAGCTTCGCGGTGCCCAGATCGGTTACCAAGGCGGCGGAGACCGCAATGCCGTCCCCGCCGATTCCCAGCAGGCAGACCGAATCGTAATCGGTGCAGCCGTCCTGGGTGAAAGAGCCATAGGTGGCCCCGCCCACGACGATCGTTTCCGGCAGCACCGACGTGATTCCCTTGAGGGTTTTCTCCTTGTTCTCCCGGTCCTCAAAGCACTCCGACACGAGCACCACCTTGAGCGCCGACGGTCCCATCGCCCGCTTCAACGCTTCGGCCGCCGCTTTTCCGGCCGCCAGCGGGTTTTCATCCTCGTCTTCGACGCTGACGATCCGCATCACCACGTCTCCGCCGGGTCTCGCCGGAGCGCTGGACCACCGGTCCTCGGCCGCTATCGTAGCGCCGCCCGTCAGCACTAACAACACCGCAATTGCAGACCAACGCATGGTACAACTCTCCTTCGGTTGAATCTCAATACTTCGAACTGCACATTCCCCACGGGGTTTTGTTGTCGAAAGGCGGCCTTTCGCCCCAGGCGGCGCCCTGCCACTGGCTCCAGGCGAGGCGGTTCCGCTGCCAGGGCCACAGCCCGGCCGCTTCACCCCAATCGCGGATGCCCGTGCCATCCGGGTCGTGGACCAGGACGGAGAGGCAGAACTCGCGTCCTTCGCCGGGCGGGATGTCGTCGCGGATAAGCTTGAAGGGCACCGCGCATTCATAGTAGGTAATTCCGTCCTTGCGCCATACGGCCAGTTCGGCGTCGCCATAGGCCAATGCTTCCAATTCCCGAACCGATTGCGTCTGAGCGAGTCTTGTCCCCGGGATCGCCAGGAGGAAGCAGCGTCCGGCGGAAGGGCTGGTCGGCGCCAAGAGAAACTCATATCGCCCCGCATCTCCGTCCGGCGCACTGTCTGTCGGTGCATCATGCGACGAAATGGCCAGTTGAACCGCATCGAAGGTTCTACTCGAGCCTCCAGCCTCCAGGGGGACGAGCCGATCTTCCGCCACTGCGATCAGCACGGCGAACTGCTTACGGTTCCAGTACGTGCTGACCGTGGTCGCCTTGGCTCGCGTGGTCCACGTGACGGGAATCGCATCTTTCCAGTCGCTCGCATCGCCGTCGACCTGGGGCTTGAAATAGGGAGCACTGGCCGCGGCCACGTTCTGCCGATGAGCCACCGTGGCGCCAGCCCCGGCGGCCGAGACCTCCAGCGAATAGGAGTTTTCCTCGACCGCCACGCCCCGTTGCACCAGATAGCGGAGTTGTTTCGTGTCGCCTGCCGCGAGGGCAACACTCTGCTGCTCCATCTTCAGGCTCCATCCCGCGGGCGCTTTCACGCGGACGACGCCTTCGTAGCACGCCTGGGTCAGGTTCTTGACGTGGACGACGGCGGAGGGCGTATGAGCCGGCGAGACCGCGAAGCTGTCGACTCGAAGTGCCACAGGTTCCGCGGCCTCGGAGCGGGAAGCGGCCCATGGCGCGGAGGCCGCCGTCAGGACGAGCGCGATCGGCACGAGCCGGCTGGCATAGGGCCCGAGGAACGGTGGGTGTCTCATGGCGGCCTCCAGGAAATCAGCGGAAAGGGCAGGTCCCTACTGATGGTCATTGTGGTCCAAACGTACGTTCCGGTCAACAGAGGGAGATTTGTCATTTGCTGTGGTGGCCGTTTCGCCTGGCTGCGGTGGTCTCGGGGGTTGTGTTATGGACTGGTGGTCCTGGCGCAGGCCGTAGTCATTGACCACGAAGTGCAGTACCATCGCCGCGACGTACAGAGCGAGGTTTACCAATCCGCGTTCCTCACGGTGCAACAGGAGATAGCCCACCAGGGCGTTGTAGACGGCGAACGAGGCCATGTGGCCCCAGAAGACGCGCAGCGGTGCCACCTCCGGTCCTCCTGCCGCCGGCTTTTGCCGGCGTGCCTGCTTGACCGCTCGCTCCAACCCGTAGAAGGCAGTCAGGCCCAACAAAGCCAGGCGGGACACGGCGTGTGCGGCCTACAGATCGGCCTGCTGGAGAACCGGCTTGCCGCTTTGGAGCGTTGCCGTGTAGACGGTCGCGATGGCACGGGCTTGGACGGTGATCTTTCCCAGCTCGGGGATCTCAACCGTCGCCGGGCCGTCGACGCCGTCGGACGCCCAGGCGGTGATGAGCCATTGGGGCTCGTTGGGCATCTTCCGGGCGAGGATCCGAAGGGTCGGCCGGCCGGCCGGGAATTCGTAGGCCGGCTGGTCCTTGACCTTCGCATGTTTCTCAGGCCCGGGCAGCAGGTCGCCTCGTCGCAGGAACGCCTCATGGTGCGAGAACAGCGCGTGCACGCGGCCGAGAATGACCATCTGCACGAGGTATTGCGGCGGCTTGTCGGGGGAGAACGCGGCGTCGAACCCGCCCGGGGGAAACGAGAAGTAGCCCGCCACCGCGCCGATCATCCCTTCGGTATACAGGCACTTGAGGAAGCCCTCGTACAGCCGCAGGTCGCCGAAGGCCTTCGCGTTGTTGTCGATCGGCTGTGTCGGGTCCCAAACCGGTGCGGCGCCGGCCTTTTCGTCCTGCTTATAGCCCGGGCAGACATAGTCGTAGCTGTTCTTCATATTGAATCGCAGCTCGTAGCCTTTCGCGCCGAGGGCCTGGGTGAGCATGTTGTCGGGGCCGATCCAACCCGAGTTGAAGTCGTGGTAGTAATATTCGCTGGTGGCGATGTCGGCACAGGCCCGCATGTCGGCGTAGTCCCACGCCCAGTCGTTGTGGAAGGTCTCGACGGTGCCGTGGCGGTGCGTGTCGCCCCCGCAGGTGTAGAAGACATAGAGCAGGCGGCCGGGCAAGGCGGCTCGGATGGCGTCGGCAATCGCCTTTTGCTCGCGGGCCTTTTGCCGGGAGATGTACTGGTACCAGCCCCGGTTCCCCTTGGCGGCAACCACCCGGGGATCCTGCTCCCAGTACTTCTTGGCCCAGCCGATAACATTCAGCCCGTACTCGCCGCCGTTCTGGATGATGGCGATGGGGCAGCGAGCGCGAAGCTTGGCAAGCCCCACGGCGTGGAGCTGTCCGGCCTCGTTGAGGCACTCCTCGGGCATCTCGGGGCTGAGCATCTTCGGGACGTTTTTGTCCGAGATGAAATTGCCCTGGGCGTCGCGGAGGTACGCCTCGGGCGGCATCTCCTTGGGGAACTGGCGGTCGACGAGCACGCCCAGCTTGTACTTCTGCGGATTGTCGGCGACGAGCGCCAGACACCTGCCGTTGCGGCCGTCGGGGTTCCGCAGCGCCTCGTCGGCGACTGCCTCGCTCACGTAGCCGGAGAACTCGACCGCGTATCCCCAGCGATCGGCAAGCTCCTTGGCCACGTCGAACGACATCGCCCAGCCCCACCGGGTAAGCGGCGGGAGCGTGGAGTGCGGCGCGAATTGGGGCGCCGTCTGGGCTTTGAGCCAGTCGACCGGCTTGACCATCCCCGCGGAAACGGCGGCAAAGGTCGGGCGAGGGCGCAAGAGCAGCCCCGCCGCCGCACATCCGGCACGGCATGCACAGCCGGAGAGGAACTGCCGACGAGAACATAGGGAGGCGTGAGACGTGGCTCGCACAGCATTCTCCTTTCGATGACTTGCCCGAGGTTTCCAGTGGCTCGTCGAGGCGCAAGCCGTGGAGCTAAACGGCTCCCGGGCTTGATGGGGACCGCGGCCCGCAGGCCATCGCAGACTTCGTCCCTGTGAGATACCAGAAACATCCCGTCATGACAAGGTTCCGGGCAACGTTGCTCGGGTCTTCCAGGCAGGGGTCCATTCCCGAAAACGTCGAAGGCATGGCAGCATCCTCATCTAAATGCCTGCGACGCGATCGACACGCTCGTCATCCTTTGGTCGGTTCGGGCTGGCCTGGTTTGCGGAGTTCAAACGGCTGCAGCCGGTGGGGCCAGCGATTGATGTGGTAGGCGCGTTCATAGGTCGCTGCTAGATCAAGGCTGTGCGTGTAAGGAAAGTCCAAGGGGAAAACGATCGTCGGAGACTTCTCCCCCTGGTCCCAGCCCCAAGCCCAGAAACGCCGCGAATGCTCCTGGACTTGCGTCGACCAGGCAATCCACGCATGCTCGGCCACATTCTCAACCGCCGACGGCACCTCGCGGACACCCTGGCGGAGCAGGTCGATCTCGGTATAACTCACGGTACTCAACAGATAGTCCTGCCGTTTTGCCAGAAACTTTCGGAGATCGCCTTTTCCATAAGATCCTTTGTTCGACGGCGAAACCAGTTCGAGAACCGCAACCACTCGCGCCCCAAGCGGGTCGCGGGGATCGGGCCAGTCCCGTCGCCGGATCTCGATCCAGCTCTGCTCGAATTCCCCGATCGGCTCGTCCACTTCCACACGCGGCGGCGTGACAACGAAAACACCTGCTGCCGCCGAGCCTGGTGGAGCACGCCGCGTGACGTCGACATCCGCTGCGACGGGCCTCGCCGGTCCCGACGGCCGTGGTACGAGCAAGATCTCATTTTCCATGTCGACCCAGTAGTCACCGCCCAATTCGTCGCGCAAAACGGCGAACCATTCCAAGATCAGGTGCTTGTGGAACACCGACCACAATCCGAATTGCTCGATCCGGTCATCGATTTCCATTGCTTCCGGTCCGTTCTTGGTCGTCTGATATTCCTGACCATCCACAGTGTATTCTACCGCGTTGCCAAGAGGCGGACGAGCCCCGGCACGGTCGGAGACTTCGCCGAACGTCCGCAGTCTGACCGATAGCCGCATCGTTGAGCTTTTCGATCGTGACAAAGTTGTCGAGTTCCGCCGTGTCGCGCGCGGCACGGATCGCACGCACCAGCGACTCCAAGATCCATGCACAGCGATTTCGTCAATGGAACGTAAACTGCTTGACCTGTACGACACCAAGAATTGCGTGCCGATTCGGGTTGGTGTGACGCTCAGTTCTTACGGTGAAGCTTGCCGAGAACCGTTTGGTGGTAGTAACATTCGCGCGCCGGCCCGATTCAGTAGACCACCCATCCCACGGACTTGAGGAGTTCCAGATACCCGGCGGCCCCCTCCAAGGGCACGGCTTCGTCCAGGTCGCCGGCAACGTCGGTACGGATTTCGGCGATCGACCGTTTGCCGTTGACGTAGTTGAGGATCGCCGTCGCCTGCGCCCGCGTAATCCCCAGCGTTTTCATCGCATCGGGCCGATCTTTCATGGCCTGGCTGTACTTCTCGTCGGCGGAGAGATCGAACTGCCGCCCTTTGACCGCAGGTGCCATTGTCGGAATGATCTTCTCGTACTGCTGCTGGAGTACACTGTTTTGCGGCGGGGCCGGGGCATCGATTTTCAACTGGGCGGCCCGGAAAGCCGCATACTGCGTGATCTGGTTGCCGAGCGCGGTGCGGTAGAGTTCCCACGGTTGGAGACTGCTTTCCAGCGACTTTCGGGCCGGTTCCGATCCGGAGAAGACATCCGCGATGCTCCCAAGCGCACCCAGTTCCCGTCCGGCGCCGAAGGAAACGAGCGCCAACGCCTGTGCGGTTTCGGACGGCAGTTTCGCGGCATCGGCCGCCTGCAGCCGGCCGAGGGCCCGGGGGAGTTCGCGCTCGGCGACTCGCAGGAACCCGTATTCGGAAACGGCTTCGGCCAGGCCGGCGGCCACGTCGTCGGTGCAGCAGGCCGCCGCCCACGCGCAGGCAGCCCCGATAAAGGCCGCGCGTTTCAACTGCGTGGGGTCGGACCGGTCGGGGGTGTCGGTGTCGGCGTGATAGCAGAGGTCGGGCCAGATGAGCAGCATGATGGCGGGGACCGCGACGGATGGGTTGTGGAAGCAAATCTGGTCGCTCCCGCCCATCGTAGGCCGGATGTCAAAGCGGAAGGCGTCGCTCGAACCGTTCTTCTCGACCATCGGGACCGGGAAATACTGCCCGCCGGGCCGGCCGCGAGGTCCATCGGCCATGAAGATCACGTCGTTGGTCCGCCAGACGTAGTTCAAGATCGAGCGGGCCAGCCCGTCGATATACGAGGGGAGGTGCCCGGGAGACTGGCCCATCCTCAACACGGCGTTGTTGCTCCGCAGTCCCTCGCCCACCATGTCCATGTTGATCGCGATGCTGACGCGGTCGCCGAACCCGGGGTGGTCTTGCAGGAACGCGTAGGTCCCGGAGACCTCGTTCGTCCAGAGGAAGTGGATGGTTCTTCTCGGTTGCGGCAACTGGCCGTCCACGATCAGCCGGCGAACCGCGCGGAGGATCTCCAACTGGATCGCGCAGCCGCTCATGTTGTCGTTGGCGCCGCGCTTGACGTAGCCGTCGAACAGGTGGGCGGTGAACAGCACGCCCTTGCCGTCGGGCTCGGTTCCCGGAATCCAACTGTAGACCGTCTCCGAACGGTCCGGAACCTTCTCGACGCGTGCCTTGGCGCGGACCACGATTTTCTTGCCCAGATGCAGATCCTCCAACAGTTCCGACCATTGCCGCCAGGAAACCGTCAGCCCCATCGCGAGCGGATCGTGCTCGTAGGAGCCGGAGGAGTAGACCGCCTGGTTGGGGTCGGTATAACGGTCGCGGGCATTGAACGCGACGACGGCCTGGACTCCCGCATCGGCGAGCTTTTTGGCATCCTGGCCGGACGGGTGCGACCACAGCAGGGCCACCTTGCCGCGCCAAGCCGGCGGAGCGGGCTGGCTCGCTTTTCCGACGGCTTCCAATTCCGCTGGCGAGAGGTAGATCAGTTCGCCCGTAATGTCGGCCGTCCTGGACCCGCGGGCCACCAGGGCCGGGTCGGCTTCCAGGCATGCGACGAGCCGCTTCTGGGGCTCGAGCATCCGGAGCTCACCTTCCGTCGGATATTCGAACGTGCCGGCGCCGGGGTGTTTTTCCAAACGCGTTGTGGAAACCCCGTACTCGCGGAGCAAGTCGTGGATCGCCCGGGATTCGTAAAAGGTGTCGGAGAATTCCGCGGCCGTCCGAAGCCACGGCGCACCGGCGAGCCTGACTAGGTTGTTGTGGATCCGCTGCCCGGACAATTCGCTGCTCAATACGCCGATCGTGTCGGGCGGAAGGGGCGTCCTGAGCGATTTCGGCACGGGCGGTTGGGCCGGAACCGCGGCCGGCAAGAACAGGAGAATCACGGCCGGCACGAAGGAGAACGCGTTGATCATCGTAGGGCTTCGCATGTCGCACACCTCGACGAATCGTTCGGTTACCATGCAGGGAGCGAGAGGGGGACGTAACGGATCACTTCTCTGGACGGTGGCACTCGTTCATTCGCCGGTCCTGCAACCGTTTGCCGCTACGGGCCTTTCACCACGAAGTCTTTTTCCTGGAGACTCACTTGCAGCCCGTCGGCGACGGCGAACACCCATAGCACGCCCGGTTTGGGCTCAAAGAGATAGGGATACGAAACGTTGCCGCCGGGCTTGCGGGCGATGACGACCGGGTCGGTCCACGTTCGCCCGTCGTCGCCGGAGAGCGCCAGGGAAAGCTCCTCGCGGTGCCAACTGGCCGGGACGGCGGAAACCTGGCCGTCGCCCCCGCGCCGCGCGATCTCCAACACGTTCTGCGGCCGGCAGCGGTTCCAGACCAGGGCGATGCGGCCGCTGGCCAGCCTGCGAAGGAAGGCGGGCGAACTGCTGGCGTCGATCCGCGAGGGGGCGATGGACCGCCAGCTTGCCCCGCCGTCGTCGGACCATGCGTTCCAGAACTTGTCCCAATTCGTGCGGATGAGCATCCAGAGCCGCCCGTCGGTGAGTTCCTCCAGCGCCGCCTCCATCGTGCCGTCGTGGTCGCCGGAACCGCCCAGGTCGAGCACGTGACTGCTCTTCCAAGTGGCGCCTTCATCGTCGGAGTAGTAGGTGAGCACGGTGTGGCGGCCTGGAGAGTGGAGCAACCGCATCGAGGTCAGCACGATGCGGCCGGAGCGGGTCTGAAGGATGGCGGAGAGGTCGCCGGTCCAGTCGTCGTGGAGCGTCTGGGGCTCCAGCCAGGTCTTGCCCTCGTCCGTGCTGCGAACGACGCACGTCGGCAGGACCGCGCCCGGAGCGTCGGTCTGCTCGACGGTCCACGTCCATTTCTCCTTCTTCGTATTCATGAAGGGCACAAGAATCGTCCCTTTTTTCGTCCGCAGGGCGCTGCGGCCGACGGCGGCCGCATACTGCCCGGCGTCTTTCAACAGCGACGACTGTTCTTCCCAAGTCTTTCCCTCGTCGGGGCTGGCAAACGCTCGGCCGCCGCTGATCACCAGGAGCCTGCCGTCTCCGAGTCGCACCAACGGACCGCAATGCGGAAGTTTCAGTTCTTCCGCCCCATCGGTAATCCAATGCCCGGTGCCGGTCATCTTTCCCACCGCCGTTTTCGGCGCGGCGCCGGCCGGAAGACGGGTTTCTTGGGATTGCGCGGGCGATGCGACCAGCAGGACGACGAGAGACAACGTGCAGGCTGCAATCTTCATGGCTCACTCCTCTTGTTGGGCTGAGAATGGTGCAACGCGATTCATTTCAATTCGGCGATCCCGGACAAACAAGGATCCGCCGAGCTAAGTCAATCCTTGGGAGCTCCTAAGTCCCCTTGGGCACTCCTTGTTCGTCGAGAAACTCGTCGGCACGCAGATCGCGGCCGTAGAAGCGGATCTTCGTAAGGTCGCCCACAAACTGCGGGACCGCGTCGTAGGGAAACCGGCAGAGGCCGCCCACCACCACCGCATTGATCATTTCGTGGGATCGCCACGGGGGACACGCCGCTTCTGCCTGCAACTTCCGCCCGACGTATAGATGCAGGTCCCGCAGGTCGTAGACCACCGCAATGTGCGTCCAGCGGCCGGGCTCGAGCGTGTCGCGCGACGTGAGCGTCAGCGCTTTGTGGCCGGTTATCTTTCCGGTCGCGTCTGCCGCGGGAGTCAGACGCGTCGCCTCCACCTTGCCGTCCTCGTTCATCGCGATCGAGACTTGTCCCCCGGCTGCTCCCAGGATTGCCTGACGGGAACCGACCGCCTCGGGCCTGACGAACAGCTCATAGGTCGATGCATAGGGAAAGGCCGTGCCGCCCTGGATCATGACGTAGTCCCGGCCGCTGAACTTGAGGAATCCCGACTCGCCATCGGCTTTCCATGTCGGAACGTCGTCGCTTGCCGCCGGGGCCACGCAGCCGGTGTGCTCATGGCGATAACCGGTGCGGGCGAGGTGGCCGCCGCCGTATCCCTTCCCGCCCAGATAGCCGTGGTGCTCGTAACCGGAACTGTCGTACAGAAGAGGGGCGGTTTGCCGCCGGCAGTCGTACTGGAAGAACGGCACGCGCGCGGCCTCGATCGACACCTCGCCGACCGAATCGTCGGGCAGAAGAATCGGCAGCTTCACCATGCCCGGCCGCTTTTCCGCGGATACCCAAATGGCCGGCGAAAGATATTTTCCGCCGTTGGCGTTCTCCAGCTCGAGCTGATACCAGTCCAGCGCGGCGCCCGGATCGGGCAGCCGGAGCAAGGTGGCGAACTTGAGATTCCAGTTGGCGAAACTCTCCAATTCGCGGCCGTTGCGGAGCACGCGGACCCACCCTCCGCCCCGATCCACCTCGTCGGCCGACGACCGGTCGGAGTAGGCAAAGCTCACCAGAGGCGTCACGCCGTCGCCCGCGAACCGGGCGGTGCCGCCGGCATGCGCGCCTCCCAGGAGCCAGTCTTTTCTGTCGGCGGTCTGAATCATCCGCTTCATCGAGCGGCACCAGAAGAGCAGGTGCGGCCGAAGGCTCGCTGCCAGATGCGTCGGGGGCAGCAGGTGCGAGGTTGCCGGAGGCTGTTGGCCCCACGCCCAAGTCAATCGCGGCCGGATCGCTCTCTGCGCGGCGAGTTCCTGCGAGGGCAGCTCGAAGCGGGCCACGCGGAGCTCATCCAGAAGCATCTCTCGGGCCGGGAAGGCATGGAGCACGTTTTCGCGCTCGTCGCAGAGTTCCAGCGTCACGCGGACCCCTTTCTCTCCGCCGTCCACGGGAAAACCGAGGACCTCGAACTCGAGCGGCTGGCCCAGAAGCACGTTGGTGGTGTTGGCCACATACAGGTCCGGAGCGGCGGTCCGGGCCGGCTCTTGCGACCGCCAGTGCGCGAGGCGCTGCTGCGCAATGCGGAGCAGGATGTCTTCCCGCTCGTAGCTGGGCATGATGTGCGAATTCTCGTAGGTATCGAACCAGTTGGTGATGGTGAGCGAGTCGGGCGCGGCCTTCAGCGCAATGTCCCACGAGTTGCGGTATTTCTGCGTCAGGCTTGGAACGACGCCGCCGTAGTGGAAATGCACCAGGTAGGTTGTGTGGACCGCTCCCTCGAAAATCTTTTGCGGGAACTCGCGATGCAGGACCTCCGTCAAGGCGCCGTACACGCCGGCCTGCATTTCCTCCGACCAGTTGGCATACATCGAAATGCCGTCGAAATAGGGCAGGTATTCCCGCACCCACTCGGCCGACGCTTGCGCGGCATTCGCCAGCCAGACGATCCGGCCGTGCTTCTTCTCGACCGCCTCCATCAGTTGTCCCCACTCGGCGGGCTTCAAGGTCGACGGATCGTAGATCACCACCACGGGAGAGTTCCCCAAACGATAGAAGTTGGGATGCTCATGCAGCTCCGGAGCGAGCCGGTCGAACGTATTCCGATAGTGGCGCGTCGCTTCATCGACGCTGGTGGCGTGCCCCCTGATGAAAGGCTGGAGGAACATCGCTTTGCCGGATTGCCGGAATCCCTCGGCGACGTCTTTGCAGACTTCGACGTAGCCGGCATTGTCGGCCACCACTTCCATTTGCAGGCCGGTGAGGCCATACGCGCCGCAGCGCTCGGCCACCTGCTTCCACATCGTGACTGCGTCGTCGGAATACACGTGCCAGGCGAAGTCCGGGCCGCCTTCCCCGTGTGTCCGCGACTTGTTCGGCGGCCACCAGGGATTGGCATGGCTCCAAACGGTTTTCAGGTAGGGCTTCTTGTCCAGCGGCGGCCGATGGTCGGCCGCCGTTTCAGCCAATCCGAGCGACGCCAGCAACCACAGGCCGGCCGCAACCGTTGCTTCAAGGATCCCTTGCATCAAACTCTCCCGGAGGTGCCGATTCACCGCTGCTCCTCTCTTGCGCCGGAGGCATGTTCCCCACCGGTGCCCTCGGGGGCCGCCTTTCCCGCGGGCGTTGCATTGGCCGAAAGCAGTCGGGCGGTCAAACGGCGTCCCGGCAGCGCCCAGTCGCTCCCGACGCTGAACCACACCTGCCCGTCCCATCCCGCAGGCGCATACTGCGACAGATCCAGCTCCAACTCCTTCTTCGTCCCTTCCAGGACGACGGGCCCGAGACTGACCACCTGGTCGGGCTTGGCGCCTTTGCCGTAACTGGGGAAGGGGGTATTGCAGTCGGGGTGAGCAACGCCGACGCTCATCGCAACGCGTTTGGTATAGCCGGAGCCCGTGTGATAGTCAACCATGATGCCGGCAAACAAACGCTCGCTGGGGTAGTACAAGTGCGTGTGGACGTTGGGAGCTTGGATATGGGTTGCTCCGGCGTAGGTGTTGTTGAGTTCGACACGCACCGTCCGGAGTTCCTTGATCTCGAAACCGCCGAAAGCAGCGCCGAGATAGCCCTCGATTTTGCGAGTCGTGCCGGCGTCGATCGTGAGCGTGTCGGGGAAGACCTCGACCGTAAGGCCCTTCAACTCCGTCTGGAATGGCGGAACGGTGGTCGGCGTGGTATGGATGCCCGTTCTCAGGACATCGAGGCCGAGAATTCTCTTGTTGACCTCGAGTATTTCCTTCCGCTCCGAAATGGTCCCGGGCGACAGTGGCGGAAGCCCCAGGTCCGGCGGATTGCTCGGCAGCGAAAGCTGAATGGAAGGCGCGTCCACTTTTGCCAGCCCCGTCGGAAGCTGTACTGCCTTAACTGCGATCTCACACGTTCCTCCACGTTGGGGCGCCAGCGGGACGCGAAAAACGCCCTCTTCCTTCTTTACCATGCGGTTGAAGAGCATGTCCCCTTTCCGCCGTATCACCACCAGCGCCTCCGAGGCGGCTTCTGCAGCAGGCGGGAGGCGAATCTCGACGGCCCTGTCGGTCAAGGCGGCGTGGACCCCTTGCAGCTTGAGGACGGTCCAGCCTCGGCTCTCGCAGAGGATCCGCACCGCATGGCGCTTGCGTCCGACGGAGATCGACGGGGCGATCGTGTCGCCCAAGGCAATCCATCCGGGGCAGACCGCCTTGCCGTCGAGGGAGACTTCCTTCACGCTCCAGTCCGGAGCGACGAGCCCCACGATTTCGCATCGGTCGCGCTCGGAGTCCGAGTCCACGAGGATCTCCTTCCGGTTCAGGTCAACGGAAGTCGTCAGGCCCACCCCGCGGGCCTTGGCGAAGAGGAAATTCATCGGCAGGTCGTCGAGTGAATAGACGGCCGCCGCTTCATTGCTGACGACGAGCATCGTCAGCACAAGCGGCTGAAGCTCCACGTCCAGGGAGAGCTCATCCTTGAACTCGCCCGCATACCGGAATTCGGGCGTTGCGATCAGGTCGAGCGTCCAGCCGGTCTGGGCATAAACCGACTTGAGGAGTCTCTCGGTGGTGAAACCTTGGTACGCCGTGGCGTCCTTGATTCGATAAAGCCAAACATAAAGCGGCCTGTTGGGGTCCAGGCCCAGCGTGGCGCTTTGGACGCTGACTGTCTGACGCGAGGGGCGATCCTCGTGGCTGATGAACGAAAGCACCGCGGCGCCGTCCGCCGGCCTCCTCACCGCGTACGATTCGATCTTGAGATCCTTCTGCTTCTTCCAGTCGGGCTGGTAATCCGCGTTGACGGGGTCCGTGTTTCCGATCTCGTAGGAGGCACTGACAAAGGGGCGCCCGTCGACGACCGGCGTGTATTCCAGCGCGGGGATCCAGCCGAGGGCGAGAACCCGATTCACGTATTCCCGGCCGAGCGGCGGCGTCCAATAGAGCGGAATCACGCGTACGCCCGGCCGATTGATCAGAAACGTCTCGACGCCCAGGCCGACGCCCGCAAACGGGCGCCAGAAGTCCGCGGCCAGGCGGCCGTAGGCTTCAATGAATTCGATGTCGCCATAGGGGTTGCCGGTGCCGTTGAAGAAGAGGGCCTTGTCCGGGCCGTTGCGGTGGGCGACCTCGCGCATGCCGCGGAAGAAGGCGTAGCAGTCCGCGTCGCGGAGCACCTCGCCCGTCTCCCAGTTGACGAGGTTGTTCGTCAGAGCGTCGTCGAGGTAGATGAAGTCCAGCTTCAGGTATCTGAACATCAGGTCGTACTGGTCGAGGACCGCCTTGCGGCAGTCGGGGCTGTTGAACATCGTCGTGCGGCTGTCCCAGAAGCCGGCGAAATGGTCGACCGGGTTGCCCTCTTTGTCCTTGGCGCGGAACCATTCGGGGTGTTGCTTACACAATCGCGCATCGCCGCGCGCCATGTCCATATAGCAGTAGATGCCGACCTTGATTCGGGGGGAGATGCCCTTGATCTTTTGGATCCACTCGCGCAGCTCCGGGCCGGTGATCAGGCCGCCGTGGAGACCGACAAGCCCCTGGTCGACGTAGTAATCGGCGAGGTTGTGACCCGCCAGGTTGACGAGCACCAGGATATGGCCCTCGTCCGTCACCTCCACCATGCGCTTGATGCTGTTGAAGTCCGTGTAGTCGCGGCCATCCATTCCGCCGTCGACGCAGTAGACTTTGACGTCCGCCAGCCAGGTCGGCACCGACCCGAGGCTGTCGAGATCCCCGCGCACGACGTCGCGAGTCCCGTAGTCTTTCGTGACGAAGTCGTGGTAGTTGCCGGGGACGATCGCCACCTCTTCTTCGTAGGAGACGCTTCCGTCCGGGGCGAGTCTCGAAATGCCCATCGGCATCTTCCATCCGGCCGGGGTGTAGTAGAAACAGTCCTTGGCCGATTCGGCCCGGCTATAGGACCACCAGGGAAGCAGGAACTCCTCGTCCTGTTTCAGCCGATAGTGGGCGAGACTGTAACCGCGGACGGGATTGCTCAGGACCATCCCGCGGGAGTTGGTGTAGAACAACGGCTGCCTTTCCTCTGAGATGTCGGTGGCGGCCTCGATCGGCCCGAATGCCCCGGCCCCCACGTAGCTGCCCTCTTGGCGAAACCCTGGGTCAAGCCGCGCCTCGCTTCGGTAGGAGAGAAACCATGGCGCTTCGGCCTGTCCGGAGGCAAAGCGGATGGTGCGCGACAGCGTGCCGCCCCGGACCGCGTAGGTCTTGGTTATCTCGATATTCTTCAGTTCGCTGTTCGTGCAAGTGATCCGCAGCTCCTGCGAGTCGGCCAAGAGGCGGCTGCTCGCGACGCTGTCGCCGTTTTCCGAAGCCGAGATTAGGCTTTTCCGGTCTTCGAGGAAGTACCCGCCTTCGATGGTTTGCAGGCATCGCCGGCGGTCGGCGCGATTCCATCCGCCAAGAATGCTGCCGTTCTGCTTGGAGACGGCCCAAACGGCGTGAGCATTGCCCAGCAGCCAGGCATGCTCGTTCTCTTGGGGAAATGGCTCCAACGCGGCAGTCGCCCATGCCTCCGAAACGGGCTTGGGGGGCGGCGCGAGCGTCCGAGCGGGTGGAACGGCTTGCGCTGCCTGAACCGGCAGGAGGGTGGTCTCGTCCGGACGCGGTTCCTGACTGGGCGGGATATCAGCCTTCAGCAGCTTCCCCCCGATCCGAAAGGACAAGCCGTCAATGATGAGATAGTGTTCTGGGCGAGTGAACTCCCGGGCATAAAAAGCGAATCGTTTCGGCCGCCCCCACTTCCCATCGCGGCCGCTTCCCCAGGTCCATTGTCCCGGATCCAGGTCCATTTCCACTAGCTGCCATTGATCGCGGGACACGGGAATACTGCGATACACCAGTCCTCCCTCGATATTCAGGTAGATTCCGGAGGAGACATTCTGCTTGATGTAGAAAACGATCTTGTCTCCCTTGCTTGCCTGGGAAAGATCGATGTCTTTGGTAAGAACCAGCGTCCCCCAGTCGCCCATGAACTCTTTGCCCCGGCCCTTGACCGCATAGCGCCCGACCCTGCAGTCGGAAACCACTTCCAGAACGGGCTTGCCGTTGGTCGCCTCGGCATCCCAACCGAATCGGCGCGCGTCTTTGACCGTGGGGAACTCGCAGAAGTCGGCCTCGGGCGTGATGTCCTCAGCGCGGCCGGCGGACGGGAAGCCCAACAGAAGGGCACAACCAACCATCGCGGCGATGGGCGGTCTCGCTTGCATGTCGTGATCTCCTACTTGCCTGCAACGGAAAAATCAAGGGGAGGCTGTGCCTGGTATCATCCAACGCTCCCTTGGCGCGGGCAAGGGCCCTGGGCGCCGTTTTCAGCGGCGACGACTCCGATTATGCTGATACCTACCGCGCCGAAGCGGCGAAGGCCGGGGCGATCCCGAGCGAAATGGAGAACCACAACCATGTCGTCCGTGTCTGTTTGTGCCCTTGTGCTCAGCACCTTGGTCCTTTCGGATCCAGGCGCGGGCGGAGCCTATCGCATTTCCCTTACGGTTACCTCGGACTTGCCCTGTCCCAAGGTGCCCATGAATCCGGCCATCGACTTCGGGCGGCTCCTCCGAGACGCCGGGCTTCCCGGCGTGTTCGATCCCAACTCGATCGAGATTATCGACCAGGCCGCGGGCCGACCGGTACCGTTTGCGCGCAACGAGGATTTCGCGTATGGCGATCGCGGGCGTCTGGAGTGGGTGATCGACGACCCGAGCCATAAGGCGTTCGAGATCCGCTTTCGCACCGCGGCCCAGCGCCCGGCCCTCGAGGTGCAGAAGCACACGCCGCTGGTGGGCGTGGGCGACCTCGTGCGCTACAACGCCGCGGCGCCGCGGCCCATTACCCTGGCCTTCCCGTCCCGGCTGGTCGATCTCACCGGCGATGGCAAGGCCGACCTGGTGGGCACCTGGAACTATGCGTACCGGCCGGGTTGGCCGTGGGACGGGATCGTGTGCTATCCGCGCGTGGGGAGCACGGACCGTTTCGAGTTTGGCGACCTGGTGCGGATTCGTTACAAGGACACGCTCGAAGCCGCCGAGTTCAAGCATTTCCAGTGCGTGTACATGACGGCCGACCTGGCCGATCTGAACGGCGACAACCTGCCCGACGTGGTCTATTGTCCCAGCCGCGGCGACCGGCTGTATTTCTACCTGAACTCGGGCCATCGCGACGAAGGCGGAATGCCGGTGTTCGTTGCTTCGGGCAGCGTGCCGCGCCAGACCAGCGAATGGCAGCCCTGCCGCGCGGTGGATCTTGACGGCAACGGCGTGGTCGATTTCGTGATCGGCGGCACGTATCTCAAGAACACCAGTGCCCAAGGCTGGCCGGTCGAGTTGGCCGCGGCGGTGGCGATCGACGCAGGGCGCGGCGCATGCTTCGACGACGTGGACGGCGACGGCAGGCTGGACGCCGTGTGCCTGGTGGACGGGCCGCCGGGGAAATCGGAGCTGCAGAGCGTGGCCTGGCGCAAGCGGCTGGAAGGAAACCCGCCGCGGTTTGCCCCGTCCGACACGCTCGGCGAGATCAACGAGTTCTGGCCCAGTTCCGCGGCAGCCATAACCGACGGGTCGCGGCAGGGGCTGTTGGTCCAAAGCGAAGTCTGGCAGCAGCTTTCGTTTTACGAGCGGCAGCCGCTTTCGGGCACAAAGCCGGCCTACCAGCGATGCGGCCGGGCGGAATCGCTCTCGGCGGTCCTGGCCCTGAGCGACCAGGCCTGGCCGTGCGTCTGCGACTGGGACGGCGACGGCGACCTGGACCTTTTGGTTGGCGGCGGCTACGGCTGGCCAAGAGTTCTCATGAACCAAGGCTCCAACGCCCAGCCCGCCTTCGCCGAGGCGCAGCCGATACTCTCTGAAAGCGAACCAATCCGCATCCTCATGAGCCTGGTCTATCCCGGCTGCGAACAGTACAAGCACAACATGGGCTATCCCTATCCGGTCTACGTCGATTGGGACGGCGACCAGATTCCCGACTTGATGCTGCCGAACTGTTCGAACCGGATCTTCTGGTACAAGAATGTAGGGACGCGCCGGGAGCCGCGGTTCGGCCCTCGCCTGCAATTGGATCCCGACGGATACGAAGACACGCCGGAGAAGCGTGCCGCGACCGGCCGCGTCCTGATGACGCGGTGGGAGGGCGAACTGGAAGAAGGTCAGCCGTTCTTCTGGCGAACCGGAGCGGCCTTTGCCGATTGGAGCGGCGATGGCCTGACCGACTTGATCACGCACGACGGCGCCACGCGGAAGGCCACGCTCTTCGTGCAGTACCGTGACGCCGCGGGCAAGCTGCGGCTGAAGAAGGACCATGCCTTGACGCTGCCCGACGGGCGTCTGTTGGACGACTCGGTCGTGGGCCGCAAGGAGCACTGGACCGAATCGTTCCGTGCCGCCGACTGGGACGGCGACGGCTTGCTGGACTTGATCTACAGTTGCGCCGGTTCGTCGCACCCGTCGAGCATCTACCTGTTGCGGAACATCGGCACGAAGGCCGCGCCCAAGTTCGATCTGCCGCAGGCCCTCTCGTGCTTCGGCGAGCCGATCAAGGTGACGGCACACGGCCCTCATCCCTGGATCGGCGATTTCGATGGGGACGGCAGGCCGGACATCCTGACCTGCGTCGAGTGGAGCGTGTACCCGTTCTACAGCCATGCGGCGGTCCAGATGAAGGCCCGTCCGGAGTTCCGGCTGGGACCGGTGGAGACTCCGTAAGGCGAGCGGCAGGAACGGGTTTGCCAGTGAGCCTATGGCCGCGGCTCTCCGAGCCTCGGATTCCAGCGTCTCGGAGAAACGCTGCTACGGGAAAACCGCTTCTGCCGCGGGCAACCCCACGGCGACCAGCATCGCGAACAAAATTGATTTCAATCGCATGATTGGGATTTCCTTGAGCTTGGTTCTTGCTGTTGTTGGAGCCTTGGATAATACTCGCGAATCATCAACTGCTGTTCCGGCTCGGTCAAGTGGTACTTGGCGCCGTTCCACGTGCCGTCGTCGACCCAGAAGGGGAGCCGCGCGTTGACCGAGAAGATCCGGTCGATCATGCCCGAGCTTACGCGGAGGCGGTCATAACAGAAGGTGCCGATCGCATTGCCCAGGTTGTAGCAGGAGACATACCATCGCGCGTAGTCTTGATCGAGGCTGCCGTGCTCGCCGCGGAGCAGGTAGTCGGCGTGGCAATCGATGAAGGGGCAGATCATGTCCGGTACGCCGGTGAGGTGCATGTGCAGGATGCCGTCGTCGCCTATGACGCGGCGCGTGCGGAGGACGACCTCGTAAGCGGAGGCAATGGAGGCGAAGGCGCCGTCGAAATACACGCCGTCGAAGCCAAGCTCCTGCTTTCGCTTTTCAACGGTCGCCACGAACTTGTCGATCCCGGCCGGCGTGGGTTTGGCCGCGTAGTAGGGGGACATGTACGGGATGACCTTCATATCCAGGGCATGCGCGGTGCGAACCACGCGGCGGAATTCGTCGGCGGACTTGGGCTCGAAATCCGGCGATTCGTAGGAGTTGTCGTGTTCCACGCCGTACTGGCTGCCCGTGGTGCCTTTCCAAACCCACGAATGAAGCGTCAGCACCGAACCGAAACGCCGCCAGGCGCGCAGGTCGTCGTCCGACGGATAGGGATGCTTGCAGGAGAAACTGTGCAACATCGTTTCGCGCGACTGGGACCAGTCGAAGGGCTTAGGGGGAAACGCCGCGACCCAAAGCTCTCCAGGCTTGCTCAGCAGGTAACGGACCGGCCAGCCTGCCTTCCAGCTTGCGGGCAGTTCCTCACGGGCTTCGCCGGAGATCAGGTATATCGCCAGGCCGCCCTGTTCATCGGGGAGAAAGAAATCGTGAGCGAGGTGCTGTCGATACCGCGGCTCATAGGCTCCCTGGACCGTGACCTCAACCGGACCAGGCAGACAGATCCTGACGAGGCCGTCTGAACTGAGCTTGACGCTTGCCGCCGCCGGACCACCAGAGATTTCGCATTCCCGGTCGGTAGAGCGGATGAGCCTGATCGCATCCAAGGGCAATCCCGAGATCGACCCCAGCGATCGCCGCACGGGGATCCGCTGGGAAAGCGAAATGCGGCGGTCGGCCTTGTGGAAGACGAATTCCGCTGCGTTGGTCACCACGCGGATGGCGTGTTGGTCTTCCGTGGCCGACTCGATCGCCATGCCGCGACCGGCGGGCGCCGCCAGTCCGGCTGCCGGCGCCGGCAAGCAGCAAAGACCGGCCACGATCGGGCTGAGTAGAGAGTGCCGCGCTAAAGTGGTTCTGCCAGTGTAAGACATGTCCGACACCTTTCCAGTTGGTATTCCGACACGGATGCCATCGACACCCCCGGGCATTAGGCCTCGTCATTACCCACAACTTGTATAACGTCACGCCTGCGTGGTACGGCCATTCATGGCCGTTTTTCCGCCGCAGGCGGTGGAGGCCCGCCGTTTACGGC